>NZ_JAYMNS010000099.1:0-383 GCF_036941035.1 Candidatus Merdisoma sp. JLR.KK006 | reverse complement strand
CTCAAACTTCGCATTTGAATAAGCACAGATGCACCTTGAAAATTCAATAAAAACTGGCAATAAAATAGCATGAAACCGTCTGGTTTGGTATAATTGAGTTGTCGAAAAACAATTAAACCGGAGGCTCATGCTATGAATAAAAGTATAACACAAGTAAACCAGAATGATAATCAGATTTCGAAATCTATCAAAAGATTTTTTACAAGATTCCATATTTCTTCTGCATTGAAGGCATCTAACGCTTATAAGAAAAAAGGAATTCCTGCTGTTGAGATTTTTCAGTATCTTTTTTTGCTGATTTTCTCTAATAGAAGTATGTACATGAGTCTGATTACCGGAAAAAATTCTCCTGGGTTTGCAAAGGATACTGTGTACCGATTCAT
>NZ_JAYMNS010000098.1:0-435 GCF_036941035.1 Candidatus Merdisoma sp. JLR.KK006 | reverse complement strand
TAATTCCTCTTTGCTTTGTGTTAATTCCTCTTTATTCCGAGCCAGTTCCTCGCTCGTCTTCTCCAGCTCTCCACGCTTCCGATCCAGTTCTTCCTGCATCTCATCAATCATCAATTGTACCGTATTCCGGTCCATTTCCCGCAGTTCCTCTGAAAAAAATCCCATCACAACCTCCATGTTCCGGCATATCTCATACGCCTGCTGGTACATGGGCTTGAATTCCGGATAGGCTTTGATAAGCTTTATGATCTCCTCCGGCTCATCCGTACTCAAAAACAGCAGCCATGCATCTAATTTCCCTGTTACATCTTTATTTTGCTGTGTTTTCTTAAAAATGTCAATAGGGATAAAAATATATTTCTGCAACAGCTCTGCCTTAAGCCCCGTGTCCGATTTCTGTCCAAACCGATGAACATACACGTCCGGAAACTCATG
>NZ_JAYMNS010000097.1:0-466 GCF_036941035.1 Candidatus Merdisoma sp. JLR.KK006 | reverse complement strand
CACCACGACCACCTACACCTACGACACGCTGGGGAACCTGGTGCTTGAAAAGGCGAAGAACCATGTGGTAGACTATCAGTATAATGAGCTGAACCAACTCGTTCAGAAGAAAGACAAAAACGAGGTTTACACCTACACCTACGACAAGCGGGGCAACCGCACGGCGGAAATAGGCAAAAAATCCAGTCGATCCTACGTTTACGACGAAACAAACCGCATGGTGGAGGGAACCAACTGGAAGGGAGACAAATCCGCCTACACGTACAACGGACTGGGCATCCGGATCAACAACATCCATACCACCCATGCCGGAAAGGTCTACGCCCGTGATTACGTGATTGATTACACCAGCTTCGAGAACGACGACCTGATGGTGTTTGCCGAGGGCAACGGCCAGCTTGAATATGAGCAGAAGCACGTGTATGCAGGAAGCGAGCGAATCGAGCAGTTCACGGACAAGGGAAAT
>NZ_JAYMNS010000096.1:0-466 GCF_036941035.1 Candidatus Merdisoma sp. JLR.KK006 | reverse complement strand
TACCACGACCACCTACACCTACGACACGCTGGGGAACCTGGTGCTTGAAAAGGCGAAGAACCATGTGGTAGACTATCAGTATAACGAGCTGAACCAGTTAGTACAGAAAAAGGACGGCAACGAGAGTTACACCTACACCTACGACAAGCGGGGCAACCGCACGGCGGAAATCGGCAAGAAAGCCAGCCGATCCTACGTTTATGACGAAACAAACCGCATGGTGGAGGGAACCAACTGGAAAGGGGACAAATCTGCCTACACGTACAACGGACTGGGCATCCGGATTAACAACACCCATACCACCCACGCCGGAAAGGTCTACGCCCGTGATTACGTGATCGATTACACCAGCTTCGAGAACGACGACCTGATGGTATTTGCCGAGGGCAACGGCCAGCTGGAATACGAGCAGAAGCACGTGTATGCAGGAAGCGAGCGAATCGAGCAGTTCACGGACAAGGGCAAC
>NZ_JAYMNS010000095.1:0-483 GCF_036941035.1 Candidatus Merdisoma sp. JLR.KK006 | reverse complement strand
CAATATCTGAAAAGCCCAGCCCAAGACAATATTTTATCTTCAAAGGACGAATGTAATTCTTTTCAAACTCCTGGCGATGAGCTTGAGTAGAAATCTCTGTCCAGTCACAAAGATTAACCTTTTCGTTTTCTGATAAATGCAGTGGTTTTTTCAGAGAATATGTGCTGACTACAGCATTTTCCGTATAATAATCCATAAATGCATTCCAATTCTTCCGGTTGACACCATACAGCAAAGAAGAACTTATTTTTCCTGTCTCTTCCAAAAATATTACTCGTGCCTGATCATATGGAATAAATGAATGCAGTTCTGTCGCAATTGTTCCACAGAAACTATAAATTTCATTTTTATCCCCACACAATTTAAGAAATTCATAAAATCTGTTGGGAAACTCATATTTAATATCCAACATAGTCCCTCCTCTCCTTTTTCTGCCGGAGCAGCTCTGTCACCTGCAAAAGAGCCCTTCCGGTCCGATTAAAC
>NZ_JAYMNS010000094.1:0-538 GCF_036941035.1 Candidatus Merdisoma sp. JLR.KK006 | reverse complement strand
TGCATCATAAGTGAACTTCGTCTTGTTGCCGTTGGCATCCACGGCGGATACTGGGCGGTTGTTTTTGTCGTAGGTGTAAGTGAGGGTGTGGCCCTCTGCATCCACCATCTTGACTAGGTTGTCGTTCTTGTCATAGGTGTAGCGGATAACGCCGCCCAATGCGTCGGTCACGCTCTCGGTCAGGCCGTTTGGAGTGTAGGTCACCGTGGTGGTGCCGCCCATGGGATCCGTTTCCGTTAAGGGCAGGTTGTTCTTATCATAAGTATAGGTGTAGACGTTGCCCCTCTCGTTGGTCATGCGGACCAGGTTCCCGTTCTTGTCGTAAGCGTATTTCACATAGGAGTTGTCCTCGTTGTAACGCTTGGTGACACGGCCCATGGAATCATACTCGTAACGTACCTTGTGGGTGGTTCCCTCTCCCGCCAGCTCGTTTGCCGCCGTGGTTATCTGGCCGTTGGCATCGTAGATGGTGGAGGTCTCCCCGTTCATGGCGTTGGTGATGGAGGTCACCTGGCCCAATGCGTCATAGGCGTATACG
>NZ_JAYMNS010000093.1:0-605 GCF_036941035.1 Candidatus Merdisoma sp. JLR.KK006 | reverse complement strand
GGCATCATAGGTGAACGTCGTCTTGTTGCCGTTGGCATCCACGGCGGATACCGGGCGGTTGTTTTTATCGTAGGTGTAAGTGAGGGTGTAGCCCTCTGCGTCCACCATCTTGATTAGGTTGTCGTTCTTGTCATAGGTGTATTTTACATAGGAGTTGTCCTCACTATAACGCTTGGTGACACAGCCCATAGAATCATACTCGTAACGCACCTTGTAGGTGGTTCCTTCACCTGCCAGCTTGTTTGCCGCTGTGGTTATCTGGCTGATGGTTTAGTATTAGTATTGAAAATCACTTAGCAGATAATTGCTTAAGCAGTTTACATCCATATGAATATAATGTACTTTTTTTATCCATTCCGATATCTAAATAATAGCCTAGGTATGTACTTTTATCTACTGCAACTGTAAGGATTGTTGCTTTTGACTTTAAAACAATTTCTCTTACTATACTATTGCTTGAATATTCTTTGATAATATCTTTATTTTTATCATCAACTTCATCCATATAAATAATTAAGAGAAAACAAATATTTGTACCCTTTTTACCCATTGACTCAAAATTTTCCACTTCCCTTTGTATTGCATGTTCCACCTCATTATTTTCA
>NZ_JAYMNS010000092.1:0-609 GCF_036941035.1 Candidatus Merdisoma sp. JLR.KK006 | reverse complement strand
CATACCTTGCGCTGACCATGATCCAGGCAATCTACCGGGAAGAAAAACAGCTGAAGGAACTTCCTGCACAGGAGCGTCAGAACCGCCGCCAGTTGAATGTAAAACCCCTGGTGGAGGCTTATTTCGTATGGGTGCGTGAAAACCTTTCAAAAGTGCCACAGAAAAGTAAGACATGGGAAGGTTTCAGCTATTCACTTAACCAGGAAAAATACCTTAAAGTATTTCTGGATGATGGTGAAGTCCCGATGGATAATAATGCGGCAGAGCAGTCGATTCGGGGATTCTGTATCGGGAAGAAAAACTGGGTGATGATCGATACGGTTGCAGGTGCAAAGTCCAGCGCCATTATATATAGTATTGCAGAAACAGCAAAAGCAAACAACCTGAAACCATATGATTATTTCGAATATCTGCTTACCGAGATCCCAAAACACCTGGATGATACTGACCGAAATTTTCTGGATGACATGCTCCCCTGGTCACCGAACCTGCCTGTGAATTGTCGTAAGCCCGGTAAAGATGAAGTGAAATAATAAGACTGGAGCAAATCTGTTTCTATCATACAGATTTGCTCCAGTTTTGTAAAGGTACGGACTATCTACCGTTTAC
>NZ_JAYMNS010000091.1:0-614 GCF_036941035.1 Candidatus Merdisoma sp. JLR.KK006 | reverse complement strand
GTGAGAACGAATGTGTTAAGCGCTGTTTAGTTATGAGGGTTTGATTGGAGCAGAGAATACTGGGAAAGAGGAAGTAGGAACTGCGAAACAATTGAATCTAGAAGGTTTCTGGTGGCGATACGTTTAGGGGACACACCCGTACCCATCCCGAACACGAAGGTTAAGCCTTAAGCGGCCGATGGTACTATGTTGGAGACGATATGGGAGAGTAGGTGGCTGCCAGATTACTTAAAAAACAACTCGAAAGAGTGTTTATATAGATACAGACATATCTGAATGGATGAAAAAGAATGAAATCTGTGTTAAAAGATATGTTAACCCTACCAGCAGGGAAGTGCTGTTCTATATAACTGGTTTTAACCAGTGATTAGAGATTTTAAGTCATTAAGATTTCTAATGACTGATTAAAATTTCAGTCAACATTGCACCTTGAAAACTATATACTGAGAAATATCAAACCAGATTCAATCGAGAGAAAGAATCTGAACAAGACATCCGAGGTGATTATCCTTAAGATAGAGATATCAAAAGAATAGTCATTAGGAGGAAGAAAACCTCATAAAAAAATTGACCTATGACCAATCGTGCAACGCTATGCACGGGCAGATAGAGAT
>NZ_JAYMNS010000090.1:0-686 GCF_036941035.1 Candidatus Merdisoma sp. JLR.KK006 | reverse complement strand
AAGTTAGCAACCCCCATTTCAAATGGGGGTTTAGATTTTACCCCTCCGGGGATTATTACTGGTTCCGCCAGAGGCGGGATTTCGCAGTACCATTATTTCTGGTTGCCCTCCTATGTAGGGCTCACTACTTTCTTCCGTCCTCTAGTTTATCATTCTCTTCTTGTTCCTGAATGTATCTGCGTACTGTCTCTTCATTCACATTTCCCACTGTTGAAACGTAATATCCTCTTGCCCAGAAATGTCTATCCCCATATTTACTTCGATACTCTGGGTGTCTGTCAAACAACATCAGTGTACTTTTACCTTTTAGGTATGACATAAATTCCGAAATACACATTTTGGGCGGTATCGCCACATACATGTGAATATGATCCACACATACTTTCCCATCGATTAACTGTACCTGTTTCATCTCACATAGTTTCTTAATAATTTCCACTATGTCTCTTTTTGTTTCTCCATACATAATTTTTCTACGATATTTTGGAATAAACACTATATGATACGTGCAATTCCAACGAGTATGTTGTATACTTTGATTATCCATTTTGGATACCTCCTATGTTTTGATATGGCCTGCGAAACCAATATCATTGTAACATAGGAGGATTTTTTTACTCTAGGTAACGCTACGGCTTTGCCTCGGCCCCCATTTCAAATGGGGGATATAGATACGATTTCATTAT
>NZ_JAYMNS010000009.1:0-131756 GCF_036941035.1 Candidatus Merdisoma sp. JLR.KK006 | reverse complement strand
ACCATTTATCTTCCCTCAAAAATATTTGAGGGCTTCATGGCCGCAAACACACCAAACTTTTTTGCACCTTTCATCTAAGGTAATTTCTGTTTATGATCCCCCGAAGCTTTCCAATCCAGCATAATCTTGTCCATTTGTTTAAGAATAGAAGCTTTTATATCTTCTTCCAAATATATTGGATTTAATGCCCTTTTTGCATATGCCAGATAAGTGCCTTTCGTTTTCTCAGTTAAGATCACCGTAAAAAACCGTTCCCAGCTAAAATATTCCATACTCTCAATGAAGTCTGACGGTTCATTTATAATCTTTCTAATCTCACTATCCTTTAAAACACCAGATGATAAAATCAGCCATTCAAAAGATTCCGGCAAATACAATGCAGCATTTTCTCTTTCTCTAAGAAGGTGCAGCACTTTATCAATCTCCGGACCAAATGCTGCCCCATCTGCAATCACAAGAACGTTTTCATCCTTATTGATATTAAGATAATGAAAAACATTGGACTTTCCATGGGCTGTATCACACTTCAATCCATGATCATTGCATATGGAACGAAAGAATTGATAACCTGAATTGCTGTCTTCTGTGATAACCATTTCCGGCTTCACTTCATTTTGCAGCACATCCTGACCATAAATCCTATAAAATTCATGATAGCTCTGCTTCAATGTTCCATATTTTCCGGAAGTGCGGATCCCATATATTTCCTCAACACTATAAGGTAAAGAAGAAAGTCCCTCCCTGGATACAATCACATAATAATTATCTGTCCTCTGAATCTCCCTTGCAAAGTCATCCGTTTTTACAAATTCATTTCCTTCATCAATAAATACAATGCTATCCCGTATCCCTAAAAGCTGCTCCTTCCAAAGTGTGCCGGATAATACGTAGCATACCTTATCACAGATTAATTGCACAGGGCTTCCGGATGGATTGTTCACATACTCCTGAATCATATCAACGAGTGTGGTTTTTCCGGTAGCACTATTACCACGTACTATCGTAAGATTCCGTCTCAGCACAAAATCATAACGCAAACGTTTTGTAGAAACAACAACTCGGTGTTTTCCTCTCATTTACTTTGCCTCCCTTTAGACAAACTCTCCGGCAATGGGCACCAATTCTTTCATGGAATGCACAATTTGATTTGTATTCAATATACGGATGGTAAAGGGTTCATGGCCAAAATCCATCAAATGACGAAGGTTAACGGTCCGCTCCTCTTTCTCTCCTATTTTCAAAAGCCATTTGGCACAGTTATCGCCGCAGGTTGAGGCATTAAATATTTTACCCGGATTAAATTTCACAAGAATTAATGTCTTTACACCTCCGGACAATCCCAAGGGAGGTATTTTACCCAGAACGGGACTGTCAATCACTCCGTTGTCAATTACCGTAGATTTATCCACATCAGAAATCATATCCTTTACAAAGGGATCTACAATCCATTCATCTTCATAGTCATATTTAAAATATGCCGCCGTATTGTATACTGCATCCGGCATATCGCCATAAAATATATTCAACATAAAATTCTCCCTTATGGTCTCTTCAAACACGATTTTTAACATTATATCAAAAATCCCCGGAAATTCCTATCAGTTTTTCAGAAATGCTGCCTGCTCTGCCAACCATGAATAACTGCTCTCTGCTGATTATCAATATCCCGGCGTTTGACACATCAAATGAAATACAAGGGATACAGCGATTTTATTTTGTTATAACTGTCAAAGACAGGATTATAATTTTCATCAAATAAAATCAATGGAATTTTCTATTAAATTTTAACAATTATCACACACCCAAATCTCATTCACTAACCCGATAAATACACGCAGCCACATCCCTGCAGATATAAGAAGCCCTCTTTCTCACTTCCTCTTCTGCCGATTCCAGGGTATATCCCCCAAACCGCTCAATCATACACAGATCATTAAAAGAATCGCCTATCACTATAACCTTGCCCATCCACTTAATCGCCTTCAAAAGAATCTCGATTCCTTTCGCCTTATTGATCCCTTTATGAACAATGTCCATATTCTGCTCATTCACAAACGCTTCCGCTTTATCATAGCGAAGATTCACCATGCTTACTGCTTCTCTCGTTTCTTCCCAACTCTGAAAACGAACATGTATCTGCAGTACCTCATTTAAGCCCTGCTCAAGCTCTTTCAATGTCCTAAAATCGCAGATTCCGTTATAAATGGCTGAAACTCCGTTTCTTTCACTGGCCACTTGAAATCTTCCGTTTCTTTGGGTTACGTCCACCGGTATCTGATATTCCAGCCATAGCTCCTTTACAATGTGCCAGGCCGTATCATCCTCAATAGTCTGCTCAAAGAGTGTTTTCCCGCTCCATTTTACAACTCTCGCCCCATTATTACAGATAAGGTAATCCGCCGTCAGTTGATATCGGCAAAGGAGTTCACGGAGAATCTTTTCTTCTCTTCCCGTGGCAATTGCAAAAATATTCCCGTTCTGTTTCCATGCTTCCAATGCTGCAAGATTCTCACAGGAAATATCACCGTTCACATATAAGGTTCGATCAAAATCAGATACCAATAGCTTTCTCATTATACTTCCTATCTCCTGTTCAGCTGCCCTGAATTCAGTTTTCCCCTATGGGGAAACGGGGGCTTTTATTGTAATAATACCACATTCACCATTTTGCACAATACCGCTTTTTAAAAGCTCAATCTTTTCCCCGCTTGTAAAAATAACCGGAGAAACAATTGATTTTCCTTGTTCCTTTACATAGTTCACATCAACTCTTACAAGAACATCCCCCTGCTTTACCGTATCCCCCTCTCTAACCTGAACCTCAAAGCCCGTTCCATTCAAATTTACCGTATCAATACCTATATGTATCAGGAGTTCCATCTCGTCATTCGTCTTGATTCCAAAGGCATGACCCGTAGGAAATGCCGTAACAACGGTTCCGCTTACCGGTGCAAAGACCTCACTCCCTGACAATTCCACAGCAAACCCATCTCCCATAACCCTTTCGGAAAACACCGGATCCGGCACCTGCTCCAAAGGGAGCAGTGTGCCTTTCATTGGTGATACAAATTCCTCTTTTTTTCTGCGGCTAAACAATCTCATGTCCTCTCCTCTCCTTTAATTCTTCTGCCTTTTCCATGGCTTTTGAAGCCAGCTCATGGGCCAGGAAGCTGCTAAGCCCCGTATATTTTTCCGGCCGTATCATCTCTGATAACTCTTCTTCCGTAAAATTAGCTGACAAAATTTTATCTTCTTTCAGTACTGTAAAATAATCCTTGCCCTCAAGCTCCGCTTTCATAGCCTTATCATACAAAAGCTCATGAGCACGATCTTTCCCCAGCTTCTCTGCAATTCTCATCATAACACATTCACTGTTGTCCAAACCCTTATTCAGCATAGCATTCTGATACATTCGTTCCTTATTTACACGAATGGTAGCTGTCAGCTCCTCCGTACGCATCAGTACCTCCGTAGTCAGTTCCAATGCCTCTTCCATCATACCGTCATGCAGCATGTAGGAGCTGGAATCTCCCTCAAACATCCGAACACCGGAAAATAGTCCCAATGAGACAAGCGAATACAGCTTCTGAGAATTAGCTATGATCCCCTTTGCTAGTTTAGGATTAATTTTCTGAGGCATAGTGGAACTTCCGATGGTTCCTTTCTGAAATGCTTCACTGACCTCTCCAAACTCTTCCAGCCCGGTGTAATAGACCTCCTCTGCCATTTTATGAAAAATGTTGCACAAAAGGGCAAGATTCATAATATATTCCTCTTTATGACTGCTGATATTTCTGGATGGAACAGGCATCCAATACATACCAAGCTTTTCCGCCAGCCTTTTTTGTACCCGATACCCCGTCTCCCCGGTAGCATTAAAGGCACCAACCGCACCTCCGGCCATCACCTGAAATACTCTTTTTTCACATTCCTCCATTCTCTGTATCCCATTCAGAAGCTCGCTGATCCAGACGGATACTTTATATCCATAAGTGATCGGAATTGCATGACGTCCATGGGTCCGTCCGGGCATAACCGTATCCGCATGCTCACCGGCAAGCTGTGCCAGATGCTTCAAAATATCCGCAAGATAGGATTGAAAAATCTTATGAATCTTATAGGTCGTATAAAGCTGTGCTGTCTGCTGGATATTCTGGGTTGTAACTCCATAATGAACAAACTTTCCGCTTTCCTCATCACATGCCTTTACTAATACCTTTACAAAGGGGACGAATCCATGTCCAACCCTTGCTTTGATCCGTTCCATTTCCTCCAGATCGATTCGGTTAAGCTTTGCATTTTCTATAATATTATCTGCTGCACTGCGTGGAATAAAATTTTCTTCCGCCTGACAGTCTGCCAAAGCGGCCTCAACAGTCAGCCAGGATTCAATTTTGGCCTCTTTTGTAAGCAGATTTTTAATCCCTCTGTCATTTCCTTTGCTTTTTGAATCATACAGTGCTCTCATATTTTCGTTATCCTTTCATTAACTTATCAACTGCATTACGGACAAATTCTACATGAGGTCCAAAGACAACATGAATATGATTTTTAGACGGGAAGAAAATGCCGGCACATCCAGAATCACGTAAGCCTGCCTGATTCACTTTCTCCGGATCCTTTAGATCCACCCGAAGTCTTGATATGCAATTCTCCACTTTCAGAATATTTTCCTGTCCGCCCAGATTCTCTATAACGATACAGGCAATCTCAGGCCAATTCTTTTCCTTTAACAACTGGCTTGCCGACTCTTCCACCTCAAAAGGCTCACGCCCCGGAGTTTCCAATTCCCATTTCTTAATAAAGAATTTAAATACAAAGTAAAATATTACAAAATTCAAAACACCCAGTAAAATCAGTCCAACCCAATGGGTATTTTCATACATCAGCCCAAAGATGCCAAAGTCAAAAATCGTGCCTCGGATATAACCGATACTGATATTCAGCATTTGATAAGGAATCGTCATCAATCCGCACAGAACACAATACACCACAAACAGTTTCGGAGAAATAAACAGGAAAGAAAACTCCAAAGGCTCCGTAACATTTCCAAGGAACGCAGTCAGCACACATGTTGTGAGAACACCCTTACTCATTTTTTTATTTTTTGTAAAAGATGTATGATACATAGCCAAGCCAATAGCCGGAATGCGGAATAGAGTTGTCAGCATCTGTGAACCGCCCAGATAACTGGTCAGCTTCGGCATCAGCTCTGCCCAATAGGGACTGTTTGGTCCCAGATTAAACAGAATCTCATTGACTGCCGGAAGAATGCCTACATATTCCGTACCATTGATAAGATAAGTGCCGCCGGCTTCCGTAAACCGGACAACCGCCGCTAACACATGATGAAGT
This sequence comes from Candidatus Merdisoma sp. JLR.KK006, assembly GCF_036941035.1. Classification (NCBI taxonomy): domain Bacteria; kingdom Bacillati; phylum Bacillota; class Clostridia; order Lachnospirales; family Lachnospiraceae; genus Candidatus Merdisoma; species Candidatus Merdisoma sp. JLR.KK006. The sequence continues at coordinate 126,401 of NZ_JAYMNS010000009.1, read as the reverse complement.
CCAAACGGAATTAAAGCACGGTGAAACATATAATAGATACCGCTTCCTATGTACTTCGTAGTAAAAATGAAAGAGATACTGATAAGGAAATGAATCAATATATTCCACACAATCGGAAGCACCAGTCCAATGGGAATCATACATGCAAAGGTTATAATCGGAATGGATTTCTTTCCTCCGAAAAAAGCAAACGCAAGAGGAAGCTCCACATTATAAAATTTGTCTGCCACCTTAGCTGCTACAAGTCCTGCGATCAAGCCGCCTAATGCCTCAGTCTTCAACGTCTGGACTCCCAGAACCATTCCTTGTCCTACTTGGGCCATTGTATCGGCATCAGCAAGCGTACCGGTTTCCTTTAAAAATACATTCATAACCGTATTCAACGTCAAATAACCAACTACAGAGGCAAATACTGCGATTCCTTTTTCTTTCTTAGCCATTCCCTGAGCCACGCCCATGGCAAATAAAATCGGAATATTGTTAAAAATAATACTTGTAATATCTTTCAAACCGTTAATTATTACTTTTAAAGCCGCCGCATCCAAAATCGGGAATTTTTCAATCATATAAGATTGCGACAGTGCACTGCAAATCCCCATAACCATACCGATAGGAGCCAAAAGAGCAATTGGAAGAAGTAAGGAACGTCCAAATGTCTGGATTGCATCCTTAAAACCGCCTGAATCTTTTCTAATCATCATAAAACCTCCTGAATCATTATATCTTTTGTACTACTCTTTGGCCAAAGATTGATTTTACTATACAGCTATATAAAAGCCGATTCAAGGACACATTTTGAACTGAAAAAAAGTCAGAAGATGACCTCTAAACCATATTTTTTTATGGTATAATAATTCTAAATTATGGAGGAAAACACATGGGAATCCATTATTATGATTTGCAGACAGCGGCTCTGATTCAGGAAAAGCGTTCCCTGTCACTGGAAAAATGCAGCCAGCTAACCAAAAGAAGTGTCAGTGCCGTCAAACGCAGCATTGCCGCAGTCAATGAATATCTGCCAACGGACAAACAGATTTTACTGACTAATAATCAGGCCGTATTCCGGATGACATACAAGGAATATCTCCACTTTATCCGGAAGCTCACCTTGAACGATTACTATCCGTCATCGTCAGAACGTTTGGACATTATGGCTATTTATGCCTTTTTTAATTTAACCTTGAATATGACATATCTTTATGAAACACTGCATTTTAGCTCCACTACGAAGAAAAAAGATAGCCGGGCCCTGTCCAAATGGTTGATTTCTCAGGATTTGGATACTGAGATTGTGCCAAAAACCGGAATCCGAATTACCGGAGATGAGCTGCAATTTCGAATCTGTATCTGCAATATCCTGTCCCAGTATATTGAAGTGGAGCACAACTTTTCCCTGTCTATGCGTCTTGCAAACAATCCGCTCCAATCCATGATTGTAAAGTATTTTCTGGTGAAAGCAGATCAAAGTCTTAATCAGGCCCGAAAGCTATTAAAGGAACTTGTGGAAACCTGCCATTTTAGAATCTCCTATTTATCCATCAAATTCCTTTACCTTTATTTAGCATGTGCACAATTCCGGATTAGTGCCGGATTTAAACTGAACACCTCCAAATTACTGCCCGTTTCCGTGAACGATTATCAATTGATGGATTTACCTCATGAGAATATTTTTCTCAATCATCTTATATCCTCTCTGGACTTTACTACAACTGTAATGCCGCCTTTCAACGAAAAGCTCTATTCCATTTCAAAACAATTAGCAGAACAAATCCAGACACAAATCATCACCTGGATCTGTGACGATCATTTTATCTATGAAGAGATCTACGCATATCTTCATAAATGCATGATTCGAAATACGTATCACTTTTCCTTTTATGATAATAAACTAGAGGAAACAAAACAATATTACAACAACCTGTATGATGTTGTGAAATCTGCCATTTGCTTATATGAGGAAACCTATGGAACCGTTTTAAGTCATTTTCAAATCTCCTCACTGACCCTGATTTTCCGAAAATTTATAAATCGGAATAAGCTGGCCGGACGCAATCAGAAAAAGCTTGTGATTGTAACTAATTCCTCTATTGAAAAAATAGACTTTTTTATGGAAAGGCTGAAGCTTCGTGTAGATGTACGGTTAATAGATGTGATTCACATGAATGAACTATATCTGTTAGAACAAATGGAATATGATTATCTGATTGCATTTTCTAATCGTATTGTTACACTGTTGAGTGAATGTGGATATTCCTGCTTAAAACTAAATTTTTATCTGACGGAAGATGATTTCATTTATTTGGAAGATCTGGACTTCTCAACATCGAAAAGAAAAATCAAAGTTAAGCCTTTTGTACAGGAAATACAAGGGATAAATAAAGAGCTGTTAACCGAATATCTTTTAAATAAATATAGTGATTACTTTCTGGAATAAAATAGTTCTTTTTTCCGCCATTTAAATTCCCTACTTGGAACAGGCAGAGCACAAAAGGGACAAATACCCTGAAAAAAGGTATTTGCCCCTTGGGGCTGAGCCGAACAAGCGGAACATGCCTTTATAAAATATCCGAAGCCAAAAGTACTATGCTTCACTCCTTACTCAAAAGAATAATACTCCCAATCCCCCAAAAGCTCTGCCGCCTCCAAAGAAATCCTCAAATCCTCCATCGAATCATAAACCCGTGTAGTAAACACATCCGCGCCGTCATTCACAAAGATCTCCAAACTGGAAGTATCGGAAAAGATCTGCAACTTCCAAAGCTCCTCCACTTTCAATCTCCGCACCGTCCTGCCGCTGCCGCATCCGGTCACATCCAGCCGCAACACGCCATCCCGGTAAGCAAGCGCCGCAGATTCTCTAAGCTTAAGCTCAAACTCTCCGGCCGCCTTATCCATAAGAAGCTTAAGCTCAAAGCAAGGCGAAGTCTCCCTGTTAAGCCCTTCCCGAAGCGTTCCCTTGACCGCTGTTTTTCGCAGCCCCTCAAGCTCCTTTAGGGGCCGCTGGCACAAAAGCCCCGCCTCATTCACATAAAGCTCCCGTGGAATCGTAAGGGCATGAATCCATCCCCCTGCCAATGTTGGCTCCTCATACCCGGAATCCGGAATCGCCATCCAACCAAGCAGAATCCACCGTCCGGCTTCATCCTGAAATACCTGGGGTGCATAGAAATCAAAGCCCCGATCCAGAGAATGAAATTCCCCCAGCCGATAATCCTCACCCTTAAAATCATAATCCAGAGAAAACCAGCCGCACTGGTACACATTGGCAAACTCATAATCGTCTCTGGGAACGCCCTGGGGACAGGTAAAAAGAAACTTCCTCTCCCCGATTTTCAGATAATTGGGACACTCCCACATATACCCAAAGGGCTTCCCCGGCTGAAACCGAAGCTTATAAGACCAGTGAATCAGATCCTCACTCTCAAACAAAAGGATCGATCCCTCATCCTGAATACTGCGGGCGCCCTGAATCATAAAATACCTGCCATTCTCCCGAAACACCTGGGGATCCCGCACATGCCTGCTCATATCCGCTGGATAATCCTCATTTTTCATCAAAAGCTGTTTTCCGGAAAATGCAAATCCATCCTCAGAAGTAACAAGAATCGTATTCTGCTCCCGTCCGTCCGTCACATAATTATAATCTCCCTCATACCGTACATTTCCCGTATAAAAGAAATAAATCATGCCGTTCTCCTGATAGGCGGAGCCACTGTAAGGACCGTTGCAGTCCCACTTTGTATCCGAATACAGGGCAGGTTCATGCTCTTCATAATGAAGAAAATCCTTTGTAGTCATATGTCCCCAGAAAATGCTTCCAAGCTCCGGATAAAAGGGACAATACTGAAAATAAATATGATAGACGCCGTCTTTCTGGCACAGTCCGTTGGAATCATTGAGCCAGCCCATAGGAGGCTGAATATGATATTTCAGCCGAAAAGAATCCTTTTGCGCCTTTTGATACCAATCCTTCCGTTCTTCAAAATTTTTCCGGTAAACATCTTTTTTCATCGGGCTTTTTACCATTACAATCTCTCTCCTTGCCGAACCTCTCTAAGCTCCCAGCCACTCATATCCGGCTGATGATCCGGGTCCGTAAAAATCATGGGTATAACCGTATCATACCCCTTTTCCCCAATCTTTTTCAAGTCAAATTCAATAAGAAGCTGTCCGGCTTTCACCTTATCCCCATCCTTTACATGGGCAGTGAAATGCTCACCATTCAGATTTACCGTATCAATTCCAATATGAATCAGAATTTCTTTACCTGCATCCGACACCAGACAAATAGCATGCTTCGTCTCAAATACACTGGCTACCGTTCCATTCACCGGAGCATAAACCGCACCCGCTTCCGGCTTAATGGCAACTCCGTCTCCCAAAACCTTGTTGCGGAAAGTCTCGTCATTTACATCCTCCATAGCAATCAAACGGCCAGCCGTATAAGCAAGGAAAGCTCCCTCTTCATAATCTGCCGCTTCTGCGATTATCACCGGCTCCGCCGCTGATTTTGCCGGACCGGAATTGTCTGCCGCAGAAACCGCATTTTTCTGAAAACCGCTCAAAATCAAAGTCATCACAAAGCCTGCCGCCAATGCAATCACATGGGCAATCACATAGTTTACATAACCATTTCCCGCCGGGTCCGCCAAAGCAATTCCCGGTACTACCGTAGTGCCGAATCCAAGAGCCGCCAGATTGGTAAAGTAAACAACCGCACCGCCGACAGCGCCTCCGATACAGCCGCCAATCAGAGGATACTTAAACCGCACATTCACACCAAACAAGGCAGGCTCCGTAATTCCAAAAAGCACTGACACAAAGCTGGGGATACAAAGCTCCTGGGTCTTGGCATCTTTCCGGTTCCGAAGCAGATATCCAAGAACAGCGCCGCCCTGGGCCGTCATAGCCACAGACATCAAAGGATTCAAAATATTTCTTCCCGTATCCGCCAAAAGCTGAGCCTCAATAGCTCCAAAGATGTGATGCAGTCCCGTAATAACCACAAGCTGCTGAACCCCGGAGAACAGTGCATATCCGAACACGCCCAGATTCTGAGTCATCCATACCAGACCACTTGTAATACCGGATGCCAGCCCTCTTCCCAAAGGCCCGATAATCGTAAACAGCAGCAGCGCACCCACCAGCGTGGTAAGAAGCGGAGAAACAAGAAGCCGAATCACTTCCGGCACTTTCTTCTCAAAAAAGAGGTCCAGCTTAGCCGTAACCATACCCATCAGGAGAGCCACGATAATACCGCCCTGGAAGCCAACCAGATCCACGCCAAGCCCAAAGAGATGCAAGGTTGTCACCTCCACCGTTCCCTGCGCCGCCGCATAAGCATCCGCAAGGCTGGGAGACAGCATAATACATCCCATTACAATACCAAGAATCGGTCTTCCTCCAAACCGCTTGCATGCACTGTAAGCCACAGCCAAAGGCAGAAATCCGAAAATGGCTCCGGAAGAAATATTAATCAATCTCGTAATGCCAAAAAGAGTCTCACTATTCTGCACCAGATCCACATTCGCCAGCACACCGGAAAGTCCGGTGAGCAGTGCCGCCGCCAGAATACCCGGCATAATATCAATAAACACATCCGAAAGGGCCTTAATAATCCTCTGAAGCGGATTCATCTTCTTATTCGCCTCCGTCTTCAGATCACTCAGGCTCATATTCTTCTTTCCCGTATATTCCGTAAACACCTCATACACATCATTCACCAATCCGGCCCCAAAGATAATCTGAAGCTGATCCCCGGCCACAAACACGCCTTTGGCAAGATCCAAATCCTCAATCGCTTTCAGATCCGCCGTGTCATTGTTCTCCAGAACAATACGAAGACGGGTCGCACAGTGGGCCACGCCCTGAATGTTGTCTTTACCTCCTACCAGCTCCGTCAGCTTTTCCGATATCGCAAGATATCTCTGTCGTTTCTTTTCGTCCATAGTATTCTCCCCTTATGAATTTTTTTATCGCTACAAGCAGGGCATCCTGAAAAAATCAAAACCTCAGCTTTTCGACCTTTCATCCCTGCGTAACTTCACCATCCGCATTCCCAAAATCAAACTCCGCAACCACCCGACCAATATAACCGCCAGCACGCCGCTGTTCATCGCAATCACCAGCACAAATGTGCCAATCCTTTTTTCATTTTCTCCCTTGCAATAATAACTATACTATATTAAAATAAAGAAAACATGGACAAATGTTGTTTTTTCATGCACCCTTGTGACCAATCCCCCACATCAATGCAAACGCACCTGCTCCCAAAGTCATTCATAATCACATTTAACATCAAGAACCCCTCTACCGTCCCTCAAAGTCAGCCTCAGGTGGAAAAATATACTTCCTGACAGGCGTGTTAGCCCTCTGGGCGGAGCAGGTCAGGAAGTATATTTTTCCACCTGAGGCGTCCCCCCTTTCACCCCACCAATAAAGGAGCAACAATGAAAGACTTCCTATTCTCAAATGACTTCTTCAAAAACCTGGACGCTTTCGTCTACACCTGCGGCTACGAAACCTGCAAACCCGGCCACAGCTACGGTCCCATCGTCCGCAGCGGCTACCTGATCCACTACGTCCTGGGCGGAACCGGCTACTACAAAACAAAAGACGCCATGTACCACCTAAAAGAGGGCGATGCTTTCCTCATCTGCCCCGACGAGCTTATCTACTACGAAGCCGACCGCAAAAATCCCTGGGTCTACACCTGGATCGGCTTCCAGGGCGTAAAGATCAAAAGCTACCTGGAACGCACCTCCCTTTTGTCCACTCCGGTCTTCCACTACGGCCACGACGACCGCATCCGTCTGTGCCATGAAAAAATGTTTGAAGCAAGCCACTTAGACACCAACCGGGATCTCATCATGAACAGCATCCTCTACGAATACCTTTTTCTTCTGGCAAGCAAATTTCCCCGGGAGCAGTACACCCCCAGGGAAAAGCAAATCAACTATGTAGAAGAAATTTTAACCTATCTGGAATCAAATTATTCCAACAGCATCTCCGTCCAGGCCATTGCCGATTCCATGGGCCTGAACCGCTCCTATCTCCACCGCCTGTTCAAATCCGCCACCGGATCCTCCGTCCAGGAATATGTTTTGGATCTGCGCATCCGAAAAGCCTGCTCCCTCCTAAAATCCACGGATCTGCCCATAGCAATCATCTCCCTTTCCGTAGGCTATGAGGACACCTTGTACTTTTCCAGGCTGTTCAAAAAGAAAAAGGGGGTAAGCCCCACTCAGTACCGGTTGCGGAGAGCTCAAAGCTAATGTGCAATCATCAGGTGAGTCCTGCCAAAGGGGCTGTCAGGAAATAAGACAGAAGACTTTTCTGATACCCAGTGTCCGGCTGTTTATGTACAGACTGTCTGATATGTACGGATATTGCTTTTTAATGTCCGTACAGAGCAGACAGAATGTACACAAACCGTCCGAACACAGGGTATAGAAATGGCTGATGTCTTATTTCCCGACAGCCCCTTTGTTTTATTTTATACCCTATCAAGACCCCCACGCCTTAATCTCAAAACAACATCCGCCTGCGCCGCCAGTTCGTTTGAGTGGGTTGCAACAATCACGCACCTCCCCAGCCCATGTGCACTTTCTTTCAAGATACCTGTAATTTCCCTTGCCGTGTCCTCATCCAAATTCCCGGTCGGTTCATCCCCTAAAACAACAGGAGTATCCGAAGCCAAGGCACGGGCAATTGCCGCACGCTGCTGCTGCCCGCCGGACAGCTTCATCACATTGCGCTTTGCTTCCCCGGCTGTCAGCCCCAGCCGCAAAAGCAAAGGCAGGGCGTCCTGTTTTGCCGTCAAAGCCGCATTTTCAATAGGCGTCATATAGTCAATCAGGTTGTAGCTTTGAAAGATCAGCGAAACATGATTGCGCCTATGATAAGAAAGCCCCCGCCGGGCAATATTTTCACCCTCAAAAAGAATTTCCCCTTTTTGCGGGATATCAAGTCCCCCCGCCAGTGACAGCAGTGTTGTCTTGCCGGAGCCGGACGGTCCAAGGACAGCGTACATTTTTCCGGTTTCAAATTCCATACTTACGTTTGACAATACGGGTCTGCCTTTCTCATAGGCATAGAATATCTCTTTCATTTCTAAAACAGCCATTTATAATTTCTCCTTAACTCATTTTTGATAAGATTTCACGGGGCCTAAGACGCATTACCGACAGCGAGGAAACGCCCACGGAAAGAATAATAATCATAGTTCCTATAAGGTAAAGCTCCAGCATATTGTAAAAGTCAACCGCAACGCTGATCTGCTCCGTATCCGCTTTTGCCCCGTCCTCCAAAGCTTCCGTCTCCGAACCGGTGTCCTGCCCAAAAGCCATATCAGCCAGAATCGGATCATCCTTTATACTGACTGCCACGTCCTCACTGAATCCGTCTTTTTGAGTTATGGTCACTCCCGCCGTCTGTTCTTCACCGGCCGGATAATTCTGCCCGAGCAGCTCATTTGCAATCTGATCCGCAGCCGCACTGCTTGTAAAATAAGAACAGCCAAAAGCCAATGCCGCAATCATCAGAACCTCGGCAAGATACTGTCCGATAATCTGGGTCTTTCCAATGCCAAGGGAAAGGAACACGCCTGTTTCATGAACACGGCCTCTCCCCCACATGGTAAGGATTAACGAAAGAATAATCCCGCTGACCCATGCAATCACGAAAATCATAGACGATACCAAGGTCTGCAATTTCTGTAACGGAGCAGCCGCATCCAGATAAGTCTGGTTATTGGTTGTGACCGTAAAGGCCCGCCAGTCAATAGAGGATAAATCATTGACTTGGGAAATAATCTCCTCAAGCTCTGCAGGGTCCTCTACGGTAAAGGTCACATCATAAAAGCCTGATGGCACATTTCCAAATAAATCCTGCAGCGTGCCCATGTCAATAAAAATCTGGTTTTCCAGTTTTTCATACGTAACAATACTGGCGAATGCCGGGTCCGGCTTAAGGATCTCGTAGATGCCGATGATCTTAACTTTTACCGCTTCATCCGCCTGCAAAGAAATGGTATCGCCTAATTTCAGACTGTTCTGATCCGCCATAGCCTTACTGATAACCGCCCCATTCCTTACATTTTCCGTAATATGCTCTCCCTCCGCAAGTTCCATAATTCCTGATTGAAAAAAACTGCTGTTTTCCGTTCCCGAGACGGTCCGGGCATATATTTTGTTATTCATGTCCCCTTTCAAAGGAACATTGCCGGGGAAAATGGTAAGATTTGTGGAAACCAATGTCTGGGTTGATGCATGATAGTATTTCATACCGCCTATCCCCATGACGGCATCGATCACTTCCTGTGTAACAGGCAGCTCCGTATAAAGCTCCACATTTCCCGCCCCATCCTCATCTTTTCGAAAATAAGGATTGCTTTCCGAAAGATTGACTGCAACTTGAAATTCACCGCCTAAAGCCTCTCTCAGATTTTTCTGTGCTTCCCGTGACGCTTCCCGGGCAGAAAGCCCGGTCAGTACAAATGTTGCCATAATAAGAAGAATGAAAAAGAGCAGAACACTTTTCCCCTTTTTCCGTGTGACATACAGAAATGCTCGTCTGATAGTTCCCATTTTAATACCTCCGTTTCCTGACAATGTCATTAAGTTAAGCTCTAAAAGTTTATGAAGGCTTCGGGCAAGAACCGCCACCCCTTAAAGGGGCGGCCCTCCTCCCCTACGCCGGTTGTTTTCTGAAGCTTAACTTAATGACATTGCGTTTCCTGATGTACGTTTTCCGATGTACGTCGTCTGACAAAGGTATCATAGCTTCCCAATGTGGAACCAGTATGAAATCTATGTGAAAGAAAAAAAATTACATATGAATGATAAATCTCATCCCCTGTGGTTCTTCCATAGGGCAGAATGAGTAAGAAATGTCCATTGCCTTTAATAATGTATCAACAATATACAGCCCAAGCCCGTTGCCGCCCTTATCCCAGTCTCTGGCAAAATCAGGACGGTAAAACGGCTCAAATATATGCCTCAGGGATTCTTCCGGTATGGGGATGCACTCATTTTCTATGAGAAAATCATGCCCGTCAAAAAATGCCAAAACCCTCCCGCCCGGCTCCGTATATGCCACGGCATTGGCAAGAATATTGGATACTGCTTTCCTAAACATCTGCGGCGGCAGTACCCTTTGAAAGCTGTTCGGCAGCTCAAGCCGAAAGATCACGCCTTTTGCCCTGGCAATCAGCGCATATGGCTCACATAGTGAGAAAAGCAGCTTTGACAGGTCAACTTCTATTGCAGTCTCATTTTCCGCACACATCCCCGCCTTTGAAGTTTCAAGGATGTCGTGTATCATATCCCCAAGCTGTCCTGTCATTTCCCTGCACTCCGGCAGGTAAGTATCATAATCCTTGTATTTCCCGACACCGAGTATCATATTTTCCAATGTGGCGTTCAATGCCGTAACCGGTGTCTTCAATTCGTGGGAAGCAGCCCGCAGGAAATCGGCCTTTGACCTCTCGCTCTCACTGACACGCCGTTTTTCCGCCTCAAGGCTCTCCATAGCCGACAGCAGACTCCGGTATAAATGGTTGATGTTCTCCGCCAGCATCCCTATTTCATCCTTTGAATCAATTTTGCAGGCGGCATCCTTTTCTATCTGTGCCATCTGTTCCGTCACTGCCCCCATCTGTTTTATGGGAACCGTAATCTTCCGTGAAAACACAAAGGAGCAGGCTATGGAAATAACCACGCAGCAGATAAGGGATAAGGGCAGGGCGCAAAGAACGGCCTGCGTAACATAGTCCGCCACATTCAGGCTTGCGTTGAAATACTGGTTATCCTGGGGGCTGATCGAGATTACCAGCCATTCCGGTTTCGTAAACAGATAGAGAAGCAGATGGGCAATCCCCACAATAAAGAGCATCAATCCCAATGTATAGAGAAAAGTTTTCGGAAATATTTTCATCTGCTTCATTGCTCTTCCTCGTATTTATAGCCTATGCCTTTGACGGTGACAATGCAGTTGAGCCGAAGCTTTTTACGCAGATTTTTAATGTAAGTGTCAACCGTCCGGTCAATAATCGGATAACTGTCTCCCCACAGGTCGTCCAGGATCTGGGAACGGGTAAGCACCAGCCCCTTATGCTCCACAAGCATCTTTAAAAGCTCTATCTCCTTTGGAGTAATATCAATTTTTCCGTTGTGGTCTTTTGCCGTATAGCCGGGAAAATTCACCGTCACATCCCCAAAGGTCATAATATCCGATGCCGCCCCTTTCCCGCTCCGCCGCAAAAGGGCCGTAATTCTCCGTCCCAGCAGGACCATGGAAAATGGCTTTGTAATGTAATCATCCGCCTGTTCATCAAAGCTTGCCACCTGTGTATATTCATCTTCAACTGCCGTAAGCATAAGGACGGGGACCGAACTTTTTTGCCGTATCTCATGCAGGATGGAAAGCCCTGATACTTTTGGGAGCATAATGTCCAGTACAACAAGATCCACATTTCCTCTGCCAAATAGCCCCAATGCCTCAGCGCCGTCATAGGCAGGAATGATATCATGCCCTGCCAAGCTTAAGTATTCACAGATTGCTTCATTTGTTTTTCTGTCGTCTTCCACGATAAGTAAAACTGCCATATAATAAATCCCCTTATCTCCCAATGTCATTAAGTTAAGCACCAAAAGGCTTGTGAAGGCTTCGGGCAAGAACCGCCACCCCTTAAAGGGGCGGCCCTCCTCCCCTACGCCGGTCAATTTTTGAAGCTTAACTTAATGACATTGCTTATCTCCTGCTTTTTTCACATCTTCTTTCCTTATAACTCCCGCAGCACCAACTCCGTAATCCCAGGGTTGTCCCCCATTGTAATGCGTTTTATTTTCGGCTCCCTTTCATATCCAAATTCTTCCCGAATGCCATCACGGATTCTGGTACCTCCGTGATATCCATGTATAACCCGAATCCGATATACACTTGCATTTGCCCTGTTCAACTGTTTTCTTATTTCCTTAAATGCTTCCTCAACATTTTTTCCATGAACATCAATTTCAATAATTCCTGACAGCATATGAACCATTCTCCTTAAAAAAGCTTCGCAGACTTTTTCTGCAACCCCATGCTTACTCTAAACCATGCAGATAAATCTGCCATGCCATACTGTTCTTTCAAATCAGTTCTCTCCCAGAATAATCCCTATTAATTCCTTATCCAGCATAATAGTCCGATTAAAGGGATTGATGATGATACCATTGATTCCATCGGTCCTTAGAGCTATCTCAAACAGTTGTTTCATGCTTCCCAAAAAAGCAGACATCACACGGCTGTTTCCTCTCATTTCCTCCTCAAAGCTGGTAAAGGCAGACCACCAGACGCCTCCATCCTCTGTTTTAATGGCCTGTGCATTCATCTGAGCATTCCCTTTTGACACATCCACCGCAACAACCAACTGGCCTCCATCATTCATCCGTCGGCGAATAACCGTCAGCACATGTGCCAGCATCTCCTGTGTTGGTTCCTGCTGCAAATCTGCGATTGCTCTTTCTATTTTCTCATTTTTCTGTAAATGTTCATCCAGTATCTGACTCATGTTTCCCCCTTATTCTGTCTTGTATTATCCGCCTTAAGCGGCGGCATGACCCCTGAATTGTTCGCCGCTCAATTTCCCGCACAGCAGCAATTCCGGTTTTCTCGTTCCACCCACAAGATTATATCATAGATATTGCAAATAATCTTTACTCTTTTTATATTTAATAATGAGAACTACAAAGTATTGATAAATATGAATGCCAGCCTGAACGTAACAAAATCACATCCCGGCTGGCTTCCCTGTAATATTCCCTAATTTTTGCTGATGCCTGCTGCAATACCTCCCACAAGCAAAATGAAAAAAGCTGCATAAAGCATCCCACTGACAGCCATTATAATTAATATCAGCGGCAGCAGCACAATGGTCACCAAAAACTTCGTTATTCCCCAAGTCGCTTTAAGACCAAACAAAAATAATTTTCCAAAAAACCAAATCATACATATTGCAAATAACAACGATAACATCTTTAACCTCCATCTGCCAGCCCGCACCGCTGGCTCACTAAAATGAGCTAAGTATTCCGGAAACGCTCTCTCAGCTCTTATCCTGCCTGAAATCCGATTTATTTCTGATTCCTATTTTTTTGCTGAATTCCGGATTCTGCTCCATTTTTTCAAGTATCCGAATTAACCGCATCCGTTTTTCCGTACCCATTCGCTCATCCCATTTCATATTTACTTGCCGTTTCCGCATGTTTTCAGTATAATGGGGAATAGGGTAAAAATACACACCGGGTAAAGGGATATAGCCTGGTATATTTCCCAACTTTCGAGAGATAAGGGAGTAATTTCTTATGGGCAAACAATCCGTACGGGAAAATAAAAACATTTATCAGCTCTGCCGGGAAGAACAGGGCCTGACACGTGAAAAGGCCAGCGAGAAGATGGCGGGCATCTCTGCCTCCAGAATTGAAAAAATCGAATACGAGCTGCAGGAACCCACGCCTTATGATATTGTTCAAATGGCAGATTGCTACAAAAGGCCGGACCTGTGCAATTACTACTGTTCCCATAAATGTACCATCGGCGCCCGCTATGTTCCGGAAATCGAGGTGTCGGAGTTATCCAATATCATTTTAGAAACCATCGCCAGCTTAAACGAGATCAATCCCTTAACCGGCCGCCTTATCCAGATTGCCCGGGATGGAAAGATAACGGATGACGAGATCAGGGACTTTGCATTTATCAGTAAAAAGCTGGATGAGGTATCCCTTGCCGTTGATTCCCTGAATCTGTGGGTGGATAAAACCGCCAGCGAAAATAACATAAATATTGCGTTATTAAATGCAGAAAAAGAGCGATTAAAATAATGGCTACTTAAAAGCTCTGCAGCCGTCTTAAGATATTTTCAACCTGCCGGATGGCTTCCGCAACCTGGACCCTTGCATTGTTGATCCTGTCCTGAACCATCCAGTCTACAAAAAATCCGTCAAAGAACCAGTCTGCAAAGGAAAGAAAATCTCCCGTTTCCATCTCCAGATTATAAGAGATGCTTACATCTCTCAATTCCCGGCTGAAATTTTGAAGTTCGTATTTTGCCTGATCCATATTTTGTTTTGCAGCATCCATTTTGGAACGCTTGATCATAGTAGAAAAAAATCCTCCGCCAAACATATCCCATAGGCCCCAACTTTTTGCACTGTTCAAATCGTTCTGCGCAGTCCTGAGACTGTTGAGAGCCCGGTATCCTGCGGCGATTGCTTCTCTTTTTTCTTTTTCCAAATCATATGCCATATGCATTTCCCCCTATTCCTGTGAGAAACAATTACTCCGTAACTTTGCTGTGTTGCAAATGGGGTATCATGTCCGCTTATTGACGTGCATCCCATTTAAAATGATTATATAATGTACTTGAGGGCTGGTAAACCACTATCTTGTAGAAATAGAAGATTCTATTTCTCGTTTTTTTCCATAATAAATGCCCTCGGACATCCTCCGAGAGCCATTTATTTTTATCCATATAAATTTATGCTTACGCCAACTGCTCCAATACCCATGCCTCATCATCTGTAGTCTTCAAGGTTTCCAATCTTGCCTCATCCTCCAAAAGCGTACACAGATTTCCTAAAAGATCCAGATGCTCATCGCCCACACCTGCAATACCAAACACAAGCTGAGCTTTCTCATCTCCAAAATCAACACCCTCGGGATACTGGAAGAATACAATACCGCTCTTCTTCACCGTGCCCTTTGCCTGGGTCGTTCCATGAGGAATGGCAACTCCCATCCCCATGTAGGTAGTAACAAGCTTTTCTCTCTCCTGCATAGCTGCCACATAGGTCCCGTCTACATAGCCAAGCTTCTCCAACAGCTCACCTGCCGCCTGGATAGCTTCTTCCTTTGTCACAGGCTTTTGTCCCAGCTTGATGCCCTCTTCCACAAGAATATTTTTCTTAATGGGCACATCCGGAATCACAATATCCGTGTTCTCTCCTGCAGGCGCCGCCGGCTGATCTCCTGTGGTCAGCTGTACATACAGAGCGTCCAGCGCCGGATCTGCCAGGAAGTTCCCGATAGTAATAAGCTGTGCCTGGGGCGCTGACTTCTTTGCCCGTTCAGCCAAAGTAGTCTGCACTACCGCAATATCGCAGTCTCCGGGAATATTATCCACAGAGGTATTAATTACTGTAATATCCGGGCGGTTGCCCTTGATGCGGTTGCGGAACTTGGTTGCGCCCATAGCGGAGGAACCCATGCCTGCGTCACAGGCAAAAACAATCTTTTTAACAGCCGAAGCTTTCTCAATGGTACCCGGAACTACTGCCTGCCCTTTGGCTTCTGCTTTTCTGGCCGCCATCTCACTCTGAGCTTCCTCCAGGCTCTTGCCGCCTGCCATCTTTACAAGTGGAGAGGCCACCGCAAAGGAAACACCTGCGGCAATCAGAACGCCCACAATCACCTTTACCATATCCGAACCCGGCGTCATCATCAGGTAAGCAATAATGGAGCCCGGTGATGCGGGACCGACCAGTCCTGCGCCCGTGATGGTGTACCAGAGAATCGCTGCCATATTTCCCAGAATGGGAGCAATGATAACAAGTGGATTCATTAGAATATATGGGAAATAAATCTCATGGATACCGCCTAAGAGATGGATGACGACCGCACCCGGAGCGGAATCCTTTGTTGTCTTATCCTTGCAGAAGAACATGTAGGCCAAGAGAACGCCAAGGCCCGGGCCCGGATTTGCCTCCAGCATATACATAATGGATTTTCCCGCATCTGCCGCCTGAAGCGTTGCAATGGGTGTAAATACACCATGGTTAATCGCATTATTCAAAAACAGGACCTTTGCAGGTTCAATGAATACGGCCGCCACGGGAAGCAGGCTGTGTTCTACCAAAAATGTAACTCCTGCGGCAAGAACTGCCAGAATGCCGCTCATAATCGGTCCAATCAGTATGTAACCCAGCATAGCCAGCAGCATACCCAGAATGCCGGCGGAAAAGTTATTAATCAGCATCTCAAAGCCGGCAGGCATATGGCCTTCCATAAACTGGTCAAACTTCTTAACGCAGAAGCCCGCCAAAGGCCCCATTACCATTGCCGCCATAAGCATGGTAATATCCGTATTGCTTAAAATGGCACCAATGACAGCGATAGCTCCAACCACCCGGCCTCTGTCTCCGCCAATCATACGGCCGCCGGTGGATGCAATCAGAATCGGTATCAGATAAGTCAGCATGGGGCCGACCATACTGTTGAAGCCCTTGTTGGGAATCCAGCCAGTATCTATAAATAATGCAGCAAGAAAACCAAAAGCAATCAGTGCGCCGATGTTCGGCATAACCATAGCTGATAAAAATTTGCCAAAACGCTGTACTTTATTCTTCAAAGTAGTCCCTCCTATTTAAAGTCCCGTAATATCCTGTCCGTACACCCTTATCTAGATCAATTTCCAGCCACAAAGAGATGTGTCTGTAAATTGATCTGTGCACTGACAGAATATTACTGATTTAAAGTCCCGTAATATCCTGTCCGTACACCCTTATCTAGATCAATTTCCAGCCACAAAGAGATGTGTCTGTAAATCGATCTGTGCACTGACAGGATATTACTGATTTAAGTTCCGCAACCTCTTCCCAGTACCATTTACCTAGAAGCATTTCCGGCCACAAGAACATCTGTCCGTAAATCCTTCTGGCACTGTCCTGAGGTTGCTGATTCCAGTTTTGCAACCTCTTTCCATTTTATAGGACGAACAATGAAAACACGTTTTTTACAATACCTCCACCTGATGCTTCCTGCATTCCTCCAGAAATTCCTGCGGAAGCTTCCCGTCCGAAACTACGATGTCAATCTCTTCCAAACCGCAGATGTGAAAGCTGGATTTCAGTCCAAGCTTGCTGGAATCCATCAGTACAATTACCTGATCCGACTGCCGGATTGCGGTTTTTTTGAGAATCGCTTCATCCCGGATGCCGCAGCTAAAGCCTGCGGTCGTGTGATAGCCTGTAATGCCCAGGAACACCTGATGAAAGTTCACACCCTCCAGCTCCTTGATGGCAGAAAAGCCAAAAACGCTTTGACTATAGCGGTTCAGCTTCCCGCCAGGAAGCATAACTGTAGGCCAGGACAGATTGGCAAGCTCCGTGGCACAGCTTAAGCCTGTGGTGTAGATCAGATTGGACTGATCGGGAAATTGCCGTGCAAACACCGTGGTCGTACTGCCGGAATCCAGAAATACAGTGGTATCCGGCCGCAACAGGGTCAATGCCTTCTCCGCAATCTTCTGTTTCTCCGGAATATTGCGGACAGATTTTTTATGCAGAAAATCATCGGTGCCGATGATCACCTGAACGGATTTTGCCCCTCCATGTATCCTTAAGATTCGTTTTGCCTCATCCAGAAGCTTTAAGTCCGTGCGCAGGGTCATTTCCGATACATTCGGAAATGCATCCTTAAGCTGGGAAAAGCTGATGGTTCCGTTTTCATTAATCAAATCTACAATGGCATTTCTTCGTGTTTCCATTGAATCCATATTCATTCCTCCAGTCCGGGCCAAGTAGCTCACGGACCGGAGCCCTTGACGGTTTTATTCGGTGATAAAGTTTTGAAATAAATATTCCTCTGCCTCCGGGCACCATAAGCCCTGATGTGCATCTACAATGTCCGCCAAAGCAACCAGACGCTTATCTTTCTGGGCCTCGCCCTTTGTGCGAAGCTCGGTCAGGGCGGTGAGGGGCATAGTCAAGTGGGTGTAAATGAGCTTTTTGCCGCCCGGAATCTTCGGCAGGTTCAGGGTGGTATCCACTACGGCATCCAGGCCCCCGATGTGTGTTACCATAACGGCCGGATTGATGCGTCCTGCTGCCGTAAGCTTTAAGGATTCCAGCATATCGTCCGTGTTTCCGCCGGTAGTTCCCATAACATGGGTGGAGTTGTAGTGTACGTCATAAAAGTTCATGGTTGCACTGAACTTGTTGTCCGTAGGACCCGCAAAGAAGTTCAGACAACCGTCACGGCCCAGAATTTCACTGGACTGCTGAATGACTACGGCAACCGGCGCATAGCAGAATACGTCATCAAAACCGGTTCCGCCAGAAATCTCACGAAGCTTTGCTACCGGATCTTCGTAATCGCTCATATTTACAAAGTGGAGCTCAATGCCCTCTTTTTTTGCCTCCTCTACAGGGAACAGCTCTTCTGCACGGGCCAGACGCTCCGCATTTACGTCAGTTACAACTACCATGGAGGAACGTGCATCCCGATGGAGGGCATAGGTGAGAGC
Organism: Candidatus Merdisoma sp. JLR.KK006; assembly: GCF_036941035.1. Lineage (NCBI taxonomy): Bacteria > Bacillati > Bacillota > Clostridia > Lachnospirales > Lachnospiraceae > Candidatus Merdisoma > Candidatus Merdisoma sp. JLR.KK006. Next base: position 108,118 of record NZ_JAYMNS010000009.1, on the reverse strand, counting down.
GCCAAGTCCCATGGGGCCTGCGCCTGCCATGATAGCCAGCTTTCCGCCCTCTTTGATTCCCATTTCGTGGGTGTAAACGCCCATTTTTGTGTGGTAGGCTGCGTTAAATGCGCCGATGCTGCAGGACATGGGCTCTGCTAAGGATGCTTCATAGTAGGCACGGCCGGTGTACTCGAAGAGGCAGTTAAGCTCCATTACCTCTGCGGGGAGGATGCAGTAGGTGCAGTCTCCGCCGAAGAATTCGTAGGAGTATCCCGGGCTCCACATGGTTCCCTTGTAATTCAGGGCCGGCTGCAGGGTAAATTTCATTCCGGGTTTGAATTTGTCCTGATGATTTTTGCCTACCTTTACGATGTCTCCTGCAAATTCATGGCCCATGATGGCGGGATGGTCTGCTACGTCATCGTGGACACGCTTGTGATCGGCACCCAGGATGGCGCATTTGTAGGTGGACATGCAGATGCTGTCGGATACGACTTTGACGAGGATTTCGTCATCGGTGATCTCCGGGAGTTCGAACTCATCCAGTCTTAAATCGTTGGCTCCGTGTAATCTTACTGCTTTTGCTTTCATAATAAAAGTTCCTTTCTTTATGATATTTTAATTTGGGGGTGATTGCAACAGTTTTTGGGGGGACGGTTTTTCTAAAGGGGACGCCGCCAGGCAGAAAATGATCTACCTGCCCTGCTCCGCTCAGAGAGCTAACACGCCTGGCAGGTAGATCATTTTCTGCCTGGCGGCTGGCTTTGGCGGGGGCGTTTTGCCAAAAATTGTTGCTATTTTGGTGGGGCGGGCTGTACTGAGTATTCTGGGCTTGTGCAATTGGGAAAATGGACTGAAATATTTGCACAAGGGTTTTCAGTATGGACTACTAGTACAACGAAAATTAAGTTTTGGATAGTTTGACGCAGAATATTTTTTTGAGAGTGCTGCTTCACAAACGCAGTCGTAGCGGTGGCTACGGCGAGGCTTGGGGAGTAGTGCTATCAGGAAAATAGGCAAGTCAAACTGCCAATAACTTAATATTCGTTGTACTAGTTACAGCCTGCGGAATATGACTTTGGGTATCAGGGTTTTGATGGTGTCGTATTCGGCGGCTTGGGTTCCGCTACACATAACGTTGGCGGCTCCGGTGGCGGTGGAGAGGCGTACGGTATCTTCTAAGCTCTTTCCTGTTTCCTCGGATATGGCTAAGGCTGCTACTACGCTGTCTCCGGCTCCTACGGTGCTTTTTACCGGGACCTTTAAGCCTTCGGCGTAGAGGGTTTCTTCCTCTGTTATGTACAGGGCTCCGGCGCCTCCCATGGATATTACGATTTTTGCTATGGTGTGTTTTTCCATTAAGTCACGGGCAGCCTTTTCTAATTCCTCTGGTGTTTCCAGCTTTTCTCCTATGAGTGCTGAGAGCTCGTGGTTGTTGGGTTTTATGAGGTAAGGGGATGCTTTCAGGCCCTCCGCTAACAACTCTCCGTCCGCATCCAGAATTACCTTGGCTCCTGCTTTCTTACAGGCTCTCACCCAGACGGCATAGGTATCCTTGGGGGAACCTTTTGGCAGGCTGCCGGATAATACTACAATATCTCCCTCATTTACCTCCAGCAGCAGCTCCTGTAAAAGGCCGTTCAGGATTTCTTCGGATACGGTGACACCCGGTTCGTTGAGATCGGTGTTGGTATGGTTGGCCGGGTCGATGACTTTCAGGTTGGTTCGTGTCTCTCACTGATATGGACAAGACCACAAATTAAATTGTGAAGCGGGCTGCTGACATTTTGCACTTGCACTATGAAATAATAGAAAAAGGGGCAGGAAACCACAATAATGCGTGGTTTCCTGCCCCTTTTGTGCGTTTGAAAATTAGTCTCTAAAATCGCTTTTTCAATTCCTCAATCCAAATTCCAATCGTTTCAGCTAAGACAAATTGCTGACGCAAAACCGCCATACCGATTTCGGGAACCTCCGGCGCATTTTCTTTTTCTCGAAGGTTTTCTTCCAGATATGTTTTCAAATCCTGCATATTTTTTTCAATGCTGTCAACGCAGGATTTTTGCATTTCCAAAGGAACGTTGTCCAAATTTACAATCACAGCATTGAAATCCAGGAACATACGGATAGGCTGGGCGGAGAGTTCCCCCATCAGCCGTTCAAATTCCTGTTCACCGCTGGCCGTCAGCGAGTACACCGCTTTTTCCGGCATATTATTTTCCCGCATGGGGACACTTTGGAGCAGCCCCTTTTCCTCTAACTGAATGACCTTTTTGTAGATAGACGGTGTACTGATTTTTACCCATTTTGAAATATTGCGGTATTCTACCAGCTTTTGAATGTCGTAGGCACTCAACGGCTGCTTTTTAAGCATCCCAAGGACAATCAAATCTATTGTTGCCATGAAGATTTCCCCTTTCGCACTTGACAAGTACTATAAATTATAGTAGTATGTGTTGACTGGCAGCTACTATAAAGTATAGTACTTCGCATTACACTGGCTGTCAAGAGAAAGGAGCAATTTATGGACGGAAACAAAAAAATGGCGCTTCTGGGGAGTGCGCCAATTCCCAAAGCTCTCCTGGCGCTGGGCATCCCAACGATGATTGGTATGCTCATTAACGCCCTTTACAATCTGGTAGATACCTATTTTGTAGGTAGGCTGGGAACCGACCAGATGGGCGCGGTCACGGTCGCCTTTCCCCTGGGACAGATTGTTGTTGGCCTGGGCCTGCTATTCGGAAACGGCGCTGCCGCCTATCTCTCCAGGCTGCTGGGCCGGGGCGACAAGGATACGGCGAACAAGGTAGCGAGTACAGCCATTTACAGCGGCGTTTCCATTGGCGCAGTTGTGATTCTGCTCTCTGTTATCTTTCTGGAACCGATTTTGAAACAAGTTGGCGCAATCGAAAGCGTGATGCCTTATGCGATTACCTACACCCGCATCTATATCGTGTTCTCCATTTTCAACGTGTTCAACGTCACCATGAACAATATCGTTTCCAGCGAGGGCGCGGCGAAAACGGCTATGTGTGCGCTGATGGCTGGCGCGGTGCTGAATGTGATATTAGACCCTGTTTTCATCTACGTGCTGAACCTCGGCGTAGCTGGCGCGGCGATTGCGACAGCGATTTCCCAAATCGTTTCCACATTGGTTTATGTGTATTACATACTCCGGAAAAAGAGCGTGTTCAGCTTCAGCATTAAAGAATGTTGCTTAACAAAAGAGATTATGTCCGAAATATTGAAAATCGGTATTCCCACGTTGATTTTCCAACTTTTGACCAGCCTTTCCATCAGCATGATAAACAGTGCCGCCAAGGAATACGGAGGCTCCGCACTGGCCGCAATGGGGCCGGTCACAAAAATCATGTCCATGGGGACATTGATCGTGTTTGGTTTTCTGAAAGGCTTTCAGCCTATCGCCGGATTTAGCTATGGGGCAAAAAAGTTTGACCGGCTACGAGAAGCTATCAAAACTGCTATCCTCTGGTCTACTGCCTTTTGCGTGATTTTTGGTGTTTTTGCCGCTGTATTCTCTACGCAGATTGTATCCCTTTTCACAAAAGAAGATGCGGAGATGGTTCGTGTCGGTTCTACTGCGTTACGGGCAAACGGCCTCTCTTTTGTCCTTTTTGGTTTTTACACAGTCTATTCCTTCCTGTTCCTTGTGATGGGAAAGGCCACAGAGGGCTGCATCCTCGGCGCTTGCCGTCAGGGAATTTGTTTTGTTCCTGCTATTCTGATACTTCCAGCGGTTTGGGGATTAAGCGGTGTTCTCTACGCACAGCCGATAGCGGATATTATTTCAGCGATTGTCACCGCAGTAATGGCGGTTCGTCTGCACGGGGAACTGCGGATAGCAGAAACCCATGTTTCCACTCATCCCCAGAAGCATTGATAACATAAGGTGGTGCAAATGAACGCAACACAAAATTGTTCTCACTGGATATGCTGTCCTGCCTGCGGCGGAAAGACCCGAATAAAAGTATACGTAGATACAGTGCTTGAAAGATTTCCGTTGTATTGTCCCAAATGCAAGCAGGAAATGTTAATCAGCGTCCGACAACTGAATACGTCCATCATAGAGCCAGACGCACAGACGCAGAGCCGGTAACATATGGGAACCTTCCCCATGGTTATCGGCTTTGCATTTGAAAAGTCGTGGCTATGTCCGATAAAGAGCGGCGGCTTTGAGAAATCAGAGCCGTCGCTTTTTGTGTTTTGGCGGCAATAGGAGGATGCCGCCATGCGATTGCAAACAGATAGGTACATATCAAAAAAAGCCTAATCCTCACAGCGGCATCCCCTACCCAAGCTTGCGAAAATAGTAGTTTTTTGTCTGCCCATATCGCCACCCCCAACGCCCGAACAGCCTTGTGCTGTTCGGGCGTTTTTGCTTTTTCGGAGGGCTGTCCCATCCAGCCCCGGTGTCGCGGCCCGCCCCTCCTGTTCAGATTTCGCTTACCCCAAATCTGAACAGGAGGACAACAAGATGGAAATCACCATCAAGAGATACAGCCGCAAGATGACCTATGAGGACGCCGCCACCCTTGAGGAATTTTGGGAACTGGTCAAGCGCACCGAGCGGAGCCTTGACCGGGAACAGCGGCGGCATTGGGACGGGCGCGAGTGTGACGAATACATAATTGCCGCCCAGGGCGTTCTGCCCTACTGCGCCACCCCGGAGGAATTGGTCTGCCAGCGGGAGACGCTGGATGAAATTATGGCGGTGCTGGCCCTCTGTACCAAGACCCAGCGGGAGCGGTTTCTGCTCTATGCGCTGTACGATTACAGCTATGTGGAAATTGGGCATCTGTGCGGCTGCTCCAAGGCCGCAGTCCATGAAAGCATCGAGGGTGTTCGGAAAAAGTTTTTCAAATTTTACTGTTGACCGCCCTGACGATCACCCCGGCATGATGGCTACCAGGTGAGGGGCAATCGCCCTATCACCGGGAGGGACAAGCTGCTTCGGTGGCTTGTTTCTCCTATGCCAAGGAGGTCAGAATGTCAGCAGCAAATCAGCTTCAGCAGGAGTGCGTCCGTTTCTTACGGCGCACTTATACACCGTTCCGGTGTCGTGCGCCCTGCCGGGGGCGTTGCGTCCTTCGGACGCGATGGGGAGTTGCACTCCCCAACCCCCTTGCGCACCCGCAGGAAAGGAACACCCGCTTCGCGTCTGTTCCTTTCCTGCGGGTCAGGTATCGTCAACGCCAGATTGGCGCTCACGTTAAAAACGCCAAATTGACGTTTTTAGGATTTTGCCGGGAGAGCGTGTGAAATGACAGCGCCCGAAATCCCTCACATGACCTATCAGCAGTACCGCGCGGCCCGGAGGCTGGTACGGAAATGCTGCAACTATGATTGCGGAAACTGCCTGCTCCTGGATGGTGGCGAGGAATGTATCTGTCCGCAGAGTATCACCTATTCCGTAATCTGCAAATGGTTCCGCATAGCCGTCCTTCCCTTGGCCCCGGGACTATGTGCTGCCCTGTTCCCGGCCCCCTCTGTCAGACGGCGGCGGTGTCGGGAGTGCGGAAGGACATTTGCCCCGCCCAAGCACAACACGCTCTATTGCTCCACCTGTGCCGCAGAACGGGCGAAACGGAGCAAACGCACATGGGCCAGGAAAAACCGGGCTGATGTGTAGAAAAAGTACCCGCTGAAAACGCAGTAATATCAGGGCTTTCAAGACCGCCCTCAAAGGGGGCCTAATACATTTCCTTCCCGACCCCGAAAACGGGCCTCTAACGGCCCACAGCGGCGGTCTGACAGCCCCATACTAAGGAGGCTAATACCATGACTGACTACATAAAGATAACCACCGAATTGCCGCCCTATTTCTTCTTCCCCTGGTTCCTGATGGACATGGACTTGACCCTTACCGCCAAGCTGGCCTATGCCCTTTTGCTTGACCGGGCGCGGCTGTCCCAGCTTAACGGGTGGACGGACAAGGCTGGGAGAGTTTATATCATATTCCCGATTGAGAAGATAGCCGAAATGCTCGGCAAGAGCATGACCACTGCCAAGAATGTATTGGCTGAGTTGGAGGCGGCGGGTCTGATTGAGCGCAAACGGCAGCAGTTTTCCAAGCCCAATCATATCTATGTGAAACTGCCTGATGGACAAAAATTTAGCCGCCCCTGATGGATAAAAATTTGTCCTTCACCATGGCCGGAAAACTGTTCTTGTAATAGGGCAGAAACCCGGCTGACGCAGGCAAAAAACCTGGCCCCTAATAAGAACTATAAGAACAATAACAAGTATAAATAAAACGAGTGTGAGTAAATAGTGCCCACTTTTCGGACAAATGTCCACTATAAAAATTTTGAAAACAAGGAGTTGCCTATGGAGCATATCAGCTACAAGACGCAGATCGAGATCGCGACTTTCCAGGGCCGGGAAATCCCGCTGGAAAACCTCACGCCCATTCTCTCACCGGAACAGGAGGCGGCGAAACGCCGGGAGTTGGAGCAGCGGCTTTACGAGGTGTTTCGCAAGTACCAGCAGAGGGAGAAGCCCACCTCGTGATTTTTTCAGATAGAGATTGATTTGCGGGGCTGCTGACGGTATAATGAAGCTGTCAGCAGCTCCGTTTCTTTTCAGAAAGGGAGCGCAAAATGAACAACCGAATTGACGCGATTTATGCAAGACAATCCATCGACAAGAAGGACAGCATTTCCATCGAAAGTCAGATTGAGTTTTGCAAATATGAGTTGAGGGGTGGAAGCTGCCGGGAGTATCAAGACAAGGGGTACAGTGGTAAGAATACGGACAGGCCCCAGTTTCAAATGCTGGTGGAGGACATCAAGCGCGGATTGATTGCCAGGGTAGTTGTTTACAAACTCGACCGCATCAGCCGTTCCATTCTGGACTTCGCAAACATGATGGCGCTGTTCCAGGAGTACAACGTGGAATTTATTTCTTCCACGGAGAAGTTCGACACGTCCACACCGATGGGCCGGGCGATGCTGAACATCTGCATTGTGTTCGCACAGTTGGAGCGAGAAACCATCCAGAAACGGGTGCAGGACGCATGGTACGCCAGGTGTCAGCGCGGTTTCAAAATGGGTGGGCGTGCGCCTTATGGATTTCGGACGGAGCCTATCATCATTGACGGCATCCATACCAAGAAGCTGGTGATTGAGCCGACAGAAGCGGCGTTCGTGCGTAAGATGTACGAGATGTATATTGACCCCCAGGTGTCGCTTCACGACATCACCCGACAGCTTACCGAGCAGGGGATGCAGACATACTTCGGCAAACCGTTTTCCAGGGCGACCATCAGCATCATGCTTCGTAATCCGATTTACGCCATGGCTGACCTGGATATTTACGAGTTTTTCAAGAGCCAAGGGACGAACATCTACAACGATGCCGCCGACTTCGTAGGGACAAACGGATGTTACTACTACCGGAGCAAGGACAGCACCGAGAATAAGCACACGCACTTGGAAGGCCAGACGCTGGTGCTGGCCCCCAGCGAGGGCTTTATCCCGTCTGATTTGTGGCTTAGGGTTCGCAAGAAGATGATGGCGAACCAGACCTATCAACCGGCCAGGAAAGCCCGCAACACCTGGATGGCGGGGAAAATCAAGTGCGGCAAATGTGGCTATGCTCTGATGTCGGCCCACTCCTGCGGGTATCTCTATCTGCGCTGTACGAAACACGCTGACAGCAAGTTTTGTTCTGGCTGCGGTACAATCCGTCTCCGCGATTTAGAGGCGGTAGTATACCAGCAGATGGTGAAGAAGCTGGAGGACTACAAGACGCTGACGGGCCGCAAAAAGAAAAGAACCGCCAGCCCGAAACTGACGGCAAAACAGATGGAGCTGGCCCAGGTGGAAAGCGAGATTGAAAAGCTGCTGGACACGCTGACAGGCGCGACCCCGGTGCTGATCTCCTACGCCAACGCCAAGATTGAGGAATTGGACAGCCGCCGCCAGACCCTTGCCACCGAGATTGCCAAGCTGACCACAGAGGCGGTGTCCCCGGAGCAGATTGACACGATTTCCAATTATCTGGATGATTGGGAGAATGTCAGCTTTGAGGACAAGCAGCAGGTGGTGGATTTGATGATTACCGTTATTCGCGCCACCAGCGAGAAGCTGCAAATTGAGTGGAAAATCTGACGGTGGGCATACCGTCAGACCATTATCCTTTTATGCCCTTGTCCATCGTAGTTCCCTCTACGAACCAGAAGCCGGTTTTGATCCCCATGGCTTCTAAGGCGGAGGATATGGCCCGGCCTGTGGCTCCTCCCAGAATGCCTGTGGCCGTACTTTCGCCGCCCAGCTTCTTTATAACCTTGGACACGTTGATGCCTTTTCCGCCCGGGTCGGTCCGCATGGCAGTGATGCGGTTGACGCTGTCTACGGTCAGGGATGGAATCTCAACCGTTTTGTCCAGGGCCGGATTCAGTGTGACTGTGTAAATCATGGTAAAACCTCCTTTTTAAGTTGCTACGCAACGGTACTAAAGGGTAAAGTTGCTGTGCAACAGTATGAAAGGGTAAAGTCACGAAACTTTCATCCTTTTGAAACAACAATCGTCAATCTGTTGTTTTAACAACTTTAACTATATAATACCATAGTTTTAACAATTGTCAACTGTTATTTCAAAAGTTTTTTTCTAAAAATATTATCAGCTTCCAAAAATTCCTGCTTTCAGCATTTTTATGTTGATTTTTCAGCAATTCAGTTCCCATATCACGTATGATTTGTGTTATACTATATATAAGCCTGATCCCTGTATAGTTTCCACGGTTCAGGCACGCAATATCCCAGGCGGGATAAAAAGAAACACGTATTCCGTGAAAGGCTCCTATTCCTTCAAGCATATTATGCATGAAATGCAAACTCGGATTCCTATTGTAAAGCTGTAAGGATATTGCAAAACCAAACCAGGAGGTTATCAACAATGAAAAGATGCTTAAAAATCATGTTATCTCTGACAATGGCACTTGCTCTGGCAGGCTCCCTGTCCAATGCGGCTCTGGCTCATTCCGGCCATCATACTAGACGTGCAAAGAGCACTCATATGTCTTCCTACACGGCGGGCAGAAGCCAAGCCTCTGATACAGCAGATAATACCGATGCAGCAGGTGCCGCACCGGCAGCGCCGGAAGCCATATCGGCTCAGTCACCGGATACAGCACCGGCTTTTGCCGCCTGCTATGAAAACGGCTATTGCACAGGCAACAATCTCTGTGATGTGAACGGTGTCTGTCAGAACGGAGGCATTTGCAGCGGCTCACCCTGCACCAATGCTCCCTGTTATCAGAACGGAACCTGTATTCAGAATGGAAGCTGTGATATAAACGGCGTCTGTCAAAATGGGGGCAGCTGTTACGGAACTGTGAATCAGAGTAACAGCAGCGGCAATTACGGTCATCACGGCGGAGGACATCACGGAGGCCGTCACCACCGTTAGGCCTTGCTTTCATTGCTGCTTCCCCTCTTTGGTAATGTCTAAGGGGACAGAAAAGAGAGAGTTCCGAACTTCTTGTATCAAAACACAGGATATAGTAATATAAAATCAAAAATCTCAAGAGGGTTATCGAATGATAAATGAAACTTTCCAAATTCAATATCATTCTCTGGAAGAGGCTATCCATTCTGTTTATGGAAAGGATGCTGAGAAGATTAAAACCGAGCGTGTCCACGGCGGCGATATTAATGATGCCTGCCGAATCAGTCTTTCTATTGGAGAAACCGTTTTTGTAAAGACAAATTCCATACGGAATTTGAACTTTTTTATCACAGAAGCTCACGGGCTCACGGCTCTGAAAGCAGCAGGGACCATTGGCGTTCCCAAGGTGCTGGGAATGGGAATTGATGAGCAGCAAGGATTCTCCTTTCTGCTGTTAGAATGGCTCGAAAGCATCCCCCGCATCCGCAATTATTGGGAAACCTTCGGCCATGAACTTGCAAATTTACACAGAGCTACCCTCTTCCGGGCAGAGGAACCACAAACAGACAAGTACAGGCATTCATACTTCCGTGGGACAGACGGACAGCCTCTGTTAAGATACGGCTTCGAAGAGGACAATTTTATTGGGGCCAATCCGCAGAAAAATCGCCCTATGGCGTCCTGGATCGACTTTTATCGGGAATGCCGCCTGACGCCCCAGATAAAAATGGCGGAACATTATCTGGATTCCCAGCTGCAAAGAAAGATAACGTATCTTCTTGATCATCTCGATTCCTATTTAAGAGAACCGGAATTTCCCTCTCTGCTTCATGGTGATCTGTGGAGCGGAAATGTGCTGTGCGGACCAGACGGAAAAGCATGGATTCTGGATCCTGCCGCCTATGTAGGAGATTTTGAAACGGATCTGGCTATGACGCAGCTTTTCGGAAGCTTTCCTTCCCCATTTTACTCCGCTTATCAGGAAATCAATCCTATTGATAAAGGGTACGAGGAGCGGAAAGATCTGTATCACTTATATCACCTTCTGAATCATTTGAATCTGTTTGGCAGATCATATTTGGGAAGTGTTGCGGAAATTTTGAACGGGTATATATAAAAACCAGGGAACTTTAACGCAATCCTCTGGACAGCTGGTCATAAGAGCGCTAAAATAGAGATTGTGATTACATATGAGGAGTATTTATGATGAAAAACGATAATCGAACTTGGTTTTTAAAAGGGCTGCGGGATGGCATCCCTATTTCTTTGGGATACTTGGCTGTATCCTTCACCCTTGGAATCGCCGCTAAAAATGCCGGCTTTACCCCGTTTCAGGCCATGATCACCAGTCTGACCAACAATGCATCTGCAGGGCAGTTTGCCGGCTTTACTCTGATTGCCGCAGGAGCCGGGTATCTGGAATTGGCTGTCATGGAGTTGGTAGCCAATGCCCGGTATCTGCTTATGTCCTGCGCCATGAGCCAGAAGCTGGCTCCGGAAACGTCTGTTTTTCATCGGCTTTTGGTCAGCTTTGATGTAACAGACGAGATCTTCGGAGTCTCCATGAGTGTTCCGGGAAAATTAAATCCCTTCTATACTTATGGACTGATTGCCATTGCCGCTCCGGGCTGGGCCTCAGGTACTTATCTGGGTGTTCTTATGGGTAATCTGCTTCCCGTGAATATGGTTCGGGCTTTGAGCGTGGGGCTATACGGTATGTTTCTGGCTGTGATTATTCCCCCTGCAAGAAAAAGCCGGATTCTGGCAGTGGTGATTCTCATTTCCATGGCCGTAAGCTTCGCTTTTACCAAGCTGCCCCTCATATCCACACTCTCTACCGGTACACGAACCATTCTGTTGACAGTACTGCTTGCCGGAGGGGCTGCAGTTTTATTTCCTGTAAAGGAGGAACAAGCAGTATGACACACAATATTTATCTTTATATCCTGGTGATGGCCGCTGTTACCTATACCATCCGGATGCTTCCCTTAGTACTTATAAGGAAGGAAATAACGAATCGTTTTATTCGTTCCTTTCTTTACTATGTGCCTTATGTAACTTTGGCTGTGATGACCTTTCCGGCTATTTTGTCAGAAACCGGAAGTATCTGGTCGGCTTGGGCTGCATTGATTACCGGCATTGTGCTGGCATGGAAAGGAAAGAGTCTTTTGCAGGTATCTGTTTGCGCTTGTCTGATGGTTTTTGTGTTGGAATTGTTTCTTGTCTAATTCTCCAGCAGCCAGTCTGTTTTCTTGCAGGCTGGCTGTTGGCAAATACAATAATTATGTTAAAAATATGTATGATAAAAATTAACTTTTCCCCAAAGCCGCCGATAAATTTTATATAGACATAATTACCAAAACTCAAACATTCCTGGTGATTCAGGCCCTATGAACACACCCTGACACACAACTTCAGGGTGAACAGGCTTTGTCCGATAAAGGATACATAGAGGAGGGATTTCTGTGAATTTCTTTACAGTCCAATCATTAAACACCTACACCAAAAACATGGAAATGCAGATGAAATGGCAGAAGAAAAAGGCATCTGGCGACTTTACCGCCGACGGCGCCACCACAATAGCCGATTCTGTAAAGCAGCAGGCTGAAGAGATACGAAAGGCCAATCAGGACGGCACCACCAAAATGACCGCCCAGATCGAGCTAAAGCTGAACAGCGGCCAGAAGCTGACGGCTGAAGAGATGGAATATCTAAGGGACCATGATCCCCAGACTTATCAGCGTGTAAAAGCTACAGAGACGGAGCAAAAGCAATATGAGCAGGAATTAAAGCGCTGCAAGACCAAAGAAGAAGTACAGCGTGTAAAAATGGCTCATGCCGCCACTTCTCTGAACACAGTAAACGAGATTAAAAACAATCCCAACATCCCTGAAAGCAAAAAATTGGAACTGGTTTGGAATGAGCACCGAAAAAACATGGCCCTGCAGCAAAGCACCCAGGAATTTGTAGAAAGCGGCAAATATGCCAAGCTGCCCACCGAGGCAGAAAAGCAGAAAGCTGAAAAGGAACTTGAGGAAGCTAAGAAGGCCGAAATGGGCATTGAAGATCCCGCAAAAACCGATAAAGAAAAGGATCCGGAGGAAACATCCGGCACAGAAGATGCTTCAAAAGAGATTCCAGATGAATCTGATATGGAAGATGAAAAAGCCAGGGCTGTTCTAAACCATCGGGAAATAACACGGCAAGAAGCCGAATCCTCACCGGAAGCCCTGAAAGTAAAACGTGCCAAAGCCCAGGCTGCCTATCGTGAAGCACAGGCATCCGCAAAACCGGATATCCCTATGCCATCCCAAAAGCTGGACGTAACCGTAGATTAAAACAAAGTGTCCAAAAGTCCTTTGGAATACCGACTGCCGAGTAAGAGCAATTCTTCTTACTCGGCAGTGTCCGTCCTAACCCCCTGTCCTCTCTTCAAATCCCCCTCTTTTTCTTCCCATATTCCCTCAAAATCTCATGAAACTGGCTCCCGCACCGTTCCAGCTCTCCCAAAACAATATCAATTTTTTCATCCTCCAGAAACCAATTATCCCGGCTGATTCCCCTGGTTACAGCAGGACACACAATAAATTCTGTATCCGGATACAGAATCTCATAATATAAAAGAGCTCTTCTGGCATGGCATGCCTGGGGACAGAGGATTGCCCGTTCTATGGTAAGCCCCGCCGCATCCGTCACCTGGCGGGAATAAATCGCATTTTCATAAGTAAAGGTCGCCCTCTTCTCTTCCAGTACAGCCTCCCCAGGAACTCCTTGTTCCGTCAAAATATCCCGCAAAAATTCCCACTCTGTCTCATAACCGGGAATCATACAATGACCTACCGGCTTACTGAAACGTCCTGACGGCAAAATCAGCGGGGCATATCCTTCTCGAAAGAGCATTGCCGCTTTCACGGCAATGGCCCCCTGATTGCCTCCCGGAACAAAAATAATGTCCGCTTTCTGAGGCCGGTGCTCTACAAAAATAAAATCTGTAATATCCTGTATAAATTTCATGGCTCTCTCCTTGTCCTCTGTTCCAATGCAAACACACACAATCCCATTAAGCGCCTATGAGTCTTTTCACCAAAACCACAGCCTCTGCCGCATTAGAGCTATATCCATCTGCCCCAATCTCCTTTGCAAAATCCTCATTCACCGGAGTCCCCCCCACAATAATCTGAATCCGATCCCGAAATGCCTGTCCGTTCAGTCCGTGAACCGTCTCACGCATAGCGGGCAAGGTTGTAGTCAGAAGTGCTGACAGCGCTACAATGGACGCATCCGGATGCTTTTTAACTGCATCAATAAACTTCTGAGTAGATACATCAATTCCCAGATCCACCACCTCAAAGCCTGCATTTTCCAGCATCATGCTCACCAGATTTTTTCCGATATCATGAAGATCTCCAGCCACTGTTCCGATAATAACCTTCCCCAAAATCATCGGATGCTCCGATGCAAGGTAAGGCTTCAATACCTCCACGCCTTTCTTCATTGCCCGAGCTGCAAGAATCATCTCCGGAACAAAGATTTCTCCCCTCCGGTACTTCTCTCCCACATTTCCAAGAGCATCAATCATTCCTCTATTAAGAATCTCATTTGGGGAATCGCCTGCATGAAGCGCCTCCTGAATCAAAGGCATCACAAGCTTCACTTTCCCCTCTTCAATTGCCGCTGCAATCTCTTCTATCTTTGTCATCTTATTTTTATTCCTTTTTCATATTTCTATACAGGTATTATATTGAGAACCTAAAATAAGATCAAGTAATAATTCTATGTTACTGTAAACAGTAATAATTCTATACGTTGCAGTATTAAATTAATCCTTTTTTCATTTTCAATTCGCCAAAATCGTGCTATAATATATGAGAATATAATCTATGCCGGATATAAATTGAATTTCAGGGAGGAAACTGCATGAACAGACAAAGAGAAGCTGAACACAATCTGATTGGACATATTTTGTCTGCATTATATATTTCGGAACAAAATTCCGGCCATGAGAAAGCTTCCTCTCTTTCAGACAATGACTTTCTTCAAACTGCTCTGGAGTTAAGAGCTTTTATGAACGAGATGCCGGGAGGTTTCTTTATTTATCGAGCCGACGGAAATGAAGACATCCTCTATGCCAACAATGCCATGCTCCGTCTCTTTAACTGTGATAACATAGAGGAATTCCGCACTCTGACCGGAAACTCCTTTCGGGGCATTGTACACCCGGAGGATCTGGAGGCTGTCGAGAACAGTATCCGGGAGCAGATTGCGGAGAATCAATATGATCTGGATTATGTAGAATACAGGATTATTCAGAAAGGCGGACAGATCCGCTGGGTAGAAGATTATGGACATTTTGTTCACAGTGAGCTTACCGGGGATATTTTTTATGTATTTGCAGGGGATGCCACTGAAAAAAGAAAAAAACAGACAGAAGAACAGCAGCAGCGTTTGGAGATCATTGAGGGCCTCAGCTGCAACTACGAAACGATTCTTTATATCGATCTGAATACAGACAAGCTTCTGCCCTACCGTCTGAGCAGCCGGACCATGCAGCAGTTTGACTTGGAAGGTTCCCTTTCCTCTTACCTTCAATTTTGTTCCGACTATATAAATACCTGGGTATATCCGGAAGATCGAGAGCTTATTACCCAAGCTTTGGATCCCCCTCGGATTCAGAGAAAGCTTGCTTCCTCCAAAACATACTATGTGAATTATCGTGCTGTGGAACAGAACGAACTTTTGTACCTTCAGCTTCGCATCGTCGATGTAGGGAACCAGGTTTCTCCATCCCGGATTGTTTTGGGTTTCCGGCGGGTTGATGATGAGATTCGCTTTGAGATGGAACAGAAGAAGTTATATGAAGATGCCCTGAATCAGGCTAATCTTGCCAACATTGCTAAAAATACATTTCTCGCAAACATGTCCCATGACATACGCACACCCTTAAATGCCATTACAGGCTTTATTACCCTTGCCAAAAATCACATGCGGGAGCCGGAAAAGCTCACCGAGTATATAAACAAAATTCACTCTTCCAGTGAACAGCTTTTGTCCCTCATCAATGATATTCTGGAAATATCCCGAATGGAATCCGGAACCTTTCAGACAGAAGAAACTGCCTGCTATCTTCCGGATCTTATAAAAGAAGTCCAAAGCTCTCTGCTCCCGCAGGCAGAAAAAAAGCAGCTCACCCTCCTTGTTGATTTCTCCCGTCTTCAGCATCCTTATGCATACAGTGATCCGGAGAAACTAAAACAAATACTCCTATGTCTTGGAAGCAACGCCGTAAAGTACACACAAAACG
The DNA here is from genome assembly GCF_036941035.1 of Candidatus Merdisoma sp. JLR.KK006. NCBI lineage: Bacteria > Bacillati > Bacillota > Clostridia > Lachnospirales > Lachnospiraceae > Candidatus Merdisoma > Candidatus Merdisoma sp. JLR.KK006. The sequence continues at coordinate 92,424 of NZ_JAYMNS010000009.1, read as the reverse complement.
GCGGTCAGGTACGCATTGCTATATTAGAAGAAAAGGCTCCTTCCAATAACTATGCTTCCTACCAATTCCGCATAGAGGATAACGGCATCGGAATTGAACCCGAATATTTGGAGCGTATTTTTGAACCCTTTGAACGAGTTCGAAATACTACCTTCAGCGGTTTCCATGGTACCGGACTTGGCCTGACCATCGTGAAACGTCTGGCCGAGATTATGGATGGCACCGTTGAAGCAGAGAGCACTCCCGGAAAGGGCAGCCGATTTACCGTCTCATTCAATCTGCGTATTCAAACGCAAAACTCCTTTCAGCCTGAGGATGTTGAAAAGCTTGTAGTAAGCCGTATGGCCGGACGTAAAATACTTCTTGTTGATGACAACGGACTGAATCTGGAACTGGAATCCGAACTATTAGAAGATCTGGGCTTTCTGGTAGAAACTGCCGAAGATGGTCAGGTTGCCATAAAGCTCCTTCAGGCTGATCCCGAAAGCTATGGATTGGTTTTGATGGACATTCAGATGCCGGTTATGAATGGCTATGAGACAGCTCAAATCATTCGGAGCCAAACGGATCCCCGCCTCTGCGGCATTCCCATTATAGCTGTGTCCGCCAATTCCTTCGATGAGGATCGGCGCAGATCAAGAAAGAGCGGCATGAACGCCCATTTGCCCAAGCCCCTTAATGTGGATCACCTTCTGGAATTGATGGTGAATATGATTTCGTAATCAGCTCTGGTTCAATAACCAGATGCTTTTCCACTTCCTCCCCATCCAGAATTCGGACAGCAGTCTCGTAGGCCAGACGGCCAATCTCCGAGCAGCGAATGGTAGCATCCAGGATTCCGCGTTCCACTAAGTCGAGTCCTCCCAGATTCCCGTTATAACCATCTACTCCCAGAAAACAGGTTCCCGTTACCCGGTATTGATTCTGAGCCAGATAAGCCCCATAAGCCATTTCATCATTAAATGCAAAGACTACATCGGCCTTCTGGCTCACCACCAGATAATCCTTCATCCGGTTTTCTGCCTTATCCCTAAGCCATTCCCCATTCAGATAATGAATCTGATCCTCCCCAATTCTTCCCGCAACCGCATCCTGAAAGCCCTGCAAGCGCCTGGCGGAAATAGTTGAGCTTGATGGTCCTGTAAGCACTACGATCTGATTTCCCCGGCGATACCGCTCCTCCAAAATATAAGAACCGGCCAGACGGCCAATCTCATAATCATTAAATTCAATAAAAGCAGTGTAGCTTTCCGTTCCCGGATCGATCCCCATCACCACCACAGGAATCTCACGGCTAATCTCCTTCAGCTTCTCCTTAAGAGACAAGGAATCCCCCGGCGCCGCAATCAGCAGATCCACGCCGCATTCCATCAGTTGGTCAATATCCTGCAGCTGTTTTTCCTGACTGCCGGCAGCATCCTTGAAGATAATATTCACCCGGCTGTCTGACAGATGCTCCTCTTCCATGCTGTCTATGGTGTGGCTGAGCCATGGCTCCATCACATTGGACAGGCTGACCCCAATCAGATATTCGTACTCATTTTCCTGTATAATCTCCTTCTCTTTACAGCCTCCCATCATGCACAGCAGAAGGCTCAGGCAGAGAATCTTAAGCTTCTTCCCCATAATGTCTCCCTCTTAAACAATATTTTTCCGATGCTCCGACGGAGAAATCCCCATACTGTTCTTAAATGCCGTGGAAAAATAATGCTGGCTCTTATACCCTACCATATCCGCAATCTCATTAATAGAGCGGCTGGTACTGCGCATCAGCACAATGGCCTCATTGATCCGCAGGCTGGTGAGAAAGTCCTTAAATGGCATCCCCAGCTCCTGCTTCATAAGGCGGCTCAGATAGGCCGGACTGATGCCGATGGACCGGGCCACCAGATTCAGATCAATGTCCGGATCCCGAAAATGTTCATAAAGGTACCTTTTCGCCTCCGTAACAACAGGACGGCATTCCAGCGCCCTCTGCACCTCTTTCAAAGCCTCCCCGTAAACCTCCGGAAAAAGTGCCTCTATGCAGCTTCGAATGACGATCGTGCAGGTTCCTCCTAAAATCTGTTCCAGACTTTCTTCCACATGCCGCCTGAGATTTCTCAGCTCCTGGTCTGCTCCCTGAAAAATCCCTGCCACATTTTGATAGCGATCCATAAAAAGATAGACCGGACCATATTTTTCCAAAAGCTCCCCCAGAATATTTTTCAGGGCAAATTGATAGACGTTGTCAGAAATATGACTTTCATCCATGCGCAGGCTTAAGGTTCGATTGTTCTGGGTGGATACCAGAATCAGGGCTGCTTCTTCTCCGATATCCACAGACAGCAGTTCTTTCTGTCCTTCCCGCTCACTGTCGCTGAGTCTTCCCTCGATCCAATCGTTGAAAAATACCCCCTGAAGGTATTCCCGGTGCTGTTCCAACTGATAATTGGCCAAATCAATAAAGCGCTGTTTGGCACGCTCCCTGCTCAGTTCTTCTATCAGGCTGCGGATTGCCTCATAAAGCTCTTCCTCTCCCACAGGCTTCAGAATATAGCTGTGTACTCCCAGAGTCAAAGCTTCCTTTGCATAAGTAAATTCATTGTACCCGGATACAATGATTGTCCGGCACTCCGGATGCACCTCCCGAATCCGTTCCAGAAGCTGCAACCCATTGAGTTTCGGCATACAGATATCCACCAGGACCATATCCGGTCGTTCCTCCTGGGTAAGCCGCAGGGCTTCCAATCCGTTTTTTGCCTCACCGCAGACCTTTAGAGGAAGCTCAAAGCTTTCCACCAGCTCCCGAAGTCCCTGGCGAATCTTCGGCTCATCATCGGCAATTACTATCTTCCACATTTCTTTTTCCCTCCATATCCCTGATATACCGGCTATTCAGCGGAAGCCTTATCTCCGCAACCGTTCCTCCCTCTGTCCTCGGACGATAAAAAAGGCCGTAAGACTCTCCATAGGAAAAGCGAATTCGATCATGAACATTCAATACTCCAAAGGCTCGAATTTCCTCCGGACGCTCTTCCATACGAAGAAGTCCATTCATTTGTTCGCATTCCTCCCGACTCATTCCCGCTCCGTCATCCGCCACAGAAATAAGAAGCCGATCTCCCTTTTCCCGGCAGGCGCAGATTCGAATATTTCCGCGCTCCCGGTCAGATTCCTTTATCCCATGATACAGGGCATTTTCCACCAGGGGCTGTAAAATCAGACGGGGCACCATGCAGTCAAGCAGCTGTTCGTCAAAGACCGGCTCATATTCAAACAAATCCTCATACCGGAACTTCTGCACATCCAGATAACTGAGAACCAGAGTCATTTCCTCCCGAAGTGTAATATATTCTTTTCCGCTGCTTAAGCTGATGCGGAAAAAATTCGAGAGGGCCCGAACCGTCTCCACAATATCCGTAGCCTGATATCTTTTTGCCATCCACTGAATGCTGTCCAGGGTATTATACAGAAAATGGGGCTTAATCTGCTCCCGAAGAATCTTCATCTCCGCCTCCCGCTTTTGCTTCTGTTCCGCATAAACGAGCTGCAAAAGCTCATTGATCTTGTCCACCATAGAGTTGAAGCTATCCCCTAACTGCCCGATCTCCCCCTGGTAATGGTTATCAAACCGCACGGACAAATCCCCGGTCTGAGCCCGTTTCATCAGCCGGGAAAGGTTGGATATGGGCGTGGTAATGGTTTTGGAAAAGAATGCGGACCATGCCAGGGCCGCCGCACAGCAGATAATCGCCAAAAGAAAGGACACACGCTGCACTCTGGAAACTCCCTCAATGGTTTTTCCCATATCATAGAGCCCAACTGTGGTCAATCTGGTATAATCCGACTGATTATAAATGATCCGGTACTCCCCCTCCTGAATCCGGCATTTAAAGCTTCCGCTGCCTGCTCCCTGAAACCATGCCGGATTGATCCGGTATACCACCTTATTCTCCGGAGTATACAGCACATTCCCTTTGCTGTCCATAATAAAGACAAAACCGGTCTGGCCCAATGTAATATCCCCTACTAAACCCTGAATACTCAGCTTGTCCAGATCAATCAGAACCACACCTATAAGCTCCCGGCTTTCTTTCCCATAGATGCCCTGAGCCACAGAAACATAGCTGTCCGAGCTGTAGTTCCTCCAGTCCTGCAGATTCCGCCCTATGGATGAGCTGATTACAACCGGCTTGCCCTCTGCCCTGACCGCATCCTGATACCATCCCTCCTCACTCAAATCCTGCTTCTGGATCCGGTAAGAATCATTGGAAAGATAATGGCCCCTGCTGCTGGCCAGTACAATATTCAGATAATCCTTATGGACCGCAGAGTATTCCAGCAAAAGGTTACGGACAGATGTTTCCAGCTCCACCCTTTTTCCCTGCTCCCGCTCCTCGTCTACCGTAAGATAACCCTGAACCTCTCTGCTTTCTCCCAAAAGCTTTAAGGTCTTCTCAATGTCCTCCAGCTTTAGATCCACGGATTTCTGCACCTGATTCTGCATCTCGGCAGTACTGGCATAAGCGTGCTCTTCTATGGAGTCAATATAGATCCTGCTGCCGGCCATGGTCAGCACGAGAGTCACGGAAATAACCGCTGTAAAGGTAAAGGCTAAAAAGGAGCGCCTTAAATTTTTTGTAAAAAGCAATTCCTGTATGTTTTTCATAAGCACCTGCCCTGTTATGCTTTTGTTTTCTAAAATGCGTACCATTATTATACTAAAAAACTTATGGAAAAAAAAGGCTCGCCTGCGGTACACAGACGAGCCTTATAAGCTCACAGGCAGTTTTTATGATTCTTATTCGCCGCCATATTTCTTCAACAAGTCAGGAGCCGTCTCCGGAGTGATGATCTCGGATTCCAGAGTAATCTCTTTCTCAAGCTCCTTGCCCTCTACCAGAAGCTGGTATGCACTCTCAATAGCCTCTGCGCCGCCGGTGGGATATACCATGGACAGGCTCAGTCTGCCGTCCATAACGCTGCGGATTCCTCCGTCAGGGGTGGGAAGTCCGTCGACGCCGATGAAGATAATGTCTTTCTCACGTCCGGCATTCTTTGCTGCAATGTAAGCACCCTCTGCCATGGGGTCATTCAGGCAGTAGAACAGATCGATCTCAGTATTGGTCTGGAGCATTTCCTCTGCAACGGTGATCGCTTTCTCACGAAGCCAGTCCGCATTGTTAGCCGCTACGATCTCTACCTTTGGATTTGCCTTGATTCCTTCACGGAATCCGTTGTCTCTGTCGATACCGCCGGAGGTTCCCTCAAGACCCTTGATCTCGCAAACCTTTCCTCCGTCTGGAAGAAGTGTGTTTGCCACATACTCGCCTACCTGTTTTCCGATTGCCACGTTATCTGCACCGATAAACTGTGTATAACCGTCTCCGTCAATCTTTCTGTCCAGAAGAATAACCGGGATTCCTGCCTCGTATGCAGCCGTAACCGCATTGGTCAGAGGAGTTGCCTCGTTGGGGGAGGTAATAATCAGATCCACGCCCATCTGTACAAAGTTCTCAATGTCTGCAATCTGCTTGGAGTTATCCTGTGCTGCGTCCGCATAGATAATTTCGAACTCCGGATGTGCTTCTGCTGCCGCCGCAATCTGATCGTTCATAGCTACACGCCAGGGCTCGCCCAGGTTACACTGTGACATGCCAATCACGTATTTGTCTTTTGCACCTGTCTCTGCGTCTGCCGCCGGTTCTTCGGGTGTCTCTGCAGGAGCTTCCGCTTCTTCTTCCGCCGGAGCAGCCGGAGCCTCAGCAGGCTCTTCTGTCTTGCCGCCGCAGCCAACCAGTAAGGTTGCAAGCATTGCCGTGCAAAGTACCACACTTAAAATTCTCTTTTTCATATTTCCCTCTTTCTTCGATAGTTTTTATTTTTTTAATCTGCAGGGAGCTGCTATCGATCAGCTCCGTACAGATTGCGCACAATTAATTATAAACGGCTCAGTCTTTCCGTTCCGCCTGCATAAACACGGCAATGATAATAAGGAAGCCCTTTACCATCAACTGCAGGTTGGAATTTACACCCTTTAAGCCCAGTACATTGTCCAGCATGCCTAAAATCAATGCTCCAATCAGGGTTCCCAGCATGGTTCCCTTGCCGCCCGCCAGACTGGTTCCGCCGATGGCACAGGCCGCCACCGCATTCAGCTCATAGCCGGAGCCCTCGTTAGGGCCGCCCTGGCTGATCTGCGCCGCATGGATCATGGCTGCTACGGATGCCAGCATAGAGCACAGCATAAAGGTAAACAGCTTAATCCGATCTACATTGATTCCTGCCAGATAGGAAGCCTGGCGGTTGCCGCCGATAGCGTAAAGCTGACGGCCAAACCTGGTCTTTGTCATAATAAAATGGAAAATCAGAAGCAGTACCAGAAAAATAATGGCCGGTACGGGAATCAGGCCGCTGATCCTCATCTGAAGCACCTCAAACTCCGGCGGAGCCAATCCCTCCCCCTTTCCGTAGGTCAGGGGAATTCCCACGCCGTTGGCCCAGAAGCGGGCAAGTCCCCTTGCAATATTCATACTTGCCAGCGTCACGATAAATGCCTGAAGCTTCAGCTTCGTAATGCAGATGCCGTTGAAGAATCCAAAGGCTGCGCCAATCAAAAGGCTGGCAAGGACTGCCGGTACAAAGGGAAGCCCATTCCATACCATCAGCGCCGCACAGCCGGTAGACACCAGACCCACAACGGAACCGACAGAAAGGTCTATATCACCCAAAATCAAAATCATGGTCATGCCAATGGCAATAATTCCGTTCTCCGACACGGCGCGGAGCACATTCATCAGGTTCCTGGCATCCAGGAACACGTTTTTTCCGTCCTGTACGCAAATTACGCTTGCAACGATAAATATCAGGATCAGCGCAATTATACTCTGCATCTTTTTTAACAATACTTTTGTCTGATCTGTTTTCATTTCTGCCTCTCCCCCTTATTTCGTAGCGCTGTGAAGCAGCTTTTCCTGGGTCGCCTCTTTCTGCTCAAACTCTCCGGTCAGCTCACCCTCACAGAACGTAACAATCCTGTCCGAGATTCCTATAACCTCCGGCAGCTCCGAGGATACCACAATAATCGCCATCCCTGTCTTTGCCAAATTATTGATCAGCTGGTAAATCTCTGCCTTGGCGCCTACGTCAATGCCTCTGGTGGGTTCATCCAAAAGCAGCAGTTTGGGCTTTGTAAGCAGCCACCTGGCCAGAATGACCTTCTGTTGGTTTCCGCCTGACAGGGAGCTTGCCAGTGTCTTGCTTCCGGGAGCCTTTACCTTAAGAGCTTCTATCTGCTCCTCCCAGGCCTTTCCCTCGTTTTTCAGATCCATAAACAAAAATTTGCTGAACTGCTTTAAAAGAGGGAGTGAAATATTCTCTCCTATGGATCGCTGCAATACCAGTCCGCTTCCTTTCCGATCCTCCGTGGCAAAAGAAATTCCTGCCCGAATGGCATCCCCGGGCCTGCGAATCACAACCAGCTTTCCCTCAATATAGATCTCCCCGGTTACTTCCTTTCCATGAACGCCTGCCACACATTCAAAAAATTCCGTTCTTCCGGCTCCGGCCAGCCCCGCTATCCCTAAGACCTCTCCATGACGGACCTGAAGAGAAATGTTTTTAAGAGAACGTCGGAAGCTTCCCTCCGGAGGCGTATAGGTAAGGTTCTTTACTTCAAAGGCTACGTCACCTTTTTCCGTGGGAGCCTTCGGATACTGTTCACTCACGTCACGGCCTACCATCATACGGATAATCTCGTCCGTGTCAGTCTCAGACGCATTGACCGTGCCTATGTATGCACCGTCACGCATAACGGTCAGACGGTCGGCAATCTTGAAAATCTCTTCCATCCGGTGGGTAATATAGATGATTCCCCGTCCCTCGCTTCGAAGCCTGCGGATAATGGCAAAAAGCTTTTCCGCCTCCTTTTCGCTGATAGCGGAGGTTGGCTCATCCATAACCAGAATCTTTGCATTCAGTGAAAGGGCTTTGGCAATCTCCACCAGCTGCTGCTCTCCAATGCGCAGATCCTTTACCTGCTGAGTGGGCTTTACATCCAGCTCCAGCATATCCAGATACTTTTGGGTTTCTGTTATCATACCCTGAAAGTCCACCATTGGAAGCTTCTTTTTAAACCAGCGTCCGAGGAAGATGTTCTCAGCCACATTAAGCTCCGGAACCACCTGAAGCTCCTGATGAATCTTGGCAATTCCATGCTTCTTCGCCGTCACCGGGTCTGTCACGTTCACTTTCCGGCCGTCCACATAGATTTCGCCCTCCTGGGGAAGCAGGGAACCGCTTAAAATGTTCATCAGCGTGGATTTCCCGGCACCGTTCTCGCCCATCAGGGCAAGCACCTCTCCCTCGTGCAAATCTATGGAAACGTCCTTTAGGGCCTGTACGGCTCCAAAGCTCTTACTGATATGCTTCATTTCCAAAAGAACTTTCCCCATCTTCTCACCTTCTTTGTGCATTTTTTCCTATTAACCTCATTATAGCTTTCATTTTTCCGTCTGTATTTATAATTTTCGTAAAAATAATTATAAAAAAGTGACTTTTTTGTCTATAATTACCTAAGGAGAGATTTCCTCTATTCTGTTATGTACATGACGCAAATATTCTCTGCAAAATCATTGATAATCGAGTTTCTCTGGCATGCATCACTTGCAATCATGATCTTCCCAGTCTTCTTCGCGGACTCTATTACCTTATCATAATTAAACGGTACAATACTCCTTGCAACAATAACCTCTGCACTGATGCCAAACTCCTTCTCAAAACGTTCTGCCGCCTTCAGCGCCCGGTATAAAGTTACACCAATGGTCAGAATTGTCAGGTCGTAGCCTGTGTGCTTCACATCCGGCTCCCCGATGGGAATCTCATAATATTCAGCCGGAAACTCCCTCTTCTTTGTGAAACAGCTCTCCCTGTCCATAGAGAGACTGGCTTTCCAAATAGATAACCGGATCGGTTCCTGCCATAGCCGTTATTATTAAAGTTAAAGAGCACCGGAAGTCCGCCCTTCTCATGGGCAACCTTCTTGCGCAGAGCGGCACCAGCTGCAATGGGTGCAGAACCTCCCACAATGGCATTATTGGGATATACGCCAAAGGGAATGAAAAATGCATGCATAGAATTGCCCAATCCTTTTGCAAATCCGTTCTCACGGCCAAAGATCTCTGCCATAATACCATACATATAGAAGCGTGCCGCCAGCTCCTGCTTTATTCCTCCGGAATCCTTAAACGACTATGAGCGCAAACAATCTATCGGCTCTCTTGCGGCCGCTCTGGTGAATGACGAAGATTTTATATTTCTGGGACCCGGATATACCTGTCTGGAAGCAGCTAAGAATCTGAAGGTAAAAAACCGTCTTGCTGTCACTACTATGAATGTGTCTGCCGCCATTGAACTGACGAACGCCCCGGAATTCAATGTCATGATGGTGCCTGGGGATTTTACAAAAGAAACGGAACCTATTATGTAACAGGTTCCGTATTGATTGACTATTTTTCTGATATTTATTTTGATAAAATCTTTCTTACCATGGACGGCATTTCTCTAACCAGAGGCTTTTCTGTTCTGGATGATGTCACTGCCCGTATTTTTCGAAAACTCCTGGAGCAGGCTTCACAGATCATTGTATGCGCCACCAGCAGCAAGTTCGGCAAAAACGCTATGGCTCCTTTCGGACCGCTGACAATTGCCAACACCATTGTTACGGATGGTCCTGTTCCGACAGATTATCAAGCATATTTTGATGGTCATGGGATTCAGGTGATCTATCCGGAATACTAATAAACTAATTTCCAATGATACAGCTATCTACTCCGCAAACAACACACTAAGCGCCGCACCGCATGCAGCCTCTTCCTGGAAAGCTGTTATCTCAAGCTCCGCCTGAAACATCTTTTTTAAGGTATCTCTCAAAACCTCATTTCTTCTGGCGCCGTTTCCGGAAGCTATCAGCTTCTCTGCCCGGATTCCAGTTCCCCGATAAATCTCCTGACAAATATCACAATACTCCCGGGCAATCCCCTGAATCGCACCAAGAACTAAATTCTCCGGAAGAAAATTCTCTTCACTAAGTCCGCTTATACTCCCTCTAACCTCAGGATTGACCCGTGTTCCCTTAAACTTTGTGATAACCTGAATTCCACCTGCATCTTCTCTGGCCGACTTAGCAAGCTTCTCCATAACCCCATACTGCTCTTTTGCATCAAGTCCCATAGCCACAGCACATCTTTGGAAAAACTGTTCTAAAATCGCATAAGCTCTGCCGGCGCAAAGCACTGCTCCGGTAAGAATATACTTCTTCTTCAGGAAAGGCCGGGCCTCAATCCCCGGAGCCTCAAAATGCTGTTCTGACAATACCGACAGCTGTCCTCCTGTTCCCACATTCACCTGCCACACATTCTCCTGCATTCCTACCGCACCGAGAAAGCTTGCCTGGTTATCTCCAAGTGCCACAAAAACCGGTATTTTGCAATATGTACCTAATTTTTTTACTTCTGTCGTCACCTCTGGCAGCATGGAAAGCTCCATGCCTGCATCTATAATCATTTCCTCCCGAAAGCGCCAATCCTTTGTATCATAAAAACCGATACTTGCCCCATTGCTTGCATGAACAAGCGGACTCTTTCTTCCGGTCAGCCACATCCCCAGGTAATCGGAAATCGTACACACAGCCATACTCCCCTCCGGAACCAGCCCCTTCTTCACATGATACAGATATGTCACCAGTCCGAACCCTGTGGCCGCAAAAATCCCATACTTCCTTGTAACCTGCGCCGCTATGGACTCCCCGTCAAATTCCGGCTGATCGCCGCTTCCGTCCTGCCATGTATATAATGGACTGATACACCGTCCTTCTCCATCCGTATACAGAATGCCGTGCATCTGCCCGGTCAGACCTATGGCTTCTGTGTCCGGATGCTGCACAATCAACTCATCCAGAATTTCCTTTGCCTTTTTCATAAGAAGCTTTACATCCTGAATGCGCTCCCACTCCCGCTCCGTCCTGATAAAGCTGCCGTTTGGAACAGTCTTAGAAGCAAGAAGCTTTCTCTTTTCTGTATCCATAACTACAGCACTGATTGTAGTGGTTCCTATATCAATCCCTATTGTCTTCATAACATAAGCCTTTCTTTATTTTCTATAAACGATCCTCTGAAACAACTTCATCCAGGTAACTCTTATTCTGATACCTTTGGGTCACATATTCCAGAAGGATCTCCACCAAAACCATCATATTTAAGCTGGAGCTATTTTCATGTATAAACACCCTGGCACGATCCTCGATTCCCGTTGTGAGAGAAAAATCCGCCAATTGCGCCATGGGACATTTAATAGCATCTGTCAAAGAGATGGTTATCATCTTCTTTTTTTCTGCCAACTGCATTTCCTTATATGTCTTTTTATCCTCTCCGGATCGGGAGATAAAGATTGCTACATCCTTCTCCTGTCCCAGATAGAGATTCTCAAAATCTGTTTCCGAATATCCGCCGCCGCTGCATCGTATCCCCTTTCTTGTAAGACGGTATATGATGTCACAGGCAATAATCTTTGCATATCCATTTCCGATTACAAAAACCGTGGAAGCCTCATCAATTGCTTTCGCACAGTTCTTGATTACTTCCGTATCCATATGCTTTGATATGGTCATAATATTATTTGTAATGGTTAAAATCCGTTCCTGGACAGAATCATAATTCTGGGCATCCTTCTCTTTATTCAAGGTCCAATTCTTTCCCATATCGTGAGAAAGCTGAATCTTCATCTGATAAAATCCCGCATAACCGATTCGTTTGCAAAATCGGACCACTGTTGCATCACTAACTCCGCTCAGCTCCGCAGTCTCCGATACATTTGCTTCCAGCGCCTGTCCGGGATTGTTCAAGATAAAGTCCGCCACCTTAGCCTCTGCTGCATATAAGCTCTCATAGTTATTCTTAATATTTTCCCATACTGTATACTCATCTGTCATGTTTATGTTATAACCCATGCCGTTCTCCCTTTGTATGCCTTAAATTTTTACTTCCATAAATATCCATATACGCCTTCATTATACTATGAATCAAAGATTCATAGTCAGCATTCGCCGTTCGCCGAATATGCAAGCATACTCTTCTCACTAACGCTCATTATAACACAAAAAACAGGAATATCAATTTAATCTGAATCATAAAATGGGAGACTGAAATCCAAACCAGAATCTCAGCCTCCCCATTTCATCCATTCATATCAAAATAGTATGCTTCATTAATCAGTCAGATACTGGTCTACATTTTCTGAAGTTACTAATACGAAAGGAATGTCTGTCTTATACATCTCAACGCCGTCAGTTTCTCCGGTCATAATTGCCCTTGCAATGGTATTGATTGCATAATCACACTGCGCAACGCCATCCTGGAATACAGTTGCACCCAGAGTTCCCTCTTTTACCATGGTCAAGGGTCCTTTATTACCATCAACGCCGATACATACAATGTCTTCTCTGTTTACGGAATTGCAGTATGCCTGAACTGCAGAAGACATATCGTCATTGTCGCACACAATAGCTTTCAGGTCATCGCCATACTGAGTCAATGCATCCGTTGCAAAACCTACAGCCTTCTCTGCCAGCCACTCTGCAGCAAAGTCTCCGCCGCTGGTCCAGCCCTTATCCTCTGTCATAGTGTTTGCAATGCCCTGGCCTCTGTCAATCTGTGCGGAGGATCCAAGTACGCCCTGCATATGAACGTATGTACCGCCGTCCGGAACCATCTCATTGATATAGTTGCCCATCATCTCGCCAGCCTGAACATCATCAGAACCTGAATATCCGGAAGCCTTCTCCATAGTAGACTCTGTGGTAGAATTAATAACTACAACAGGAACTCCCTCTTCTGCGCAGCGTGTAACAACGGGATCAGAGCCTGCTGCCTCACAGGGCTGCAGCAATACAAAATTAAATCCATTGTTAAGCGCATCTTCCAGCTCACTGCACTGCAGCACCGGGTCTGTAGTAGCATCAAACATCTGCCATTCAGAAATAAGTCCCTCTGCCTTCATAGCATCTAACTGATCAGCCACATAACCGTTCATAGTTACATGGAATGCGTCAACAACGTTCTTCGCCATATAAGCTACCTTAATATCACCAGATACCGCCGGAGCTGCTGTCGAAGGGTCACTCTCCCCTTCACTCTCTGCCGGTGCTTCTGTCTCTGCGGGAGCCGGAGTCTCTGCCGGTGCATCTGTCTTGCCTCCGCATGCTGCCAGCATGCCGGTTGCCATCACGGCCGCCAGAACAATCGCCAACACGTTTCTCTTTTTCATGATAAAAACCTCCTTCATTAATAGAATGATAAATAGTTTTATATTTACTGCTTTAGCAGGAAATATCAATTAACGCTTTTTATTTACTGCCTTATCCAGAAGAACTGCCAGAACAATCAGCAGGCCCTTACATACTGTCTGCCAATAAGACTGCACACCAATCAGATTCATACCATTGTAAATCAGTCCAATAATGATAATGCCTACCACCGTTCCGGGAATGGTTGACACGCCGCCTGCAAAGGAAGTACCGCCGATTACACAGGCTGCAATGGCATCTGTCTCATAACCCACACCGATATTCGGCTGAGACGCATTGATCTTTGCCGTCATAATTAAGGAAGAGATTCCTGTAAAAAGACCGGATATTACATAAGTCCATACTGTAACCCAATATACATTTACACCGGAAGCAATGGCTGCATTTTTATTTCCGCCGATTGCATATACATAACGCCCGAATTTGGTCCAATGCATCAAAATATATGCGATGATAATCAATGCCAGCAAAATAACGGCCGGAATGGGAATCACATTGAGTACCTTTCCCAAACCAATCTTTGTAAATGCAGATACTGCAATGGGAAAAGAAGCGCCGCCGCTCAATGCTGTGGCAAGTCCCCGAACCACCAGCTGCATGGCCAGTGTAGCCACAAACGGAAACAGATTAAACTGTGCAATCATCACGCCTGTAACCAGTCCCATAAGCGCTGATGTAATAACTGCGGCCAGACATGCAAGAGCAATGCTCTCTGTAGACTGCAGCACCAATCCTGCCACAATCGAGCCCCAGGCCAGAAGCGCTCCTACTGTCAGGTCAATGCCGCCGGCCGTAATTACTATACACATGCCAAGAGCAATACATCCATTAATAGAAATAGTGGAAAGTACATTCAAAATATTGTTGTAAGATAAGAAATTTTCAGTGGTAAAGGTAAGTAGCAGAATCATTCCAAACATAATAAAGACAATTCCATACCGTTTAAAAAACAACTGCCGCTGATAGTTTTTATCTCCCGCAAGCTTTTTTGTATCCATTATTCTTCCTCCTATCTTAAGTTGCTACGCAACGGTACTAAAGGGTAAAGTCACTTCGGCACACCTGTCATGAGAGAAACTTTCATTCGAAAGGGCACTCATGAAAATTCCTCTCGTGTGCCTTTGCGACTTTACCGTCCAGCAGAAAATATTTCTTAAAACACTTGACATTTCTTAGCTGGACTTTTTTTGTTCCGTAATTTCATTAATTTCCAAACTCTTTCGCCAGAATAGTCTCCTGAGTCACCTTTCCGCTCTTTATATCCTCCCGAAGAAGCTCCCCGTTGATCTTCCCTTCGTGATATACCAGAAGACGGTCGCTCATAGCCATAACCTCTGGCAGCTCTGAAGAAATCATAATGACTGCCAGCCCCTGCTTTGCAAATTCACACATCAGAGAATGAATCTCTGATTTGGCACCCACATCCACACCTCTGGTAGGCTCATCCAGAATGAGAACCTTTGGATTGGACATTAACCACTTCGCCAATACCACCTTTTGCTGATTGCCGCCGCTCAGCGCAATGGCATCTTCATCTAAAGAAGCAGCTTTCACTGTGAGCATTTTGGAGTATTTTCCATTTTCTTCTTTTTCCTTCCTTTTATTCAGAAGCAGCCCCTTCTGATAAACAGGAAGATTGGGAAGGGAGATGTTCTCACTGATGGAACGGTACAGGCACAGGCCGTATTCACGCCGGTCCTCATTTACCATGGCAATACCGTTGTTGATGGCCTGACGGGGATTCTTATTCACGATCTCTTTGCCATCCATATAGATCTTACCGGAATCCAGCGGATCCAGGCCAAAAATCGCCCGCATGGTTTCACTTCGCCCTGCGCCGGCTAACCCGGTTAATCCCAGAATCTCGCCTTTTCGAACCTCAAAGCTGATATTTTCGAAGCCTTTTCCTGTAAGCCCCTCTACCTTGAAAACCACATCTCCGATCTCACATTCTGTCTTTGGGAATACATTTTTTACTTCCCGTCCTACCATCATAGAAATCAGAGAATCCTGAGTCACTTCACTGATAGGCTTGCAGTCGATATACTGTCCGTCCCGGAATACGGAAACCGTATCGCAGATGCTGAAAATCTCCTCCATACGATGTGATATGTAAACAACGCTGACTCCCTTCTCCTTCAATTGGCGAATGGTTTTGAACAGCCGTTCTGTCTCTTCATTGTCCAGAGATGATGTGGGTTCATCCATGATCACCAGCTTGGCATCAGAGGATACCGCCTTCATAATCTCAATCATCTGAGCCTGGGCCAGCGACAAATCTCCTACCAGATGAGTCGGGCTGATATTAAAATCAAATTCCTTAAGAATCCTTTCCGCTCTTTCATTCGTTGCTTTTTTGTTCAGAAAAACTCCCTTCACATCCTCATTGTGAAGAAAAATATTCTCCGCAACTGTCAGATGGGGCTCCGGATTCAATTCCTGATGTATCATCGTAATGCCCTTTTTTATTGCCTCCGCCGGCCCGCTTACCTTATAAGGCTTTCCTTCAAAGGTAATGGTTCCGGAGTCAACCTTATGCAGACCAATAATCGCTTTCATCAGGGTTGACTTGCCTGCGCCATTCTCACCTACAAGGGCGTGAACCTCTCCACGTTTGATGTGCAGTTCCACATTCTGAAGCGCTTTTGTACCTCCGAAGGACTTCGACAGGCCCTGACATTCCAAAATGTAATCACTGCCTCCTGCAGCTTTTGCATTTTCTCCCATTTCTTCCGCTCCTTTTTTGTCTCTATGCTTTCCCTAAAGAATAAACCGTTGCTGTATTGGCTCCACGTCCGTCAGCGGAGTGATTAACGTGGCTGTGAAAAGTAATGAAAATCTTTCTTTGTATGAAATTATATTTCTTTATATCACTGTTGTCAACATGATTAAGAAAAAAATTTTATTGCATTCCTTTATTCTTTATTTATTCTATTTATTTATTAATCAAATTAATAATAATCCATTTTATATTTTATGTCAATATACTATTTGCATTTTTGTCGAAAACGCTTCATTTTTTGCATATATCTCCAATTTTGAGCTTTTATTTATATGCAAATTGCACAAAAAAATGGTTTGAAAAAAGTTCCTGCTTTTTCCAAACCATTTTAGCAATATTTCAACTATTACCAGTTCTTAAAATATTTTTTCTTAGCGAAACAATTCTGTGTGTACAAATGCATAATCAATAGCCAGTTCTGCCGCACCGATAAAAGCAGAATCCTTCTCAAAGGAGGTCAGACGTATCTCTGCCTGATTCAGCACCTTACGTTCTACTAACTGCCTGATATTATATCGAATCTCTTCTGGTACCTGTTCTCCAACCCGGCTCATCTCATCGCCAATGATAATCAAGCTCGGATTATAGCTGTAGATCAAATTGATTATTCCTGCGCTTAAATAGCGCATATTTACCTGAAACTCCTCATATATAACCGCGTCCTTCTGTCTCACAGGCTGGATCAAATCCTGAAACTGCTTAAAAGGCTGGCGTCCCGTATTTCTCATTCTCTGATTCACTCGTTCTGTAAATGCAAGCGTTGAAGCATAGCAGGTCAGGCATCCCCTATTGCCGCATTCACATCTTGGGCCATCCATATTGATACTGGCATGTCCAATTTCTCCTGCTATTCCTGTCGCTCCTCGAAAGATCTTCCCTTCATAATAGATCCCTGCTCCGATTCCCTGCCCTACAGCCAGATAAACCACAGTCTCATACAGATTCGGATCTATCCCAAAGGAACATTCGGCCAGTACGCCGGCATTGGCATCGTGATCTATCACTACCGGAAGATCCAATCCGTCTTGAAGCATCCTTTTAATGGATACATTCTCCCAATCCGTGAAAACTGCTTCAATCACGCCTTCCTCAAAATAATAGGGACCGGGAACTGCCATTCCCACTGCCAGAATCTTCTTTTCCGGATGATCTTCAATTAACCTTTGAATGTATTCCTGTATCTTTGGTATTACTACACTGGGTTTTGTATTTGTAATGTATTCTCGGTATTCTTCCTCTACCAGTTCCCCCATCAGAGTAAAAATTCCTACCTCAAAATATTTTCTGGACAGTCGGACGCCAATCACATAAAACCCTTCCGTCTTCAGACGGATTCCGATTGCCCTTCTCCCCTTGCAGCCCTCAATCAGGCCCGTTTCCTCCACAAGCTCCCAGGAAATAAAGTCATTGATAATGTTCGTGATGGTTGCCTGCTTTAATCCTGACTGCTCTGCCAGATTAGCCCTGGAACATATGTGATTCTGCTGTAGGAGTCTTAATAACAGCGTTCGATTCATGGCCTGTATTGCTTCCAGATTTTTTCCGCCCTGCTTCATGAATCTTTCCTCCGTGAATCCTTATAATCAAATTATCCTAATAATTTTTTATTCTATATTTGATATAAGAATAACATCTTGTGCTCTCCCATGTCAAATATATTTATTTTATTTAATCATTAATTGATTTAATATCAATATCTCTAAATTACGTGAATTACACAAAAACATTTTTCGTATATGTTTACTTTAAGAAAAAATATTTCTTGACACAGCGTATGAACAACCCCTATAATCATCTTGTAACCGTTCACTGTATTCAAAATTATATTATATTAATTTATTTATCGGATTAATATACAGACAGGAGGTTATCATGTCAAAAATCAAATACGGCAGCCAGACCTACCCCTGGCAAATGAATCTGAAAAAATTCCACGGACAGGTTCCTCATATGGTGGACGTTCTGCTGGAAGCAGGCTTCACCGGCATGGAAGCAGAGATCTGTATGCTGGAAGATTACTACAAGGATTGGAAAAAGCTAAAAGATCTATTGGATGAAAAGCAGGTTGTTTTTGCAGCTCTGGCCGTTCATGAAGACTGGCTTCTTCCAAAAGAGACCGATGAAGAGCGGGCAAGAGTGGATGAGGCAATCGAATTTCTGGCTCATTTCCCAACCTCCAAGCTGATGCTGGGACATGTGGCAGCAGATCCGGTCCGGGAACATAATCTCTATGAGAAGCAGGTCAATCAATTAAAGTGCATCTCAGCCATTGCACAAAGGGCGGCAGAAAACGGCATTGTAACGGTATTCCATCCAAACTCCGGAGAAAACTCTGTTTTCCGTTATGAGAGTGACTATCACATTATGTTTGATACGCTCTACACAAAGGGAATCGGTTATGCCCCTGATGTCGGCCATATGCTGAACGGCGGTATTGATCCCCTGAAGATAATCAAAGAGCACCGGGATATTGTGCAGCATGTTCATTTTAAGGACATGACGCCTGAGCATGTATGGGCCGCTATGGGTGAAGGTATTGGAGATTTCAAATCTATCGTAGATTTCCTGAAAGAAACAGACTATGAAGGCTGGATTATGACAGAGGATGAATCACCAGATGCAGAAAATGATTCTGATCGTGTTGTACTGGCTGACGGAAAATACATGAAGAGTATTCAGTAACAAATTAAATTTTACATAACCTAAGGGGGTATACTTTATGAAACACACAGTAGCAATTATGGGCCTTGGTGTGCGCGGAAAGACACACCTAAAGGGAATCCTGGAAAATCCGGACCGCTATGAGGTGGTAGGTCTCTGCGACATCCGCCAGGATGTGATGAAGACCGCAGCTGAAACCTTCAGTCTCACGGTTCCGCTTTTTACAGATGTGGAGCAGATGCTGACCGAGACAAAGCCTGAGGTATTTGTATTCGTCACCTATCCCAATCTTCGCCTTTCCATGATCGAGCTGGCTATTAAGCATGGCATCAAGGCCGTATCCTTTGAAAAGCCTATGGCGGAGGATATGCCGGAAGCCAAAAAAATGACGGATCTTTGTGTCCAGCATCATATCAAGGCTGTTGTCTGCCATCAGCAGAAATATCTTTCTCAGATGCAGGAATTAAAGAAAAAAGTAGATCGGGGCGATCTGGGTGAAGTAAAAAAGATTTTTGCAGAAACCCAGCCCTGGCTGGCACAGCTTGGCACTCACTATATGGATTACATTATCTGGGCCAACGGCGGCTGCCGGGCAAAATCAGTCGTAGGTCACGTGCATGGACCTGCTACCTTAAAGGATAACCATCCGTCACCGGATTTTCTTATGGGCGAAATCTTATTTGAAAACGGAACCAGAGGCTACATTGAATGCGGTTATTTCTCTGAGCGTCACAATCCGGAGATGTATGCAGATTCTGATAACCGGCTGACCGTATGGGGAACCAATGGATATGCCTATGCAGAGACTGATGGCTTTTGGGGTGAATGCAGCAAAGCTACAAAGGGAGAATTTATTACCGGAAAGAACCCCGGATGGTATCACCATCAGGAAAAGCAGATTCAGACGCCCTATTACACGGAGTATGCAGACTGGCTGGACGATGATTCCAAACCACATTCCTGCAATATCGAAACAGCCTTCCACGGCTATGAAATCCTGGAGGCTATCTGCTTAAGCGCTCTGAACAACACTCGTGTCGATCTGCCGCTGACTGATTTTAGCTATGAGCCGGTACTAGAGCGCATGGCAAAAGAGCTTCCTGAGTGCGGAACTGTACTTCGGGCATTATATACAGGAGAGGAGCCGAGAGAAGAACGTGACTAAACAGTGTAAATCAAATGGAATTACCATCAGCTATGAAGAAAGCGGTTCCGGAGAGCCTTTGATCCTTCTTATGGGGCTTGGTGCTCCCGGAAGCAAATGGGCTCCTCATATTGCGGCCTACGAAAAGCATTTTCATGTCTATGCCCTGGACAACAGGGGCGCCGGACTTTCCGACAAACCGGTTGCCTATGCCTATACCATTGAAGATATGGCAAAGGATACTGTGGGCATGATGGATGCCCTTGGTATCGAATCTGCACATTTTAACGGCATTTCCATGGGCGGCGCCATTGCGCAGTACCTTGCCGTCCACTATCCGGAGCGTGTACGTTCTGTTATTTTGACTAACACTTTTCCCAACTGCTGTGTAAGCTTTCGGCGTTCCATCGAGATTCTTCGGGAAGCCAATGGACAGCTTGATCCTGTTACCTCCCAAAGACTGACCCAGTGGATTATCTTTGCACAGCCTTTTCAGGAAGAACATGAGGATTTCATGCTGGAATCTGAGCTTAAAGATATGGCCTATGAACATCCCATGCCTTCCTATGCCTTTAAAGCGCAATGCAATGCAATTCTTGGCTTTGATATTCTCAAGGAGCTTCCTAAGATCAAGGCTCCAACCCTGGTGGCTGCCGGAGACAAGGATTTATTTGTACCTGCAGCTGTTTCCGAAGCAATGTGTAATGCCATTCCCGGTGCACAGCTTTATATGGCAAAGGATGGAGGACATGTTCAGCATTGGGAGCAGCTTGAGAAATACAATCAGGTAACCTTGGACTTCTTGTTGGAGCACAGAGACAGCTAATCGCTGCAGATATCCATGCAATCCGGGCTCTTTAACTTCATTGCCTTTCATATAGTCCAACTGCCCTGAAGGGTATGTATCAGGGGAAATTTTAACAAACATAAGGGGACTGCTTATATGCAGCCCCCTTATGTTTCCGGCTGGTTCATCCTGCTGTTTTAATTTCCAAGCATACTTTTTATCTCCGCCCTAAGCGAGTCACTGCTTCTAATGTATCTTTTCCCTTCTCGTAAATCTCCTTGTAGAGCAAATAATATTCTTCATACAAGGCATGGATATCCGCCCTTGGCTCAATCACAGCATCCTTATAGCGAACCATCTCCCTGCAGGCTGAGGGAATGTCCTCAAAATAGCCCGTTCCTACCGCCGCACCAATGGCTGCGCCAAATACTGCCTGTTCCTGATGACGGGTTGTTCTCAATTCCCTGTTAAAAATATCCGCCTGCATCTGCAGCCATGGGCCGCTCCTGCTTCCACCGCCAATGGCTGTCATAGAAGTAAACTCTGTTCCTGCCTTTTGACAAGCCTCCATGCAGGAATACAAGGCAAAAGTTACCCCTTCCATCACCGCCCGAGTCATCCGGGCTTTATCTGTGAGAAAACTCAGTCCCCAAAACACGCCGCTGATATCCGCATTCATTCTCGGACACCTCTCTCCGCTTAAATAGGGAAGAAAAATCAAACCGTCACAGCCGGGCCGAATCTGTGCCACCTCCTGATTCATTGCCTCATAGTCTGTCTGACCAAGAAGCTGATTCAGCCATCTTAAGCTGGAACCTGAATTGGTTGTAGCGCCCATTACATACCAGCGTTCTCTGTGATATCCCTGAAAGGTATTTAATCCAAGAGCAATATTTCCCTCAGGCTTGTCTGTCTGGATGCAGACCTGGCCTCCGCTTCCAATATTGACCGTGGCCTGACCTTTTACCACGGCGCCGCTGCCAATACTCTGCATGGCCTGATCTCCCCCGCCGAACACCACGGGGATTCCCGCCTCTATTCCCAGCTCCAACGCCGCTTTTTGCGTCACGCTTCCTGCTATCTCTATACTGTTTTTGCATGGCGGGAATATCTCTTTTGGAAGCTTAAGCTTATGCAGAATGTCATCTGACCATACTCCCTTTCGCAAATCAAAAGCCAGTGTAGCAGAAGCATCGGAATAGTCCGTTCCAATCTCTCCTGTAACTCGAAATCGAAGATAATCCTTGGGAAGCATTGTATAAGCCGTCTGTTCCAGGCTCTCCATCTCATTTTTCTTAAGCCACAAAAGTGTTGGAAGCATAATTCCCGGAGAAATTGGATTCATCAGTATCCTTTCTGCATCCGCTCCAAGCAGAGCTTGAATCTCCTCTACTTCTTTCCCCGTTCGCGCATCACAATGAATGACAGCCGGCCGTATTACCTGAAAATCCTTGTCTAATAATACAGTTCCATGCATCTGGCCTGAAAAACCTATAGCCTGAATATCCTTTACTTTACCCTCAATCTGATCTCTGACCATGGAAACTGCCTTTTTTAAAGCCTCCCACCAGGCATCTGGTTCCTGCTCTGCATACCCATTCTTTTCACAGATAATGGAATAAGGGCTGCTGGCCAGGCCGGCTATATCTCCTTTTTCATCTACTGCAATTACTTTCAGACTGGATGTTCCCACATCAATTCCTAAAAAGTGGGGCATTTCCTTTCCCCCTTTCTGTATCTATACCACATCTCCCTCACAGCAATATCTGCCAAAACCAGGCAGCCTCTATTTATACAAACAGTTCAACTTGTACCAATGTCATTAAGTTAAGCACCAAAAGGCTTGTGAAGGCTTCGGGCAAGAACCGCCACCCCTTAAAGGGGCGGCCCTCCTCCCCTACGCCGGTCAATTTTTGAAGCTTAACTTAATGACATTGCAACTTGTACGCTTGCTCCATTGCCAGCGGGAATAATTTGTACGTATATATTCAAGCATATGTGTCCGTATGTGTCAATACGATTTTTGTAAATCCCTTACTGTTTCCCGTTCTACCAGGCTGGGCTCAAAAAAAGCATCTGCACCTGAATTGGGATTTTTAATCAATTGCAAAAGATTCATGGCTGCCCTTTCCCCCTGTTCCACTGGCTCCTGACGGATACTTGTGAGTTTTTTCTCTCCAAACATACACATATAGGAATCGTCATACCCCATAACCGACATATCCTCCGGTACCCGAATCCCCTGTTTCTTTAAAAGCTCAATAATGCCAAGAGCCATCTCATCATTGAAACAGAACACGGCTGTGACCTTAGAAAGACAGCTTCCTATCAGTTCCTCATTTTCCAGAAAATCCTGAAAAGTCTCATATTCATACCATTGTGCCCATCCTGGTTCTTCCTTAATTCCGGCTTCCATAAGTGCCGACTGATAACCGGCATACCGCATGCAGCCGCTGCATTCTGTCCGGTTCATAATGGATGCGATTCGGGAATGTCCCTTGGCAATCAAATATTTTGCTGCCATTTTTCCGCCTTCATAGTCATCCATAATCACACACGGAAAGCCTGAATAAGGCAATTGACCTCCAAGAGTAATACAGGGGATTCTTAATTGGCGAATTTTTTTGTAAAGATACAGGTTTGCATAGATGCAAGCGCTCCGGGCCGGCACAAGCAGAATCCCGGCATAGCCTTTTTCTATGGCATCCTCCAGGCATCGGGCCTCATCCTCCGGCCGATTATCGGAAAAGGTGATATTTAAAGCGTAATCATTCTCCTTCAGCACGCTCTCTACTCCTGCAATATATTGGGAGAAAAAATAATGCTGGGCAAAAAGTGCTATGAACATGATTGTCTTTGAATTTTTCTCTCCGATACGAGAAGACTTTACAAAGCTGCCGCTCCCCTGAACCTTATGAACATAACCATCCTTGGCCAGTTCTTCTAACGCCTTGCGGATGGTCTGCCTGCTAAAACCGTATTGTTCCATTAGTTGAAGCTCAGAGGGCATCTTTTCCCCCCGTGCCATACGGCCGGACACAATCTCTTTTTTCATTTCTTCATATACAATCTGATACTTTGAAATTGTCTCTTTCATCTTCATTCCTGTTCTCCCAATTTATGCAAATTATTTTTCTTAATCATAAATCAGGTTTTGCAATCCTGCAAGCATGTTTCTACCGTATCCTTTGATTCTATTTCTGCATGGCCCCAATACTGTATTGGCTCCCAACTAATCAGCCCATTCCTTTTCTATTGACTTTTCTTCTGTCATCAGGTACAATACAACTGCAAACAACTTATACGTACATATTATTATACATGTGACTACAGATTTTTTCAAGATGAAGAAGGAGAGATTTCATGAATTCTATTTTCCAAACCAATTTTGACCACTTTAAAGAAGCAATAAATACTACATCCTCTGATTACTTTGCCCCGGCTCTGGAATGTATTGAGGCTACAAAGCAGGCAATTTTATCCGGCAATAAGATTCTGCTCTGCGGAAATGGCGGAAGTGCTTCTACCGCTTCCCATATTACCAATGACTTTATCGGCCATATGACAAACTGGCACCGAAAAGGGTATCCTGCTATTGCTCTCACTGCCGATATTTCTGTTTTAACTGCTCTAACCAATGATTTTGGCTATGATGCTGTCTTTTCCAGACAGGTGGAGACGTTGGGTGTAAGGGGAGATATTCTATGGGGGTTCAGTACAAGCGGCAACTCTCAAAATGTTATCCGTGCCGTTGAATCCTGCAAAGAAGCAGGCATCAAGACCGCTGTCTTTACCTGCAGATCAGGCGGAAAGCTGAAGGATATGGCAGATATCTGGATTCCGGTGAATACAGACGAGCCTATGCTGGCGGAGGCGCTCCATCTCTTTTATATTCACAGCATTGCAGAAAGTATTGAACTGGATCTGGATCCTGTTCAGTAAAATGTACACCTCGAAAGCTCCCAGTGGCTTTCTCCGCTGGGGGCTTATAGATAAAGCATATCCTTTCAGGGCTGGCGGACTTTGTCCGTTAAGATATATATTTTTTCGATATCATATTCCGGAGCAAGTGATTGAGCAATACGGCTGATTTCCTGGACCACTTTCAAATCTTCATCCAGAAATTCCGCTATTTCCTCCGGGGTTTTTCCTTTTTGGAGTGCTCTGCAGATCATCTGAATTTTTTCTTTTTCCCGTCCAATCTTCTCGCCTATCTTCTCGCCGCTTTCCCGTATCAGCCGCTCCCACTCTTCTGTTCTCATATATGCCGCCTCCATTTCTCCGCTTTGCTTAAGCTGGGCTATCTTGCTATGCAGACGCTTCAGGCGTTCGTCACAGTTCTCCGAAAGAATCTTTTCATCACTTTTCTCCACATAGTGAAGAAAATCGATTAATGACTGCTCGACCTCACTATTATTGCTGCCCTTGGTATTTAAAATTACCTTTTTGCATTCATCTCCAAGGGGCAGCCCTAACACCTCTTCACAATAATTACCGAAAGTATAGCGATATTTTCCGTGATGGTAAAGGTCAAAACCGCAGATAACCACAATGCAGGAGGGTCTTAAGTTATCAAAGCCTTTCTCCCCACTCTTCAAAAAAGGAGCGTCTAATAATGCCTGATAAAATCTGGTCCTCTTGGGAATGTTCCCTTCATTGCGTTTCTGCATTTCCACATCAATGAAATTTCCATCTCCGTCCTCCACGCAAAAGTCCATCCGTATCCCACGTTTTCCCGGCAGGTTGTGTACAACCTTCTGTCCTTCCTTCCACTTAATACTTCTCAAAGTAATTCCAAGAGAGAGCTCAATAATAATCTTGCATGCCTCCAGATCTGCAGTGGTTACATCAAAGAGAAAGTCATCGATCAGATTTAATTCCTTCAAAGGTTTAAAATCCGCCTTCTCCGGCATCTGCTTATTCAGTTGTTTTGTCTCTGTCATAGAATAATTCCTTTCTATTATAGTTAATTTTCTTATCTTTTGCAATCAAAGAACTGTCCTCTTACCTCCCTTTTCCTGTTCTCAGCATCATAATTTGGAAATATAGCCGAAATGGCTGTGAATAAAAATTTTGTCCTGTTTATGCAGAACTGATAGGAATAATTCTACTTGGTTATCTGCAGAAAGTCAACACATTATCCCCATATTTTGTAAATGCCAGCATTTCACAACGACACAGAAATTCTTTCTGGCAGAAAAGCCATACACAAAGTCCATGTGAAAGCCTAAAGGAAGTCCTGCTTCTTTTAGTGAAACATATATAACTGGAAAAAAAGACAAGAACTTCCCGATATAACTCCATACCAAATAATATTTTCCAAATCCCCTAATAGGTTCGGAGCATATTTCTATATTAAGAAAACTCATCCAAGAATTCCGCTGCCCCCAATGATCCCCACTACTTTTTCAATAGCCAAAACATCATACACCAGCGCAAACCTCACGTAACCCTCACCCAGATCGCCAAAAGCTGTTCCCGGTACTGCGATAACTCCGGTCTTTTCCATCAGGTCCAGAACAAACTGCTCGGAGCTCTGATAATTCTTCGGAATGGGCGCCCACACAAACATGGTTCCCTGGCTGTCCGGCACGTCCCAGCCAATGCTTCGAAATCCTCCGCAGAGAGCCCTGCTTCTGCGTTCATATTCCCTGCACTGCTCTTTTACCGCTTCCTGCGGACCAGTGAGGGCAGCAACAGCAGCTTTCTGAACAGGCAGGAAGATGCCATAGTCGATCTGAGAACGTACCTTTTTAAACTGCCGGATCACAGAAGCATTGCCAAGGGCGAAGGAAATGCGTGCGCCTGTCATATTATAGCTTTTGGACAGGGAATAGAATTCAATTCCCACTTCCTTTGCTCCCGGATAGGACAGAAAGGACTTTCCTTCTTTTCCCTGAAAAATAATATCGGAATAGGCATTGTCATGAAGAATGACAATGTTATATTTTTTTGCAAATGCAATCAACCTTTCATAAAATTCGTCCCCTGCCACAGAACACACAGGATTGGAGGGATAGGATACCAGCATCAGCTTTGCGGTCCGGGCTGTTTCCTCCGGGATATCCTCAAACACAGGCAGGAAATTATTCTCCGCATACAGGGGATAGGTTTCTATCCTTGCTCCGGAAAGCTCCGGACCATGGGCAAATACCGGATAGCCAGGGTTGGGGACAAGTACGATGTCACCCGGATCGCATAGAGGAATTGCTACATGGGCCATTCCCTCCTGAGAACCATAGAGGGACATGATTTCTTCTGTCTCCAGTTCTACACCGAAACGATTCCGGTAGAATCCTTGTACTGCCTCTAAAAGCTCCGGCTGGTCTGCCAGGGCATATTTATAATTTTCCGGGTTCTTTGCTGCCTGAGAAAGCGCCTCCATAATGTGGAGCTGAGGCTTAAAGTCTGGGGTTCCTACGGAGAAATTATATACCTCTCTGCCTTTATTCAGAAGCTCTGTTTTTTTGTTATTTAATATAGTGAAGATACCTTCTTCTATGGCTTCGGAGCGTTTTGAAAATTGTATTTCCATTATGTTTTCCTTCCTTTTCAACTGCGTATACAGACACTATTCTTATTTTATTCCGATTCATTTCTTTGTCAACGATTTTTTCGTTGTTTTCCTTGCTTTTCCCACTGTCTTCTGGTAGAGTAAGGGCATGGTTGTGATTCACTGATTCGTAAGATGGGAATTGCAGCAAGACTTGTAAATATTAATCTGGATAAAGTGAGGTATGAAGATGGGAATGGACAATAAATGTGATACAACTTCCTGCAATGGGAATTGTGATTCTTGTGACGGGAATATTACAGTGACGTTGACCTTGGATAATGATGAGCAGGTAGAATGTGCGATTCTGACGATTTTTCCAGTAAACGGACGGGATTATATTGCTCTTCTTCCTTTGGATGAGAACGGGGAGAATGAAGATGGTGAAGTGTTTATCTATCGGTATGATAACAGCCAGGGCTCTCCGGTCCTTGAGAATATTGAGGATGACGAAGAGTACGAGGCTGTGGCGGATGCTTTTGACGAGATGCTGGATGCGGCGGAGTACGACGAGCTGGTTGGGGAGGATGAATTGCAGTAAGCCAATGCATTTGACCGAACGGAACTGATGCGAAAAGAGCAGAAACTTATAAAAACATTCTGTCAATTCTTTTTGGCAGAATGTTTTTATTTTCCCAGCATCTTGGTCTTAACGAGTGTGTAAATAAAAATCTGTAAATATTGTTCTCCTAATGATAATGACTGGGACTGTCAAGTCAGCCCCTTTGTAGTTTTTATTCTGCTTCTAAATTCCTACTGCTTTTTCTCAAGCCGGGCCTGAATGTAATCCCTTACTTCTTCCTTTGGCATCTTAAGAGCAATGGACAATTCCGCATACAAATGATCCTCAGCAGCTTTAAAATAACGCTCGTCCACTGTGGTTGCTTTCTTTCCCTGTGCCCTGCGCTGTTCTCTTCTTAAATAAGAGGTCTTAATAATCTGAATCCACTCCTTTGGATTACAGCTTCGGATGGCCTCTTTGTAACGCAGCTCCCGCACCTTGTCATCCTTTTCCCAGAGTTCTTCAATGGTGGGAATGGCATCTACCAGCAAAGATGCTTCTTCCTCTGTCATAACCGCACGAATTACCACCTTCTCATTATCTACAGGTGTAAAGATCCGATTTCCCTTTTTAAAACAGGGATTTAATACATAATAAAGCCGATCCTCCGACACACCCTTGATATCCGGTGAGGTGATGTCTTCAATCTCACATACACCCGTGGTTCCGTAGACAATGTATCTTCCTTTCTCAAACATAGGCATTCCTCACTTATAAAAATGAAAAAAACCGCCTGCTGTCATAAACACAGCGAAACGGTTTGCGTTTTATAACCTCTGTTATCATTATAACAGAAAAATCGAAAAATTTCTAACAAATTTTTCTTGTTTTTCCTTTTTTGTTACATTTAACTGATAACTATAGGTGGATTTTTGGTTATTTTGCTACAGATTCAAGCTTTTTACGCAAAATTCTGCCCACAGACTCATTGATACGCTCCTCAGATATCCTCCCATCTGCAACAGCCCTTTGCATTCCCTCATAGGCCGAAAGAAAATCCTTTGGCATAAGCAGGAGATCCACGCCCGCCTCCACAGCCTTTACCGCCGCTTCATCCGATCCGTAATTCTCAGCGACTGCCCCCATATTCAGGGCATCCGTAATCACCAGACCCTCATATCCCAAGTCCTCTCGCAGAATCTCCGTTATCATCTTATAAGAGAGGGAGCATGGGGTATCGTCTCCAAGCAGATCCGGCAGGGAAATATGGGCTGCCATAACCATATCCACATCGTTCTCATTTGCCGCAGCAAAGGGAACCAGTTCGGCAGCCATTAATTCTTCATAGGTTCTTTTCGCATAGGCATATCCCTGATGGGTATCTGCTTCCGTTGCCCCGTGGCCGGGAAAATGCTTAAAGGTGCTCAAAATCCCCTGCGCATGCAAGCCATTGGACACGGCGGTTGCCAGACGTGTTACTGTCTGCGGATCGCTTCCAAAGGAGCGATCTCCTATAACCGTATTTTTTTCATTCGTTATCACATCCGCATCTGGCGCAAAATCTACATTGAAGCCCAGTTCCCGCAGATAACCTCCTATGACCATCCCTGCCTGATACGCTTCCTCTTCATCCGTTATCTGCCCCATGGGCCGGATATGCTCTACTTGAAAAACCGGATTTTTCCCCACACGGGCCACACGGCCGCCCTCTTCATCAACACAGAGAAATATAGGCAGATTCTCTGTTTCTTCTGCAAACTCCATGGTATTTGCCAACATTTCTTTTGTCTGATCCTCTGACACCAAATTCTGGGCAAAATAAATAAGTCCGCCCACCGGGTACTCCTCCAGCCTGCTTTTCGTCGTCTCCCCGGCTGCGGTAACGGGCGACGCTCCTGTCAACTGCTCCGGTGTGATAATGAACATCTGGCAGATTTTCTGCTCTAAGGTCATTTTATTAAGAAATGTTTCTATTTCCTGCTCTAAAAGCTCTTCTTCTGTGGACTCCGGAGGCTCAGGTTCCTGTGATTTTAAAGGCTCATGCCCCTGTTCGGATTCCTGTGGCTTCGACGCTCCTGTCTCCGTTCCTGCATTTTCCTCATCCGCCGGTTGGCTCTCTTTCCCGTCCTCTTGCGGCTCTGTCCTTGTCAATGAATACCTCCATGCAAATACACTGATACCTGCCAACAGGATAAGCGTCAGTCCTATGAGCAGCTTCCAATACAGTCTCCGTTTTCTCTTATATCTCTTTTTTCTACGTCTTTTCATTTTCCTTAAACCTTATTTTACACATCTTTAAAGCCTGTTTCCGTAATTTTCTCTTGTTCCTTGCGCCAAAAGAATTCTGTTGTCTTT
This sequence comes from Candidatus Merdisoma sp. JLR.KK006, assembly GCF_036941035.1. Classification (NCBI taxonomy): domain Bacteria; kingdom Bacillati; phylum Bacillota; class Clostridia; order Lachnospirales; family Lachnospiraceae; genus Candidatus Merdisoma; species Candidatus Merdisoma sp. JLR.KK006. Next base: position 62,298 of record NZ_JAYMNS010000009.1, on the reverse strand, counting down.
TCAGAAAAATTCTGTTGCATAATTTATATTGAATCATTGTAACATTTAAAAACTATTTCTACAATCAAATTCTTTGATTGAGCGCATGGAGTTCCGGAACGGAATTCATACCATTGAGGCTGCCGCCGCACTTAAGCTTGGTACATGGGAATTTGAGCTTGTGACTTTAGATTACTTTCGATATCAGCAGGCAAAAAGAGCCGCAATCTTCTTGATTTTTCTATATTTCAGAAGACTGCGGCTTTTTTACTCTTTATTTTTCTCTACTCTCTGCTCTCTTTCTCCTGGATTCTCCGGGGGCATACCGGATCTTCCGCCCGGACCTCCATGAAAATTACCTTGCTGTCCGGAAAGCGTAGAGATACTATCCAATTGAATCTGAACGCTCTGCTCTCCTGCATACAAAGTATAAGTCTCTCCCTCCGCAAGCTCCGGGCAGCTAAAGACAACGGAATTACCCGATTTGGCCGCACTATGACTGTACAGAAGCGTTCCCTCGCTGTCAGCAATCCGAAATTCCTCTCCTGCCTCAAAGGACTCCGAAAAACTGTGGCAGAAAGAATACTGTGCGGATGCTTCATCAAAGGTTTCCGCCATGCCGGAGCTGCCAATTGCCAGAACGGTTCCGCCGCTAATCTGGCAGGTTCCGCCATTTTCGCTTCCGGAATCAATCGCTCCGTTTCCCGAGTCCACAGGGCCGTCTACCACAATCTCGCCGCCCTCCACCAAAATATTTCCGTTGGAATCCAGACCGTCGCCGCCTGCATTGATGGCAAGCTTTCCGCCTGTTATATGCAGATTGGGCATTTCTTCTGTGGTTGTATCGGATTCAATCATTCTGAGGCCGGAGCTTCCTCCATTGGCATTTATTCCGTCATCAGAGGACCGGACTGTAAGCTCTCCGTCCCGAATCAGGATCTGATTGGCCTCCAGGCCCTCATAACTTTTATCAATCTGAATGGAATCGCCCTCTATGGTAAGCTCCTGATTGGCATGAATTCCATCATCGCCGGATGCAATCACAAAATTTCCGCCTGTAATCCGGATGCTCCCGTCTGAATGAAAAGCATCATCCTGAGTATCTGCCGAAAAGCTTCCGCCTGAAATATTCATCTGGGTTTTGCATTTAAAGCCCTTTGTACTTACAGATTGATCCTCTTCCTCTTCTGCCTGACCGTCTGGTTTTATTCCCTCCTGGAATCGCTTTCCGCCTTCTTGATTAAATGGCTCACCTCCAGGAGTTGTATTGTTGTCCCCCTTATCCGGCTGTTCTCCCTGCCAGCCTGGTCTCTGCTCAAATCTATGAGAGTCACTTTCCATATCCAGTGAAGCTCCTTCTTCGAATTCCGGCGTCTCTTTTCCAAACTCCGGCGCTTCTTTGCCAAGCCTTGGTGACTCCCCGCCGAACTCCAGCGGCTCTTCACTAAATTCCGGCATTTCTCCGCCTGCAAATCCTGGTGGATTCTCCTCCTTCTTTAGCGTTTCCGAGGCATTTTCACTTCCTCCGCCTGTAACCACCTGATAGGTTCCGCCCGTTACCTCCAAGGCTGTCTCCGCCTGTACAGCATCTCCCTGACTCTCAATCTGAATAATCCCTCCTTCCAGAGAAATCCAACCATATTCTTCACTGGTATCATTATCCGATTTGATTCCGTCATTTCCGGCAAGAATAGTAAGGTCTCCGTCCCGAACAGTCACGGAAGCCTTCCCCTTGATTCCATGGTTCACTGCCTCCACCTGAATCGTCCCACCGTCAATTACCAGATTTCCCGTGGTATGAATACCATTATTGATATACCCTGAAACTGTCAGACTTCCGGTCCCCTGAATATTCAGATCACCGTCTGCATAAATAGCTCCCTTGCTTCCAGAGGGCTCTGATGCCCCATCCTCTTCTGGCGTAATATCCTGAACCTCTCCGCTTTGAATCCGATTTTTTGTCCCTTCTTCCAGTAAAAGCTCTGTCTGTCCCGTGCTCTCTATCTTGACAGCCGCTTCGGAAGCATTTGTCACCTCCACGTCTGCAAGCACCAGGGTCACTGTTTCCGCCTCCCCTGCTGCCACATGAATCTGCCCCTCCTTAAGGGTTCCTGCTATCCTGTAGATTCCTCCACTGGTAATCTCAATCCTGTTTCCAAAGAGCTCTGCGCCGCTGCCCTGAACACGGCTTCCATCCTGCTGCAACAAAATCTGCGTCTGGCCATCTTTAGCTCCTTCCATTCCAAAAGCCGCAGCGCTCTCTATCTTAGAGCTCCCCTGCCAGATTCCCCAAACCGCAGCAACAGACAGCATAAGGGTAAATCCCACAAAAAAGAAAATATTTTGCTTACTCCCTCTCTGAAACATCCTATTCTCCCGATCTATTTTTAAGAAAGCTGTCTTTCTTGTTTCCTTTTCTTTGAAGGATAGCAAAAAAATATGATTTTTTTGTGAAAAGCATATGAAACTTTCTTTAAATACTACGAAGCCTCCCCATTAATTACAGAAATCCTTGGTATCGCTTCCTCCAATACATCCAAAACAATCCGCACTGTATCCAGCGAAGTAAAAGTCGTCACCCCATTTTGCACCGCACACCTGCGTATTGCCACGCCATCCTCATAATGTACCCCAGAGAAAATGGATCTGGTATTAATGATATAGCTGACATACCCGGCTTTGATGGATTCCAGAATTTCATCACTGCCATCGCTGAGCTTTCCCCTGACTCTTGTACGAATCCCCTGATCTTTTAGAAATGCAGCCGTTCCCACTGTAGCTTCAATATTGAATCCCAGATTATAAAACCGCCTTACCAGCGGCAGAGCTTCCTCCTTATCCTCATCCGCCAGCGTCACCACCACCGTGCCGTAATCCTTCATCTTTATGCCGGAAGCCTGGAGCGCCTTATACAATGCCCGGTTCAACCTTCTGTCATAGCCGATAGCCTCACCGGTAGACTTCATTTCCGGGGACAAATAGGTGTCCATGCCTGTGAGCTTCTCGAAAGAAAACGCCGGCGCTTTCACGTACCACCATTTGCGTTCCTTTGGAATCATCTGTTCTATTCCCTGCTCCTGAAGGCTCTGGCCCAACATCACTCTGGTGGCTATATCTACCAGATTGAAGCCTGTAGACTTGGACAGGAAGGGGACACTTCTGGAAGCCCGGGGATTCACCTCTATCACATAAACCCGTTCCTCCTTATCCACAATAAACTGGATATTGAACAGTCCCACAATGCCAATGGCAAGCCCCAGCCTTGTGGTATAATCTGCTGCCAGCGCCTTTACCTTCCAGGATATGGAAAACGGCGGATACACACTGGTACTGTCACCGGAATGGACACCTGTACGCTCTACCAGTTCCATGATTCCGGGAAGAAATACCTGTTTTCCATCACATATGGCATCCACCTCAATCTCTTTTCCCACCAGATACCGATCAATCAATACCGGCCTGTCCTTGTCCGTTTCCACTGCATTTTTCAGATAATAGCGAAGCATTTCCTCATTGGCTGCGATTTCCATGGCCCTGCCTCCCAGAACAAAGCTGGGACGAGCCAGTACCGGATAGCCAATCTCCTTCGCTGCCCGGATGCCGCTCTCTATGTCTGTCACTGCGCGCCCCTGAGGATTTGGGATTCCTAAAGACTTGATCACCGTGTCAAAGGCATCCCGGTTCTCCGCCTTCTCGATTGCCGGACAGTCGGTTCCGATAATCCTCACACCCCTCCTTGCCAAGGGCTCTGCCAGATTCACCGCCGTCTGTCCTCCCAAGGTTACAATGACCCCTTCCGGCTTTTCCAGATGAACAATATTCATCACATCCTCGGCAGTCAATGGCTCAAAATACAGCTTATCCGCAGTTGTATAATCGGTGGAAACTGTCTCCGGATTGTTGTTGATTACAATAGCTTCATAGCCCATCTGCCGGATTGTCCTTACAGCATGAACAGTTGAATAATCAAACTCCACGCCCTGACCGATTCGGATCGGCCCGGATCCCAGCACAATGATCTTCCTGTGTTTCGTCACTACAGACTCATTTTCCTCCGCATAAGTAGAATAAAAATAGGGGACATAGCTGTCAAACTCACTGGCACAGGTGTCAATCATTTTGTAGACAGGGAACAGCTCCATTTCACAGCGCTTCTGATAGATCTCCTCCTCCTGCATATTCCAGAGCTCTGCCACATAGGCGTCGGAAAAGCCCATGCTTTTTGCCGCCTCAAGCAGTTTAAGAGAGCCCGGATTTTCCTCCATCTCCTTCTCAAAATCTACAATTTTCTTAATCTTATCCAGATAGAACATGTCAATCTGGGTAATATTGCAGATCTGAGCATAATCTACTCCCATCCACATTAACTGGGAAATGGCGTAGATCCGGTCATCCGTTCCTTCCTTAATATATTCTAACAGTTCATCCACAGACATGTGTTTGGAATCAAACTTCTCCATATGAATATGATTTTTTCCTTCCTCCAGAGAGCGGATTGCTTTCAGCAGGCTTTCCTCAAAGGTCCTCCCTACACTCATCACCTCTCCGGTGGCCTTCATCTGGGTAGACAGAGTATTCATTGCCGCCGGAAATTTGTCAAAGGGAAAACGGGGCATCTTGGTTACAACATAATCCAAAGACGGCTCAAAGCAGGCCGGCGTGTTGGCAAGCTGAATCTCGTGAAGATCCATGCCCACCGCAATTTTCGCAGAAACCCGGGCAATGGGATATCCGCTGGCTTTGGAAGCCAGGGCGGAGGACCGGGATACACGGGGATTTACCTCTATCACATAGTACTGGAAGGAATGGGGATCCAGTGCAAACTGTACGTTGCAGCCTCCTTTTACCTGTAAAGCCCGGATGATTTTCAGAGCGCTGTCCCGAAGCATATGATATTCCCTGTTGGTCAGGGTCTGGCTGGGCGCCGTCACAATGGAATCCCCGGTGTGAATGCCCACCGGATCCAGATTTTCCATATTGCAGACAGTGATTGCTGTGTCATTGGCATCTCGGATCACTTCATATTCAATCTCTTTATAACCCTTGATGCTCTTTTCAATCAACACCTGATGCACCGGGGAGAGGGCCAGGGCATTCTTCATCATCTCCTCAAGCTCTTCTTTCGTATGGGCAAATCCGCCCCCGGTTCCCCCCAAAGTAAAGGCCGGACGCAGGATCACCGGATAGCCAATCTCATTGGCCGCTTCCAGTGCCTCCTCTATGCTGTATGTAATCCGGGAGGGAACCACCGGTTCTCCAATATTCAGACACAGCTCCTTAAACAGCTCCCTGTCCTCTGCACATTCAATGCTTTTCACATCTGTTCCCAGAAGCTCTATCTCGCACTCCTCCAGTACTCCCTTTTTCGCCAGCTGCACAGCAAGGTTCAGCCCTGTCTGCCCTCCGATTCCCGGAACAATGGCGTCCGGACGCTCAAAGCGGCAGATGCGTGCCAGATATTCCAAGGTTAACGGCTCCATATAAACCTTGTCAGCCACAGAGGTGTCTGTCATAATCGTCGCCGGATTGGAGTTGGCTAAAATCACCTCATAGCCCTCCTCCTTCAGCGCCAGACATGCCTGAGTTCCGGCATAATCAAATTCTGCCGCCTGCCCAATCACAATGGGACCGGACCCAATCACTAATATTTTTTTCAAGTCTTCTCTCTTAGGCATCACCGAGCCTCCTTCATATATTTCACAAATGTTCCGAATAAATAGCTGCTGTCCTGAGGTCCAGGGGCGCTTTCCGGGTGATACTGTACACTGAATATCCGATCCTTCTCACAGGATAGCCCTTCCACCGTCTGATCCAGAAGGTTCCTGTGGGTTACAATAAGACCCGTTCCTTCAATGCTGCTCTCCTTTACTGCATAGCTGTGGTTTTGAGAGGTAATCTCAATCTTTCCGTTTTCCAGATTCATCACCGGATGGTTGCCGCCCCGGTGGCCGAATTTCAATTTATATGTCTCGGCACCATATGCCAGGGAAATGATTTGATGGCCCAGGCAGATTCCAAAAATCGGATATTCCCCTATGAGGCTTTTGATTGTCTCTATAACTGGATCCACATCTGTCGGATCCCCCGGCCCATTGGACAGAAAGATTCCGTCCGGCTTCATAAAGCGTATTTCCTCTGCCGAGGTATTGTAGGGAACTACCGTTACGTTACATCCGAACCGATTCAGGCTCCGAATAATGTTCAGCTTCACGCCGCAGTCAATGGCGACTACGTGGAACCGGGGATTTGCCGTTCGGGAATACCAGCGTTTTTTACAGCTGACTCTGGAAACTCCGTCATGGGGAACCGGGGTTCCATGAATGATCTCCAGTGCCTTTTTTACGGGCATGTCACTGGCTGTAAAAAGCACTCTCTGGTTTCCTTTGTCACGGATGCGGCGAGTTATCTGCCGGGTGTCAATTCCGGAGATTCCGGGGATCCCATTTTCCTCCAAATATTCGCAAAGTGTCTTTGTATATCGAAAATTGGAGGGTGCATCATTGTAATCATGGACAATCAGTCCGCCGATACTTGGAGTTTTGCACTCATAATCTTCATCTGTAACACCATAGTTTCCAATCAAAGGATAGGTCATCACTACAGCCTGGTCTGTATAGGAGGGATCTGACACAATCTCCTGATAACCTGCCATGGATGTGTTGAATACCAGCTCACATACCTGATCTGTCAAAGCTCCAAAGCCTAATCCGGAAAATGCACTGCCATCCTCTAACACAATTTTACGGTTCCTGTTCTTCATAGTCCCCTCCAAATCTTTTCTGAATCGTTTTTATGCAATAAAAAAGAGCAAAGGAGGATTCATATCAGAACCAAAGTTCTATATGAATGAACGCCTTTGCTCATCAATTTTAGAATATAACACATTGCCCTTCGTCTGTCAATGTTGCGGATCGCTTTTTCGTTTACATTTTGGGATGGGTGCAAATCATGAAAAGTTATGATTAAACCACATTTTCTGAACAGGCAGCCTTTATTCCATCTGCTGCTCTGCGAAGTTCTCCTAAGCCTCTTCCTTCCAGCATCATCTGATACATATCTAAAATCAATTTACTCAATCTGCTGCCGATTTCCAATTCAGAAACATTTCTCAATACGTCCTCTGCACATACAATATTTTGTTGCATACTGGCCGTTTCATCAATATAACGCCGCACACCTGCCGCTACTCCGATAGCAATGTAAGCCGGAACTACGTTCTGATCCATGGCCAGACAGGCAGCTCCAATCAGACGATCCTTCGGTGACAATTTACGTTCCGGATCTCTTCCCACCCGCCTGCAGGTATCCTTCAATGCTGTGTTGGCAAACCGGTAAAGTAAATCCATAATGTGCTTCATAATGTTTTCCAGTGGTACACCATATTCGGAAGAAAGTGCAGCAGCACTTTCTTCCATAGCATTTTTTACAATAATATAAATCTCATCCCGGTCAATAGACTGGTAAATATACTCCAATTCCAAAACATCTCCCAAATACGCACAGACAGCATGTCCCATATTGTGAACATAAAGCTTACGCTTAATGAAGAAGTCAAAAGGCTCAAAAGGAATCATATTTTTAATATCCGGTACTTCTCCCTTAAATGCTGCCCCATCTACCGGCAAAAAACCATAAGACTCCACACAGACACGTAAAGGGTCCCCATCCTTCATTTCCTCTGTCTGTATCGGAACCATACGACCAATAGATGCCTCCACCAGTCCTACATGTCCATCAAACCATTCAATCTCTTCTTTTGTTAACTCTGCTTTCACCATTCTTTCCAGAACACGATCCGCATCCATTAAATTCTCGCAAATGATAATATTCAAATTTTTACTGCTTGTTTGCATACGCCTGCGAATACCCGCCGCCAAATTAGGTGCAATTAATTTTAAAATTCGCGGGCCTACAGCTGTAGCCATAATATCACATTCCGCAATCGCATTGGCAGTCATTTCCATATCATTTCCGTTTATGGCAGTCACCGGCTTTATCATCATATCCTGATGCCCCTGACTGGCAACATAGCGCAAAGGATATTGTTTCTTTTCCTGAAGCTCCTTTACTACCTTCTCTGCTACATCCACAAAAATCACTTCGCAGCCGGATGCCGAAAACAGCATTCCAATAAAACCGCGCCCAATATTGCCAGCGCCATACATGACCGCTTTCATTCTTTCCCCTTCTTTCAAATATTTTGCAGCGTCAAGTCTGCTGTTTCCCTCAAAAATGCTTCTGTCTCTGCTGCAATTCCAAAAGCATCCAATCTATGTATGTGTAAAAGTTTTTTCGCATCCCCGGATTCTCCGAATATATCCGGAATCCCAACCATTTTAACCGGTATCGGATACCTCCCTGCCAGCACTTCACAGACAGCACTGCCCATTCCGCCCAACACTGTATGTTCTTCAACTGTAATTGCCTTTCCGGTCTTTGATGCTGCCTGAAAGATCAATTCCCTGTCCAGCGGCTTGATACTTGCCAGATTTACCACCTGAGCATCTATACTGCTTTCCATCAGCATTTCAGCCGCCTTTAAGCTTTCCTGTACACAAATGCCTGTGGCAAAGATCGTTATATCAGTTCCATCTCGTTCGATCCGGCCTTTACCAATGGTAAACGGCTCGCCTTCTTCATGGATCATATCTACTTCGAGCCTTCCAAACCGGATGTAAACCGGGCCTTCATAGATAAGTGCTGCCTTCAATGCCGCCTTTGCCTCAGCATCATCGCTGGGATTCAGAACCACCATACCCGGAATCGCACGCATTAATGCCATATCCTCGTTGCACTGATGAGTGGCTCCGTCTTCTCCTACAGAAATTCCTCCATGCGTGGCACAAATTTTCACATTCAAATGAGGATAGCCGATAGAATTACGTATCTGTTCAAAGGCGCGCCCTGCTGCAAACATGGCAAAAGTACTTACTACCGGAATATATCCCATGACAGACATGCCTGCTGCCATGCCCATCATATTACTTTCCGCAATTCCACAGTTGATATGGCGTTCTGAGTAAGCCTTCTGAAACATACAGGTTTTTGTTCCTGTAGTCAGATCCGAATCCAAAACTATCATTTGGGGAAATTCCTCTGCCAGAGAAATCAAGGCATTACCAAAGCTCTCTCTTGTAGCAATTTTCTTTACTTCCTGCACAAAGCTTCACCCGCCCTTTCCAATTCTCTCATGGCTTGCTTAAACTGTTCGGTATCCGGCACCTTTCCATGCCAGCCTGCCTGATCTTCCATGAAAGATACGCCTTTCCCCTTCACTGTCTTTGCAATCAGAGCAAATGGAACTCCTGAATATTTCTTTGCATCCCCAAAAGCTTCAACAAGCTCCTTCATGTTATGGCCATCTACTGTTTTCACCTGAAAATGGAATGCCTGCAATTTTTCATCAATAGGGTTCGGTGAATTAACCTCATCTAAATGTCCGTCACATTGCAGATCATTATTGTCAATGATAATCACCAGATTATCTAATTTTCTGTTGCCTGCAAACATCAAAGCTTCCCATACCTGACCTTCCTCCATCTCCCCATCCCCGAGCATGACATAAACACGAATAGGAAGTCCCTGCATTTTTGCTGCAAAGGCCATACCTACGGCTGTAGAAATGCCCTGTCCAAGAGAACCGCTGCTCATATCTACACCTGGCGTATGTTTGCAGTCCGGATGCCCCTGCAGGCGGGATCCCAGACGGCGAAAGGTCCGCAATTCATCTTTCGGGAAAAACCCAAACTCTGCCAGAGAGGCATAATAGGCCGGTGTTGCATGCCCTTTGGATAAGACAAACCGATCCCTGAATTTCCATTTCGGATTCTGCGGATCTATGCGCAGGATCTGCCCATAAAGGCAAGTAAAAATATCAGCTGCTGACAGTGAGCCTCCCAGATGGCCGGATTTTGCCTGGTAAACCATCTCTAAAATCAGGCGCCGGATTTCATTGGCTTTCTGCTTTAATTCTAATGTCTCCATGCTTATTCTCCTGCCACATTAATATGCAATCTCGATTGCTTTTTGTTGTTCATACGATTCCAGTGCCGCTGTAATCAAAGCGTGAGACATATGGGTGTGCTGTGGCTTTACACAGCCAAAATCCAGTTCTCTGCCCTCCAGCTCTGCCATATATGCTGCCCACATCTGTAAAATAGCATCCGAAAATCCAAACTCAAAATTTTCGCCTGTAATCGTGGGAATCATACTGCGGTATCCTACCAGAACACGGCACCAAGACTGGATCGCCCCCTCTGCATACAAATAGTGAAAAGCATCCGGATCCTCGGAAGTAAAGTAAACAGAAGCTTTTGTCCCATTTATTTTCAAATACCACTGGTCTGTGGCCCCAGGCTCAATACGCTTAGTCTCCAGAGTCATAGGGAACTCATAGCCTTCCATATGTTCAACACGGCAGAGCATGGTTGCATTATCCCAGGTATCACAGACAGAAGTACCTCCTTTGCCATCCGGCCTCTCTTTTACGATGTCACTCAGTACAGCATACACACTCTTTGGCTTCCATCCCAATGCAAATGGAACATGCTGAGTATGAAGCCCCAGATCACCCATGCAACCATAAATACCATTCACACTATTTTTCCGCTTCCAGTTAATAGGCTTATCGGGATTCAAGTCACTGGCATGGTTAAAGCCTGCCTTGACTTCAATGATCTGCCCCAGTCTCCCTTCCTTCACCCATGCAATCACACGCTGGCATGCCGGAAAAAAAGGAAACTCACTGGCGCAGCGGCAGAATACCTCTGGATGATTTTTTAAAGCCTCCAGAATAGCATCATTTTGTGCCTTATCCATACCAAAGGGCTTCTCTCCCATAAGATGCTTTCCTGCGTTAATGATATCGCTGTACACCTGTTGATGCATCACATGGGGAACTGCACAATACACAGCTTCCACTTCTTCACAAGTCAGCAGCTCATGATAATCCGTAAAATGATATTTCAACCCAGAAACAGCCTTATCAAACCACTCAAAAGCTGCCGGATTGGTATCACATACTGCAACAATCTCCGGTTTTGTAATTTCATCCTTCAGATGGCACCAGCGTAAAGCAGCACTTGCAAATTCTTTTCCCATAAGGCCGCAGCCAATGATGCCGAATTTTTTTGTTCTCATTACCATTCTTTCCTTACCCCCTTATCGATCTCCCAATCGTTCAATTTCATTTTCTGCTGCTGCCAGTTCCTCTGGGCCATCCAAAATTTCCAGTTCAATGTCTGTCTTATAAATTTCACCTGGCTCTAAATACTGAAGTTTGTTTTGCTCTTTTGCCTGAGCCCGCCCGATAGGATTTACATTGCCTGGCTCCAATCCCAATACATACTCGCTTTCCGCCAACATCTTCCATTCTGTCAGGCAAGGTAATTGCTCCCGGTTGAACTTCAAGGAAGCTCCTAACTCCAATTCTTCATTTATCAAAGCAATCCTTGTATTGCCTTCCTCGTCTGTCCTAAGTTCATGAAAATAGCAGCGCTCATTTTGCAGATGCATTGGCTCATGAAATTGCCCATATAGTCCCATTTCCTGTTCTGCTATTGAATCTGCTCCTCGTATAGCCCCAGAATTAACTATCAGTCGGCTCTTCTCACTCAAAAGAGGATAGCCAAAATTCATATGATACAGCAGCAGCAAAGCCTCGGCTGTATGGCCTTCGTTTTCAATTACATCATGAAGCCAAAACTTTTTTTTACCCAGCTTTGCGGTAATTGTTCTGCGCAAAACCAAATTTTCTCCATGTACGGCGCTCTGACGCATCTGTCCTTCTATAGTCATCACATATTCTTCACCTATCCAGTGTTCTTTACAGCACACTTGTGTAGCCGGAATATGTGCCAGACGTCCATGTAAGCCATAATTTTGTAAGCCGAAAATTCTTCGTTCCTCCTGGCAAGGACCTCCTGCATTGGAAAATCCACAGGTAGTCAGCATCCCGCCGTAGAAGCTTCGCAGCCATTCCATCCCTTCCCGTTCCAGATAAGCACCACTTGTCAGCTCTGCTTTGGACTGCCAGGATATGGGAATTCCTTTATAGCGTGTGCAATTCAGATCCATGCACCTTCCCGGAAGTACTGTGAATTCCAGACCGCTTCCGGTTACCACATCCACCGCTTCCACTCCTTTGGCCCTTCCTTCTGTCAGCTCATACCGCTTTAATCCGCCTACTTGGGAAATGCTTCCCAGATGTCGCAGCAGTTCTTTTTTATCAACATTCACTTTCCATTCTTTCATTTTGTTCCACCGCCCTATTCATGAATCTTTTGTTTCTGGCGGATAATATCAAGCATGACCGCTCCGCCTAAAATGCATCCGGTAAATACATCTGCCCAATAATTTGAGATGCCTATCATATTAATAATGTTGTTGATAACAAATACAACAAAAATGCCAAGAGCGACACCAATCGCATTTCCTACACCTCCTGTCAGACTGGCCCCGCCTACTACACAGGCTGCCACAGCTTTAAATTCCCAATTGCTTCCAGTAGATGGCTGTGCACTATTGATATCAATGGTTGCCATAATTCCTGCCAATGCTCCAAATGCACCCGAAATCAAATATGCTACCGTCTTAATCCTTTTAACGTTTACTCCCTGAAGCTCTGCTACTCCAGCATTATTTCCAACTGCATAAAGCCTGCGGCCAAAAACTGTTTTTTTCTGAACAAATGCCATAAACATGTAAATCAAAATAACAATCCAAAAAAACCAAGATACCCCCAAAGGGGTTGCTTGTGAAAATTCTCTCATTTCAGCAGGCAAAGTGATCACCGTTCCCCCATTAACCAGATAGCGCAGTCCTCCACAAATGTAAAGCGTTCCCATAGTAGCAATAAAGCTGCTCATCTTAATTCCTACTACCAAAAAAGCGTTCATTGCTCCTACTGCCATCCCTGTCAAAACAGCAATAAATACACTGGCTGTCAATGACTGACCCCTGACAATATAGAATAAGGCAAAAATCATACCGCAAAGTCCTGCTATTCGTCCTATAGAAATATCAATCTCTCCAACCAGCAATGGAAAACTTGCGCCAAGGGTTGCCAATGCCAAAAAAGGAATTGATTTTAATATGGATGCAATATTATTTCCTGTCAGAAAATTATGGTTAAAAATTTGTGTAATCACCATAAGCCCTGCCATGGGGATCAGTACCCCTGCCATAGAATTATTTTTCAAATAGAATTCCAAACCAAATTTTTTCTTTTCCATGCTTATGCCACCTTCTTTCTCTTAAAACGGAAATTCTTTTTAACCAAATCAAAGGCTACTGCAACCAGCAAAACGATACCAGTAACAACCATCTGATAATTACCATTTAGTCCTAAAGTTTGCAGACAATTTTTCAATGTCTGGTACATCAAAAGTCCTATGAATACGCCCCACATAGTTCCCTTTCCGCCTGTTGTGCTGACACCGCCAATTGCACAGCATATAATTGCAGGGAACTCATTTCCGATGCCGGTTACCGGAGAACCCGAAAGGCTGCTGATCGTTTGCAGAATTCCGCAAACAGCCGCCATGCCGCCTGCAAAAACCATACATAGACCTTTGATATATGTGACTTTCAGTCCTGCAATCCTACTGGCTTCTGGGCTGATTCCCACAGCATGAACTTTTCTACCCATTGGAGTAAACTGCATGAACATTCCCATAATGAAAATAATCCCTATAACGATAAACAACATCCAGCTTAAACCTAATGGTCTAGCTTTACTCATTGTCACAAAGCCTCCCTTTAAAGAAGCAATTGCTCCTCCCTTGGATATAATTGTCCCCAGACCTTTACAGATATATTGTGTAGATAATGTAGTGATCCATGAAGTCATACCTAATTTCAAAGTTATAAATGCATTTATAAGTCCGACCGCTATCCCTGTAAACAGCCCTGCTAAAATTGATGCAATGGGACTCCATCCCAATATGATAGAAGCATGTGCAAATACCAGTGAACAAAGGGTTGCGTTACAGCCAATAGATAAATCAATTTCTCCGCACATCAAGGCAAAAGCCTCTCCAACAGCCAAAGCACCAATAAAAGCACAATTACGTAAGATAATCTGAATATTTTTTACTGCAAAGAATGCCTGATTGACAGAATTTGTATAAACGCATAACACAATAAGTACAATCAACATGCTTATTTCCGGCGTCATTAAGACTTCTGCCATCGACATTCTCTGTTTTGCCATGGTACTCTTTTTATTATTCTTCATGACTGTACCTCCTAAAATTCTTTGAACGTCTGTGTAGCAAAATTCATAATTCCAGCCTCGGTAGCTTCTTCCTTGTTCAGTTCCCCACTGATACGTCCTTCCGCCATAACAAGAAAGCGATCGCTCATAGCCATCAGTTCCGGAAGTTCAGAAGAAATTAAAATAATTGCCACTCCTTGTCCTGCCAATTTATTAATTAACTCATATATTTCTGCCTTGGCCCCTATGTCAATCCCTTTTGTTGGTTCATCTAAAATCACAACCTTGGGCAATGCATTCAATGTTCGGGCAATTACCACCTTTTGTTGATTTCCTCCAGATAAACTTTCTACCAAGTCATTCATGGAAGTGGCTTTCACATGGAGCGCACTGTAATAATCCATGACATTTTCCGCTTCTTTTTTCCTGAAAATAAAACCATTTTTCACAATAGCTTTTAAGTTTGACAGCGAAATATTTTTTTTGATACTCCATCCAAAGTGAAGACCATATTTCTTTCTATCCTCTGTTACCATCCCAATCCCATAACGAATGGCATCTCCCGGATTTTTAATATCTACTTTCTGCCCGTCTATATAAATCCGGCCCTCACTGGGCTTTAATTCGCCATAAATACCCATGGCCGCCTCGGAACGGCCTGCGCCAACCAGTCCAGCCAGACCAACAACCTCTCCTGCATGAACGGCTAAATGAAAGCCATGTACCAGATAGCGTTCTGCAATATAAGGATGTTTGATACACAGATTTTCTACCCGAAGCTTTTCTTCCCCAATGGTTACCTGACGTTCCGGATACATGGTCGTCATCTTGCGTCCAATCATATCCTCGACAATCTTATTCTGATCGTAGTCCTTACGCTCATACCCCGAAATATTCTTTCCATCACGCATAACAGTTAACGAATCTGTCATCTCCATAATTTCTGCCAGCTTATGTGTCACGAAAAGAATTGCAACTCCTTTTTTCTTCAATGTTCGAATAACCTGGAAAAGCCTCTGTACATCCTGTCCTGACAAAGAAGTTGTCGGCTCGTCCAAAATTAAAACTTTCGGCTCTGTTGCCAATGCCCGGGCAATCATCAGCATTTGCTGCTGTCCCACAGATAACCGGCGAACATTTGCATTTGGCTCCAAATCAATACCTGTCTCTTTTAACAGCTTATTTGCACGAGCACACAGCTTTTTATGGTTAACCAATTTATCAGAATTCCCGTTTTTCAAATCAAATAGAAAGATATTTTCTGCCACGCTCATATCTGCCAGAACATTAATCTCCTGCGGTACAAAGCCAATTCCAAGCCTCATGGCTTCCTGCGAACTTTTCAGCTGAATCGTTTTTCCTTCAATCCGTATTTCACCTTCATAGGAATCATGCGGATACACGCCATTTAAGCATTTCAAAATTGTAGATTTCCCTGCTCCGTTTTCTCCGACCAGCCCCATAATCTCTCCTGCTTTAACATGAAGGCAGACGTGATCATTTGCTATGGTTCCTGGAAATATTTTTGTTATATTAATTGCTTCAATCAAATAAGGCTCCACGATACCACTCCTTCACTCCTTTTTTCTTTATTCACTGCATTTTAAAAAGTTGTGGGGAGCCTTTTAAGCTCCCCATGCAGTCATTCTTCCATCAGAATCAGCCACCAAAGGTACTGGATACACGATCCAAAATATTCTGATAATACTCAGGAGAATTTACGCCCTCACCACCTTCATACATCAAAGGTGCTTCAAGTGCTGTCCAATAGGGAACAGACTCTCCACGAAGCAAAGCATCAAAACTATATACTGCCTGATACGCCTCTTCATAAAGAGGCTGCGCAACCAGTGCTGTCACATAACCAGACTCCAATTCAGCCAAATTGTCAGCTGTATAATCCATAGATACAATAACTAAGTCACCCGCTTCAAGGCCGCATTTACGGGCCGCATTTGCCCAGGTCACCGGGCCGCTCCCTGTCCAAGATACCGCACCTACCAGATCTGAATTTGCCTGAATAATGGAAGCATTGACATCTGTGGATTCTGTTACATCTGTAGCACCTTCTACCATCGGATCCAGAACTGTGATGCCTTCCAGCTTGCCTTCTGCCTGCAGTTCTTTAATACGTGCAGTAAAGGCTGCGGAAGCCGCATCTTCATTAGTAGTGTAGCCTGCCTGAGTCAAAGCGATGCTTCCCGTTTTTCCCTCCAATTTCTCAGCCATATAATCCGCTACGGCTTCTGCGTAATCTGTGCATACACATGCCAGATTTACATCAAGTCCCGGTGCCTTACCTTCTTCCCACTGAAAATGCGGAACACAGGTATATACACCATAATCATTTTTCATTGTCTCAATACATGGAAGCATGGTTTCTGTTTGTGCCCAAAGAACAACTCCGCTGGCACCTGCCGCCGCTGCTGCTTCTGCTGCCGCAACAGTTTCATTTTCATCAGAAGATTCTGTACCAACAATCTGGTAGTTATATCCCAACTCTTCACATGCTTCAACAAATCCCAGCTGTACGCAGCGAAGAACTGGATGATTCATGAGAACTGTAGAAAAAACAAGCGTATGATCTGCCGGATTAAAATCCGTTGCTTCCTCTGCCGGCGTTTCTGCTTCTGCTTCCTCTGCCGGTTCTGCTGTCTGAGCGCCATCTGCTGTTTCTTCCTTGGAACCGCAGCCAATCATACCCACTGCCATCACGAGCGACAATAAAAGTGCGATTACTTTTTTCATTTTCTTTCCTCCGTTTTCTTTTTGGTGTTTTGTTATTGGGTTTTTATATGTTTCTGTGGAGCTCCTCACAGGAAACTACATTTTTTCGGCTTAATGAAGCAGCCCTGGCCGATGCAGGGTTAAATATTCTGCTTTCTGACTTATATATTTTTCACTGTTTGCAGGTACAAAGCTGCGAATGCTGCGTGAAATTTTTGTATTTGCGTCGTCCAAATCTAAAAAGATTCCTGAACCTATTCCTGCCAACAATGCTGCTCCCATGCAGGAAGCTTCTATTCCATTTTCAGACACATCAATCTGTTTTCCAGTAATATCTGCCCGCATCTGCATCCAACGACCGGATTTGGTTCCTCCTCCTGTCATCAGCAGTTTTTTAACGGAATATGAAAGCTTTTCCAATACCTGCAGGTTCAAATTCAGTTCACAGCAGATTCCTTCCTGTACTGCCTTGTATAAATCAGCTTTTGTTGCCCCTGCCGTAAGTCCTGTTATTTTACCTGTCTGGTATTCAGACCATTCCGGATTCATAGAACCGTAAATATGCGGTGTCACACAGATTCCGCTGGGTTCACTGTCTGTCATGGACTCCAGCAATTCAAAATAGCTGATGCCTTTTTCTCTGGCTGTTTGCTTTTCTGTCTGACAAAATGTATCTAGATACCATTTTGTCATCATGCCTGATACAAAAAAAGCCAATGTAATATATTGTTTTGGAAGTACATGGCAGTAAGAATTTAATCCATACTTCATGCCTTCCCTATTATTTAAAGGATTTCTTGTTCCAATAGCGGCACATTCATAGGAGCCTGCCGATACAGTGACCGTACCTTTTTCCACATTTCCCATGCCAATAGACGCACAAGGCTGATCATGTCCGCCTGCAACTGCCTTTACATTTTCGCCGAGTCCAAGCTCTGATGCAATCTCTTTCGGTATCATGCCCAAAAGCGTACCACTGCAAACCGGCTCCGAAAAAATACTTTTTTTCAGTCCTGCTGCTGCCAGAATTTCTTCTGACCACCTGTGTTTTTGTATATCGAAACCGCCAAAACGAGAGGCAACGGAATAATCTACCACATGAGGGAATCCCAGTTTTCTATATATGTAGTCATTCCCGGAATCATACTGTAAGACCTTTTGAGCCAGTTCCGGATGCTCCTTTTTTATCCACATCACTTTTGGAACCGGGAACTGCGGATGCATCATAGAACCAGTCAATCCATAAAGCTTTTCCTGTCCCAGTCTTTGAATTAATTCTTCTGACTGCTGCCTGCACCGACGATCCATGCTGAGCATGACAGGCATCAACGCCTGTCCATGTGCATCAATAGGAATTAAACTTTCACCATGGGAACTGACTGCTAATGCTTCAATCGGATCAGCAGCAGCCTCTGATGCCAGCTCCCGGATAATAGCTGCTGTGTTTTCCCAAAAGCAATCCGCCGAGATTTCTGCTGCACCATTATTTCCAAGAATTACTTGTTCTGCATAACTTAGCTGCTTCTGTGCCAACAGTTTTCCTTCTGCCGAAAGAACAATCCCCTTACATGTAGATGTTCCTACATCCAATCCTAAAATACTCATTTTCAGTCCCTATTTTCCCCGAACGGCTTCAATGCCCATAAACTTGCAGAACATTTCCAGCGCATCTGCCACTTTATCATCATGAATTAATGCTCCATGATGAATTATTCCTGTATCAATCATCTTCTGTTCCCAATCTTCAATATCATTCACTTTTACCCATCCGTAGGAGCCGCGAGTCTTGGGACCGATATCTACGATTTCACCCGTTCCAAAAAACATAGAATATTTCCCGTCATACTCTACCAAACGTGCACAGGTTACCGGTCCATTTTTCATACGAAATTCCATAGAGCCATAACAGGTCGGACTCCAGAGCCCCAAACGCTCGTTCATGGTCAAATGCTTCTGGCAGTCACCTGCGCATAATTCACAGGCAGCGTTACCGCAATGCCATGCCAGCCACACATTTTCTTCTGTTGGATGAAGATCCGTCCAATCAATAAAATCTGCCGGAATTGTCCCCAATGCGCAATGATTCATAATGGACATAGTAACTGCTCCCATAACATCTACTTCACATCCTACTGAATATCCCTGTGAATTCAACCGGGAAAATGTGGAACATGCGGCAATGCTGTACCTATGCTGCAAACTTTCCCAGCAGCTGGAAGCTATAATTCTGCAATGATGTTCCTCTGCTAAAGTTATCAATGTTTTTTCAAAACGAGCCTGATTCGTAATGGAGTTTGGTGTTTCCAACGTAATCAAGTCAGCTCCCCAGCGGATTTCTTCCGCAATCCTCAATACATCCGGATCATCCGCCGAAATAGCATCCATATATTCATAAGCGGTTGCCAGATCTACCGGAACAAGCACCTGGCTAAAATTCCTCATCATGTCTTCTTCACTGAAAAATTGGGATTCAAATTTAGTCGGACGTGTGCCTACCTGCAAAACTCTGGCTCCTTTAAAATGAGACACCGCATTGCATGCACGTGTAAAGGTTTCTACTTTTTCGGCAAAGCGGCTCTCCTCCGGTTCACAGGTAATAATATGTTCAAATTTAAATCCACGGCGGCGCAGAGCAGAACAAGTCATAAATTGCCCGCACCAGGTATCCGTCGAGCGATTTCCCTGAGAAGAAAAAGGACCGCTCCTTGTGGCAAAATGCAATACCGGCATATCTTTTGGCAGCTTTGATAAAAGTGCCCCAAGGGCAATCTCAAGGCCAAAGTTCATGTTGCCAATGATAATTCCCTGAACATTTTCTTTCAGAAATAAATCGGCAGTCGCCATTCCCTCTTCTACCGTTCCAACGCAGCCTTGATCTGTCAGCTCTTTGGATGGCACAACGATTTCCAGCCCCGGAACTTCATCAAATACCTTCATGCAGCGGTCACGCGTCTTTTCTGCCAGCTTTCCTGTATAGGCATTCCCATCCCAGGATTCCCAGGTTGACGGCACAAAACCAATTTTTACTGTCTCCATAACGATTCCTCCTAAATGTTAGTAATATTCTAAAATGAAGCGTTTCATTTTTGTTTTAAAAAAATATAGCTTGCGGTTGTTGAATATGCCTACTCCGGCATATTCAACTGTGCCAGAATACTACTCTTTAGTAATAAACTGGGGGCTACTTTTGTCTCCTCTTTATTTAACACTGCTTCTGTCAGATATTTGTACAATACATCAACAGCTACATCTCCTTGCTGCCAAAGATGCTGATCCAAAACAGCTACTACTGTTCCATCCTCTACATAAGGTCTTAAATCAGCCAAAATATCCGTGGCAATTACATGTACCTTCCCCTGCCGGCCATGAGCATGGATACACCTGCATACAGATTCGGAGTTTGCTGTTGCTACATAAATCAGACGCAAATCCGTGCATTTCTCCAAAAGCTCCGCTGTCAGTTCATAAGCTTCAACAGGATTTTCATGAGCCTCCCGCACTCCTGCAATGCGAACCCCTTGTTTCTTTGCCTGGTCCAGAAAGCTCTGCATCTTAATTCGATGTTCAATCATATCTTTATTTCCAATAAAAATCGCTACAGACTCGTCTTTCTCCAAAATAAGTTTTGACAAATCAACTGCTATCTTTCCGGATAATTTCGCATCTACATCCACACAGGCAAGACGTCCCGAATTCACCATATCAGACATTAACACAATCACGGGAATCCGTTTTTTCTGTAATTTTGCAATTCTTCCGCTATATTCGCACACACGGGAGGGACCCAGAATCAAGCCATCAATTCCTTCTTCTTCAAACTTATCCAGATATGCAATCACTTTTTCGTCATCATTATAATTTGCATAACGCTCAAACGTCGCACTAACCTTAAAATCACTTAGAGCAGCAACAGCGCTGCGAATCCCGTTCAACATCGGACGATAATACTCTTTAAACTCGGAAGGAAGCAATATCCCAAACCGCAAAGGCTTATGTGCCAGACTGCGTGCTACTTTGTTCACATTATAGTTTAACTCTCGTACAGCTTCTTCTACTGCCCGGCGATTACTCTCTTTTACGCTGCTGTCACCATTTAAAACTTTGCTGGCCGTCCCTAGTGATACATTTGCCCTTTGTGCAATATCTTTAATTGTTACTTTAGATGGTGCGTTTGACATGATTTCCCCCGGCAGATAAATTTACCTTTCAAAAATGAAGCGTTTCATATTTTTATAATACACATTTTAATCACCGTTGTCAATGATTTTGTAACGGAAATTTTTCACAAAAAACGGAAACTGTTTTTGTATGTAATTTACATTTATTCTTCGTTACTATTTACTATTTTCCTGATTTATCAAGATGCATTTCCCCGTCCGGTGGGATTCCTGGGCTGCAAAGATAACCCGCATAGCTTTTATCGCTTCTTCCCCATCTACTAAGGGCCTGGTATTATTCCGAATACTGTCCACAAACGAATCAATTACGCCGGAGTTAAACAGCTTTCCGGAGGTCTGATCCTCATTATTCCCCACGGTTCCCAATTCCAGACGTTCAACAGCGCCGTTCTTTTTCTCTGCAATCAGCGTATATTTGGGATCCGTATAGCAGCGGATAACGCCCTCGCTTCCCTGAATTACGACAGAATTAATCTCCTCCCCATACTGGGTCCAGCTTACATGCATGGTTCCCGTTATCCCACTGGCTGTCTGATAGAGACAAAAGGCATTGTCATCTACGGAAATCAGTCTGCCGTCCGGATATTTTTTATCTCTTGTCTCTAACATTGCATTTACCTTTACAATCGGCTCTCCCAGCAGATAATGCATCAGATCAGTTTTATGTACTCCCAGATCCGCCATCACCCCAAACACGGACTTCTGTTTGTCAAAAAACCATGGATTCGACTGACCGCACCATGCTTCCGGACCAGCATGTCCATACACCGTATCAAAGGACAGGATTTTACCGATGTCACCTCTTTCAATCCGCTTTCTTGCTTCCACATGAGCTGCTGCAAACCGCTGATTCTGTCCGATCATCAGCTTTTTGCCGTTACGCTTTGCCGCTTCCACCATGGCCTCACATTCTTCCAGGGTAACAGCCATGGGCTTCTCACAGAGTACATGGAGTCCGTGATCGAGGGCCTGAACGGACATGGACGCATGCAGGGCATTGGTCACGCAGACGCTGACCGCATCCAGTCCACTGTTCAAAAATGCTTCCAAATCTGTAAATGCTTTTCCGCCATAAGCTTCCGCTAGTTTTTCCGCTTTCCCTGGTGTTACGGAATAAAATGCCGCCAGTTCGCAATGTTCGTTTGCCGCAAATTCCGGAATATGCCGTACCTGGGCAATAGTGCCGCAACCTATAATTCCTATTTTTAACATGAAATAAATACCTCCTATTATAAGTCCCGCAACAGAATATATTTCAATAATACTTGCCTACTGCTTGCAGGCCGGATAGGCAAGCTGCTCCTGGCTGGATGCCGTGGCCTTGGCAAGCTGCAGTACAATCTCACTGAAATACCGGGGGCTTACCTCATTAAGCTTGTGCTGATTCTCTTTCTTAATGGTATCGTAGACATAGCTTCCCCGCTTTACCGTGCCTGCCCGATAGAAAGCAGCACCGTACACCGTAACCTCGTCGTTTTCATCTCCTACATAGCATCCGGAGAATTCAAGCTCTACGCCCATCTCCCCGTCTTCCCGGTAGAACGTGTAGTAAACTCCGGCATCCTGTACGGAGCCACGGTACCAGCCCATACCCTGGAGCTTGCCGGACAGTGACAGACCATTTAACAGCTTTCCGCCGAAGCGTGTCAGCTCTGCCTTTCCCGTCTCTTCCTCTGTGACCCGGTATACCGGACGTTCTAGCTGTTCAATGGGCTGAACAATCTCATAATCCGAAAGCTGCTCTTTCCAGACGGCCAGATCCTCCTGGGAAAGCTCAATGGGATGAACCAGGCCAATCTGTGCATCCTCGGGAAGCGTAAACTCATCCTCGTCCCTGGTATTGAAGCTGCCGTCCTCCATATAGCGGAACGTGTCCTTTAAGGCACCGTTTTCATAGGTTCCCCAGATAAGGCCGATGGCAAACTGATGCATCACGGGATTTTTCACAAAGAGCTCTTCCCATGCCCTGGAAGTCCAGAGCCTTTCTGCGGTCAGTGCCTGCTCCAGACGCATCTTCTGATTGGAAACCACGGTTTTCAGCTGCTTTTTCATCTGCTTGAATTCTGCGTAGGCTGCCGCCGCCTTTTCTTCCTCATCCCGTTTTCCCGGTGCCGGGAGATTCTTCAATTTTTTCTCCGATTCGCCAAAAATCTCCAACTCCAATGCTGTTGTCAGATACACGCTAAAGGAACGTGTTCCATAATCAAAGGTTCGCTTCAGGCTCTCGTCAAAACCAAGATTCGGCACAATGCGGTCCTCAAGCTCCGCCTTGCTGATTCCAAGGGTGGACGCCGCATATTCCAAGGCTTCGCCCGCCGCCGTCTTTACCTGGCGGAATTTAAACTTCCGGGAAATCTGATCCACATACAGGAGAGCCGAAGAGGTTCCGTTTAAAGCCAGTGCCTTTACCGCTTCCGCAGCCATGGCCCCCCTTGCATGCTGGGGCCACTCCTGAATCTGACGGCGGAATACGTCCACAATCGGCATTCCTCCATGAATCGAAGCCGCATAGAGCACCCATTTTTTCTTGGCTTCGGCCCCGGATTCCAGCCATTTGTCAAAAAGCTCCGCCATATAGGCACCAAGCTCCAACGGCTCCAAATCCGCCGCCAGGGCTGCCGCTTCGGGGCTCACTCCCGGCACGGACCGATCCGCATAGGCTGTCAGGATTGCCTGCAGATACTCTTCCTCCGCTTCGCTGCCGTCCTTTTTATGTACTGTCGGAAACGGCGTCTCATAGGCCCAGGCCACTTTCCGCTTTTTGCCACCCTTTAAGATCTCACGCACCAGGTCCGCCCCGGTATGAGGACCCTCTCCCTCTGCCGCTGTCTCCTGCTTCATGCCAAGGCTGTCCAAAAGAAGCTCTCGAAGCTTCTTACTCTTTTCCGTCTCCAATGCCTTTGCAAATGCATCCTCATAGTTCTTCACTCCCCAGAACTTCAAAACCCGGATGGCAAGTTCACGCTCCTGGGATTTCTTAGAGGTAAGCATGGAGAGCATCTCCGGCTCCCACTCCCTGTGGGCCGTGCAGATGGTTACAAGCTGCTCCCGAACCTGCTTGGAGCTGTCCAGTGCAGAAGCAAGGATTACTTCCTTTTCTTCCTGCCAGTGATCATCCAGGGCACGGACACAGATACACCGTCCGATGGCTGTGCTGTCCTTTGCCGCTTCCCGAATCTCGTCGGCACGCTCCCCCCATCTGGCGGAAAATGCCTGAGAAGCCGCATCCATCACCGCATTTTTATCCTTTTCCTGATAGCAGGCACTGTAGATGCCCTCCATGGCATCCGCCTGATAACGGATGGGCAGTTCTTCCTTTTCAAAGAGCTGTACCAGGCGTTCTATCTCCTCTTGAAGCTGCTTTTTATTGGCATTCCTGCCCCGAAGCCCTGGAAGCAAATAACCCGGGAAAAAGCTTCCCTCCATCCGAAGAGCTTCCAGCACCACACCTCTCCGATACAGACGGCCTTTATTCCGCTGCAGATTCTTAAGCTTCTGAAAACGCTGATAGCTGTAGCTACGGCTCCCTCTCCAGCTATTGACAAAGGGGTAGAGGGTGTCAAGGGATGTCTCTCCCAGCAGATATGCCTTGGCTTCCGCCTTTCCGATATTTACATTTGCCACCAGTTCTTCTGCCAGCTTCGCCTGATATTTGTCAGAATTATCTGCTTCCAGCTCCCGGCAAAGACCAGGATTGCTCTTTCTTGTCTGGGAGAGCAGGAATTGATACTCGTCTGTGGTAATTTGCCCGGCCACATAGCGGACAGCTTCCGGATGGCGGACTGCCATGCGGCATAAGCCCTCTTCCTCGCTGTTGGCCGTATACCAGCGGACAAAGGCTTCCGGCTTCACAGGAATCAGAGCTTCTAACTCTTCCAGATGCCTGTGGAACCAGGAATCCTTGTCATTTGGAAGACTTGTGAGATCTCTACAGGCCTTTAGGGTGATATCCAGGGACAGGCTCCCCGCTATCTGCAAAAAGGCGCAAAAGACAGGGGAATGCTCCACTGCCAGAAATGCTGCTCCGGACAAAAGGGTCAGCATATATTCCGTAAAGGTTCGCTTATTCAAAAGCTTCTGAAGCTCTGCCGGAAACGGCTGTTCTATGGGATGTTTCCGCACATAAGCCTGAAGCTCCTCCATCTGGCTCTTTCCCAGATCGTGCTTGATAAACATCTCGGGCATACTGGCTATGAGATTGTCCTCCAGAAACTTCAGAGTCTCCGATACTCCCTCCCTGCCAGGGGAAGTACCTTTGCCGAAGAGTCCTTTCAAAATACCGGGCCTTTTTTCTTCGCTTCGTTTGATGTTCAAATAAATGCCCGCCAGCAAAACCTTTGCATTATCATACCGGTGATAACACAGATCCATGGCCTTTCTTAAGACCTCCGGATCCTTTCTTCCTTGCTCATGGATGAACTTTGTGTTTCTGTAATTGACAGAATAGCTGTTCCAGACTATCCCCTCCACCTGAATTGCCACCGATTGCTCCGGGCTTAAATATTCACTGATGGAATTCAGGTTCCACCCAAAGCGGTTAAAGACGTAAAAGGCCGTAGAGCCCCCTGCCGATGCCTGAAAACGCACATAACGGCCAAGCTCTTCCTTTTTGTTCCGCTTTCTGAGATGCTCTACATAGTCGATGCTTTTCTGACGCTCCGCCTCGCCAAGGGCGGAAAAATCCTGGCGTTCGGTCTGCTTCAAGAGTTCTGTATGTTCCGGACTGCCGGTGTCCAGATATTCCTCCGCCAGCCTTCGGTTCTTTTCAGACAGCTTTAAAGCGTCTAAGGTGTCCATAAGTTTTTGATAGTTTCTTTCGTCGCTTAGGTTCATAGTAACATTCTCCTATATTATTAAAGTGTAAAGCCCATAAATGAATAAGACTTTACACTTTTTGCCTGCATGAATTGTTATGCCTTATATTTTAGCAGATTCGGTAATAGGTGTAAAGTCTCTCCAATTATAAATTCAGGTTTTACCGTTTTCATAATGGTTCATCTCCCACACCGCCCGATCCTGGGACACTTTCTCCAGACAAAGCTTCACATAGTCCATCACCCTTACCCACGTCTCCAATACCGGTTCCGGGTCAAATTCCATCTGATGCCGTTTATTTCCCAATGTCTTTTCCAAAAATCCCAGGTCTTCCTCTGCCCGGTGCAGGCCAAGGGTTCCGCCCTCTCCTGCCAGGCGGCCAAGGTTCTTTAAGGTTTCCTCCTGCAGGGAATTAAGACCGCTTTGAAACAAATCTCCAAGTGCTTCCCGAATTTCACCAAGAAAGCTCTCCATTCCCTGTAAAACATCCTTGTCCGGGCCATTGGAAGCAGATTTTCCCTGCAGCTTCGCCGGGGGACCGGCTATCTTTGCAGCGTGTTCCCCTGGTTCTTCCTGCTCCCGCAGATACTTCTCCAGTTCCTCCCGTCCATCAAAAAACCGTTCTCTCCCAAAAACCTCAATGGGATACAGACAAAGCTTCCCCTGCTCCAAATAGGGGATCCCGAAAAAGACCAGTGTCTGATCCGTTTCCTTTTTCAGTCTCTCACTCAATCTCTCCAGGACTCGAATCGTCAGCTTTTCCTCCTTGGAATAGGCAACGGCTACTGTAATCTTTCGTCCCTTTCCATCAGAAATTTCCATAGAAAACCGCTGATGCACCGTGTCAAAATTTCCCTCCTGACAGTGAAAGGCTCCCGCCAATACCAGACGCTCCCCCTCTTCTTCCTGTCCGCAGACTCCAAAGCAATCTTCCAAAAGCTTCTCATAATCCCAGAAGACGGCTTTTCGGATCTCATCGCTCCCAAAATCCCGGATTCCCACAATCTCGCTTTTTGTCTCCTGACTGACGGAAAGCTTTCCTCCTGCAGCTGCTTTGGCATGGGTAAGATAAAATTCCAGATCCATCATCTGCTCTCTGCAGCAATTTAAGCCCCAGGGAGCCTGAGCCTGCTCTCCCCCTCCCAGGGGACGTCTGCGGACACCCTCATAAAATACGGGACGGGCATCCGTCCAGGTATAAAAGCTTCCCTTTTCCGGTTCCAGAAAATAGTAGATTTCCCCCTCATATCCCGTCTTGCTGTGAAAGCTGCGGCTTCCCATGGCAGTTAAATGAAGACGGGATACGGGACGGTAAGTATCCCGAAAGCTTCCGGCCAAAGCACGCAGCTTCTCCGAATCCTTTGTGTGCTCCAGACTCTCCGCCATCTGATACAAGGTTAAAAGCTGCTCCAAAAGTCCCTCGGTCCGAAATGCCTGAGATCGCTCAAAATACAGCCGGTACTCAGAAGCTATCTTCCGAAGATTCGTCTCAAAGGCTGCAAGGCCCGCCCCATGGCTGATGACCGCCAGACGCTCCATGCTCTCCGCCGCTTCCGGTGACAGGCGGGACAGGCCCGTCATCAAATGGAGACGGATTCCCTCCTTGATCGAGGCCGCTGCCCGGGCAAACTCCTGATGATTCCATTCCTCATTGCTTTCGGTCAGCCTTTTAAGCTGTTCTAAGGTAACTGCCTTTCGGTGAAGCTGAAAAAGCAGGATTGCCTGTGCCTTATGGGAGCACAGCTCCCGGCTTTTGCAGGTGCAGGTGGAAAATTCCAGAGGGCTTAAGAGCTTGACTGCCGTATCCTCCCAGGGTACCTTTACCGTGATTATCGTTCCCTCCTGAATCTGGGGCTGCTCTCCTGCATGGAGGTAGTCCAGAAGCTCCCTGTATCTTTTGTTACCGCAGGCCCGCTTTAGCTTCTCGATTGGGTACTCGATAATCTCCTGCTCTAATGCCTGCTTTAAGGCTTCTTTTCCGAAAAGAATCTCCTGGCTTTCTTCCGCTGTCTTTGGTGGAGCTTTCTCTTCTTTTTCGTCCTCAGGCTGATTTTTTTTCAGATACAGAATCGCTGTGATGATGTGGCGGCAGATGCTTCGGGAGGGACAAGTGCAGGTACTTTCGCCCAGAGGCATGCGTATTCTGCATACTGCTTCTTTTAAGGTTACCTCTGTCTCCGTTTCCTGCCAGACCGCAGACGGTTTCTCCTGATCCAGATCCTTGTATGCACGTTTTACCGTTCCTTTGTTGCATAATCCGGTAAGATATTCATCATCTACCTGTAAAAGCATGTTCTTTAATGCTTCCATCTCTTTAACCTCTATTCTAAGTCGTTGGACTACTGCATGATTTTCCCCATAAAGTCTCCCAGCATCTCCGGTGTCATGGCTCCCACATGGGCTCCCAGATCGGCCAGCTTCTGTGCCGTATGTCGGTCATAGACGGGGTTGGAATCCCGATCCAGTGCCGTCAGGCAGATAAGCTTCGCACCGCTTTCCAGAATGTCCCGGCTTACTCCCAGAAGTCCTCCGATGCCGCCGCCCTCACAGAGATCGGATACCAGAACTACCATGGTTCTGCCCGGATTCTCTATGAGTGTCTCGCAGTACTGCAAGGCCCCTGCAATATATGTCCCGCCGCCCAGCTGAATGCTCATAAGGGTTTCCACCGGATCATCCAAATGGGCACTTAAGTCCACTACCTGGGTATCAAAAATCACAAGCCGGGTATCCAGCATGGGAAGTTTTGCAAAGATTCCTGCCATCACGGCACTGTGAATCACGGAGTCCAGCATGGAACCACTCTCATCCACTGCAATCACCACACGCCATTGGTTATATTTTCGGGTACGGCTGCTGAAATACACCTGCTCCAATACCAGCCGCTTTTCCTCTGGATCATAGTGAGACAGATTTTTGCGAATGGTCTTGCGGATGTCCAGATTCCGCATGGATTTTACGTGGCTGGGGGTATTCCGATCCAGGCTTCCAAGCAAGGATCTGCGGATCTCTCGGTTTAGCTTTTCGGCAATCTCCTCGGCCACCTTTTTTACAATCCGGCGGGCGGTATCAAGTACCTCCCCTTTCATCAAATGCTTTAACTGCAGAATCGTCTTTAATAAGTCCTGATTTGGTTCCAGCTTTTCCAGCACTTCCTTATCTGTCAGGAGCTCCTGCATCTCATATCGCTCCAGTGCGTGACGCTCCAGGATCTCCACCGTTTCCTTGGGAAACAGACGGCGGATCTTTGTAATCCAGCCGGCTGTCGTCAGCCTGCTCGCTCCTGTGCCGCCCTCTTTGCGTACATCCTCCCCATACTCCCGGGAATAGAGGAAATCCAAGGCTTCTTCCAAATCCTCATAGGAAACACCGTTTTCCATGTTGCCTGTGCTGCCGGTTCCAAAAGAAATCTGATCCTTTGCCTGGCTTCCCAGAATGAGACGCCAGCGGTTTAATTGTTTATTGTCGTTCATATTTTTGTACCTGTTTTCAGTTCTATGTTTTTCAGACATGCACACAGCTTGCTAAAGGCTGCCGCTATCCCCTTATGTTTATACCTAATTTCGGCAAATTGTTTAAGCTTATCGTTTCCAAAGTTCGTAACTGCTGCACTGCCAATTACCGAAGCAACTCCATTCTCTCTTTCTGCTTCTTTCCCTGATTAATCAAAACCACATTGTAGCTTTCCAGATTTGCAAGTACAAGTAATTGATTCAACGTTGCCACATCCCGCATATTTCCTTTAGCTTTTGGGTTTTCATCTTTCCATTGTTTTGCCGTTTTTCCAAACAAAACCACATTCAACATATCTGCTTCGTTGGCATAAGTGCAGGCTATCTGTGCAGCCGTTAATTCCGGAGGAATCCATGTTGCAAAAGACATGGCAATATCACTATGGGCATATGTCAGGTGTCATCACAAAACGATTTAACCCAGCCTCATTTTTAACCGCCTCGAATTGCACACGGTTAAAATCAGGATTATGCAATTCCTCCCAAACAGACAAAAATTCTATTGTATTCCGATTCCGCATCCAGTTTTGAATTACGAATCTCGGGTCATCTTCATTTCGATACTTTGCAATATCTGTTAATGAGATAAATTCATTTTCAAAGTTTGTTGTGTAAATGCCAATATCAATCCCTTTGGCGTGAATCGTTTCTTTTATAATTTTGGTCATACCATCCCCTCCTTAGAGATATAACACATTCAAAAGCATGTCAAATTTATATAATTTCTGTCTCATTTAATGATAGTTCAGAATCCTCAGTTTCACTCTCCCACATTTCCCGATATGCTTCTATAATAAAATGCAACACAACTTGGATAAACATATAAATATCTTCTACACACCTTTTTATACAACCCCAATATTTTTTCATCACATGCAAAATCCAGCAAATGGAATCAGCCATTGCAATATTGTGCAAAGAAATCATGACATACCCATTTTTCTATACAAGTTCCCCACAAACATAGTAAGACCCATAAATTCTTCAAACGTTCATCATCCAATGCAAATCCTTTCCTCATATATTCTTTTAAAATATTTGTTGCCCAGATTCTGAACTGTGTACCACGCTTGGATTTTACACGATAACCCGTAGAAATAATAACACTTCAGAAAAAACATTTTTTATATGTCTTGAAATCATTGATTTATCTCTTTGGAATAATTCAGCCATCTGATCAGTAGATAACCATACAGTATCTTCATCAAAAGTGGCTTCGATTTTTGCCAGACCATCTTCTGTTATATATAATAATATTCGATTTCTGCCCTGCATATTTTCGATTATTCACGCATACACCCCGCTTCTAAATTGTGCAACGTCACTTGGACATGAAATTAACAAATCATACGAAAATACTCCATCTCATCCATGTGACGTTCTACCTCGATATGTTGATCAGACCTAAGTTTTGAAAGTAAACTCACAACTTCCACATGAGTACCAAACAGAACATATCCCCACAAAATTGCATAATTAATGGTATCTCCCTCTATTTTAACTCTATAAATCTACTTTGATTTTTCTTCCAATTCAACCAAAAACTTATCATAATCAGACATAAATATTCTGTCTTGTACAGTACGATACTTTTCAAATTCTGTCTCTGCATAGAGTTTCGCCTGCTCCGCACTGATTTTACCTGCACCTGTGAGTATCTCATTTCCATTAAATTCAAGGAAACCATCCAATCGCTTCGCCCAATCTTCCATACTCATAGGAATTTGTCGTTCGGCCTGCAATTCTGCATAATCAAGATACAAAGAAACAATTCTTTCCATATAGGACATCTCTTCATCACTCAAATAATTTTTAGCAATTGAAACATCTGCTTTTATAATTTTTCCATTTGGTGCCGCTTCCCAGGTAATCAATCCCATATGTTCTTTTTCCGCATTCGCTCTCTCAACAATAAGTTCTGCCGCTGTATGCCTATGAACGGCCCAATGCATTTTGTTCTGTACTGTCTGGAAAAAACGCTTCGTAGTTTCAGCGTCTTTATCATAGTCAAAAGCTGTGGCATAAAGATCCGTGACTTTTTGATAAAATTTACGCTCAGAAAGACGTATTTCTCGAATATTCTGTAACTGCCGTTCAAAATATTCATCCGTAAACATATGTCCTCTTTTTAAACGTTCCTTATCCATTGTCCAACCCTGAATTGTATAATCCTTAACAATCTGTCCTGACCATTTGCGAAAACGGACTGCACGTTCATTATTTACCTTAAACCCGACTGCAATAATCATTTGTAAATTATAATGGACAAGCTCACGGCTCACCTGCCTTGCCCCCTCAGTTTGAACTATTCGGAATTTCCGAATAGTTGCCGATTCAGCAAGCTCACTATCCCCATATATTTTTTTAATATGTTCATTTATTGTTGGCAAGCTCACATCATAAAGCTGTGCCATCATTTTCTGTGTCAGCCATATATTTTCATCTTCATAACGCATTTCCATACTTTCATCCGTACCTCCAACAGCCGCAACATACGTCAAGTACTCAGCTGCTGAACTATGAATGGTTACTTCATCTTTCTTTTTTCCCATCTTCTCCCCCAAAGTTATTTTATCTTCACATTTTTCATTTCAATTTTCCCACCGAAAGTATCCTCTCCCCCGCATAAGCATCTAACGCCTCCCCATAAGCAAATTCCTCCGGGCTCACCCGTCTCTCTGTCAGTAGATCCCGTTTCTTCCTCCCATGAAGTGCCGCCGCCCGCCCGGCAATGCGATCCGTCTCCAAAGGCGTAAAATATCCGAAAGCCATGCGAAGCTCCGGCAAAAGCCGCAGAAATTCCTCACCGGAGAGCCGCCCTAAAAGCTCATCAATCAGGTTCAAAAACTCCCCGCTTACAAAGACAAAATCCCTTGCCGTAAAAAACAGCCCCCGAAGAAAAGCCGCACTCTTAGACAGCATTTCCCCGCTTCCCTGTATGTAGCCCCTGGCCGTCTCGGTAATCTGCCTGCCAAAGCCTCCCTCATACCCATAGAGAAGCCCCAGGACCGTTCCCTCCACTCCGGGATTAACCGAACCACGTCCAAGAAGCCCCTTAAGGGCCTCCATCAAAACAGGCTTTCGCTCATTGGCATTGTTTCTCCCTGCCGCCTGGTAAAGAAGCCGCAGGCTCTCCATGCATTCCTGCTGCCGTTCCTCCCCCACCTGCCCCATGGAGGGCAGAAGCTGAATAATTTTCTGAAAACACTGCTCTGTCACCTGGTCCAAATGAAGTGCATCCCGAACCTGGTACAGATCCTGAAGCTCCAACAGCATCAGCATATGAGAAAATCCTTTCGTAAGAGAAAAGAAATCCCCGTCCGCCGCCAATACCTCCGCCAGATGAACACTCATTTCGGCCTGTTCCTCTGACAACCCCATGAGAAATCCTTTTACCAGAAGCTCCGCTGCCTCCCTGCAGCCGGTACTCTCTCCAAACCGACTCTTAAGAAGAGAACGGGCCGCTTCTTCACAAGTTCCCCCGGATATGGACGCATCGATCAGGGCAGCCGTCACCTGCTCCGACCATTTATAGGTCCAGATCTCCCGAATGCGGTTCTGATCCTGCCTTTTCACCAGATCCGCCCCCTTTTTCCGCTTTGCAAAGCTGCAGTCCAAAAATTCCGCCTGGTAAAAAAAGCGGCTCATCCGAAGATGCTTTTCCTTTTTAAAGATTTCCAGGGTGACCGTCTGCTCCAGGGTAGAGTGAAGCTTCAGCCCAAAACTCCTGCAATGTTCCTCAAAATCCGACAGCAAGGGCGGCCTTGCGGCATCCTTGCAAAGCCGTCCAACCTGGGTCCCTGTCACAAGCTCCTTAAGCACCCGCAGGGCACCGTCCGTAGACAGATTCAATTCTCCTTTTACAAAAGAAGAACGGGCACTGTCCTTAAGCTCATAGAGTCCCGGCTCCCGCTTCCCCCGAAGAGCCGCCAGACCCCTGGCCATGGAAAAAGCACAGATCTCATCATAGGAAGAAACACTCTCTTCCTTTCTCCGGGCCTGTCTCCCTGACGATGCCAGAAAATGTAGCACCGCATCCTCATAAGCCCCTGCCGCCGATTCCCGTTCCTTTAGATTCTTCCAAACCCGCTGATAAAAGCCCGGAGACTGCATTCCGCTGGCATAGCCGTTCAGGGCATCCGCCGCTTCCATGGAATAGGCCATGGGATATACCTCCTGCTGCCCGTCCGCCTCCTTGTGAAGCTTCACCGGCTTTCCTGTAAAGGCATAAGTTCCGTCCTGCTCCTTAGACAGCAGTTCCCACAAGCCATAGCTGTGAAATCCCCCGGTGACCACCAGAATCTTTTTATAGGTTTTTGATGCCTCTGCAATCTGCTTTGCCATATACCGTTCCCGAAGAATCGTTCCGTCCTCCTCCAATTCTTCCTCCGGCGTATTCTTTCGGGATAAAATGCAATACGTAAGCATCTGCCGCATAAAGTCCGCCGTTGCTTCCGTAAGCCCCTGGATCTCAAAATACTTTTCCCACAACTCCTCAAAATCCCGAAGACCTGTCTTTTCACAGAGCAGGGCCAGATAGCGGCTCCGGCTCAGAAGATAATCATCATTATACGTCTGCTTGTTCCCCTCCCTGCGGATACCCTTTCCTGACGCAGTTCCAATCAGAATCTCTCCGTAGGACAGATCGATAAACCGGGCCGGAATCCCGTTGTCTTTCGCCTGCCGAAGTGCCGTCAGTTCAGGAGAACAATCAAGAAATGGGTAATAGCATTTGTAATCCCCTTTCTTTTCCGTCACCAGCCCTGCCCGATCCCGGTAAGCATAATACAGTGCCAGGGGCGGTTTCGTATCCTCATGAAGCAGTACGGATATCAAATTCCCGGCGTTTTCCGGTCCCTCAATCAAAATGAGATCCGGCTTATAATCCTCCGCCGCTTTCTCCAAATGAAAGGAGCAGGCCGGACTGTGATGGCGAACCGGAAAATAGAGGACGGAATGCTCCACATTGTACAAAAGCTCCGAGGGAATCTCCACCCCCTGATCCCCTGTTACCGCAGGTACTTCCTCGCTTCGTAATAGCTGCTCCATAAGCCGCCCTCTTTTCCTCCTTTATCACGAATCACAGTCTGAAAATAACTTTTCAGCTTTTCCAGATCCTCTTTATTTTCTTTCTGCACGGCTCCCACCAGATTCTGAACCAGGCAGCCCATATCCATGCGGGAATCTCCGTAATAGTAAGCCGTCATCATGGTCTGATAGTAGACGGATACCGCTTCCGCCGTACTCATGACCGCCGAGGGACGGTCGATCCGGTGTCCCAGAGAAGAAACGCCCTCCCGAAGCTCGTGGTAGGTGGAAGCCAGAAGCTCCGCCACATCCTCGTCCGGCTCCATCTCAATCTGATTCTCCCTTGCCAGATCCGAAACCTCGTTTAAGATAATCTGCTTTTCCAGGGCCGCATCCCGAATGGGGAGGACCGTTTCAAAGTTAAACCGCCGCTTCAGGGCACTGCTCATCTCATTGACACCCTTGTCCCTGGTATTGGCCGTTCCGATCACATTGAAGCCTGACCGGGCAAATAAAAGCCCCTCTTCTCCCAGCTCCGGCACATTCAGCACCTTGTCGCTTAAGACACTGATCAGGCTGTCCTGAATCTCCGCCGGTGTGCGGGTGATTTCCTCAAAACGGGTGAGGATTCCCTGCTCCATGCCCACATAGAGGGGTGAGGGAACAAGGGCCTCCCGGACAGGGCCTTTGGCAAGCAGCAGGGCATAGTTCCAGCTATATTTGATCATGTCTTCCGTAGTTCCCGCCGTTCCCTGAATGGTGTTGGTGCTGTTTCCGCTGATCGCCGCAGACAGAAGCTCCGAAAGCATGGTCTTGGCCGTTCCCGGCTCTCCCACCAGCATCAGGCCCCGGTTTCCCGCCAGAGTGATGATGCAGCGTTCCACCAAGGCATCATTTCCCAGATATTTTTTTCGGATGGTAATCTCATGACCCTGATAATGCAGCGGTTCCCTGCTTCCAAGAATGAAAGTCCGCACAGCCTTTGGGGACAGCTTCCAGTTCACAGGCCGTCTGCCTGTATCCAGAGCCGCCAGGGCTTCAAGTTCTTCCCGGTAACGCACCTCAACGGGCGGTTTGATTGCTGTTTTTTGTTCCACTTCTTATGTCCTCCTACTATAAGTTCCACAGTATCTTGTCAGCACACCCTTATATAGAAGAATTTACGTTCACAGGAACATGTGCCCATAAATTCTTCTGTGCACTGACGGGATACTGCTGTTTCAGTTCCGCAGTAGACTCCAGAGTGTCCGTTCATTCGACCGCACTTTTGATACTCTCTGATATTCATGCAAAGCACTTTTCAAGCGGCTGATATCGGAAAAATATTCTTTTACAAAGTCATAATTTTTAACACTTTTATGCTTCAAATTCGTCTTACAATATGTACTCGGCTTTAATTGCCGGTTTTTCCTTTTTTCTCTTTCGTACTCTTTATATTTTCCCTCGGCAAATATAATAAGCATTTCAATTTCCGGTGCTGTTATCACATTGACTACATCCACCTTATGCTTATACAGCTTGCTCAATTTAAATTCTTCGGTATGTGAATCTAATATACGATAAACTGTAATTTTTTCTGCAAATCCTTTTCTTAAATATCTTTGCTCAAACTCTGCCCCTTTTCTGCATCTCAGCACTTCCTCTTCAATTAAATCCTCTCTCTCAAAAATCAGCTCGCCATGATCCAGCAGCAGATCTAAAATTGCCCTTTCGGCACTGCCCTCACAAATACAGGCTGTATATTTTGCCATTCCTAATCCTCCTGTATTTCTATACTGGTCAGCACCTTTTTCAGAGCAATATATGCTTCATACACAGGAACCGTTCCCTCTAAAAAGCCGCTGTCATAAGCTTCACTCTTTTTAATGTCATTTCGTTTCAAAATATTGGCTAAATTCTCTGCCGTAATTCCACCTCTGTTCCGAACAATGTAAATACCGTCATTTCTGTCAAACTCATCTAAAAGTTCTGAATAATGTGTGGAAAACACAAGCACTCCACCCTTTTTATTCACTTTCTTATCCATGAAAAAACGTACAAGAGTAAAGACAATCTCCTCATTAAAATGATTTTCTATCTCATCAAGAATCAAATATCCCCCCTCGCAAAACGTAAATACAGCACTCATAAAGACACTTAAGCCTTTTATCGTTCCGGAAGAAAGATAATTTTCCAGGACTCTGGGATTATTTAAAATAATCTCCTTTTTATTATGAAACTTCAACTGGATATCTGCCTTTTTTCCGCTTAGCTTGCATTTGAGATATTCAATACTTGGATCCAGAAATGTTAATAGCTCCTCAGGGAATCTTCCCAGGACATTCAGCATATTATGGTTTGTCAATGACGACATATCAAACAGAAAAGAATCTGAATGATTATTTTTATTCTCTGCAATGATAATACTGATATCATCTGATAAATACTGTTCTTTTTGATCCCTTTTGACCTTTAAATCCTTTTCTTCAAACTCAAACAGGCTCTTTTTTGTTTTAACCTTTTTAATCTCTTTTGACCATAGCTTTTCATCTGTGATTATGAACTTTTCACTCCCGTCTACCTCATTCACCTTTTTCACAATCGTTGTTATCAGCTTATTTACAAAAAAATCTTTATAAAAAAACGCAGTAATCGTTACCGTTTGATTTTCTTTCAAATCTGTCAATATCTCTCTTGAATCAATCGAATTAATCGGTGTATTATTCAGCAGATTTATTTCAAAAGAAAGTGCTTTCAATATAGTGGTTTTTCCGGACGCATTAATTCCAATAAAGGAAAGCACTTTATTTACATAAATATTGGAAAAGACATGACAAAGCTGACCCTTATCATCTTCATCTACCCGCTGCTGTGCAAAAAAATTAATATCCAGCAGCTCCTTAAAATGTGGCAGTCCCTCAAACCTCACTCTCAAAATTTTCATATTTTCCTCCAAAAATACGTTTTTATTTTATATTATATCCAATATTTTGGAGATATTCAACATTTATTCACGTATATCTCGTTTTTATATTTTTCAATCATTACTGTGCAGCTGAAGCAGTAATGCAGGCAGAAAGGCAGCTCTCTGTCCAAATTATCTAAAGTACTTTTAAGAATCCATCACTCTACATTTATAAGTGGTCAGCACACCGTCTCATCCAACAGCCGTTTCAAAAGGTACTCCCTATGGTTGAGAAACATCTCCGTCACCTGGTAACTCTCTGTCTCTTCATATTCTATGGGATGCAGAGCTCCCTCATCAAAGGAGAGAATCGCTGCTTCCGGAAGTCCCAGGAGAATGGGCGAGTGAGTGGCAATGAGAAACTGACTACCCGCTTCTGCCAGACGATGCATACAGATAAGCAGGGTTAGCTGCCGCTGCGGGGAAAGAGCCGCTTCCGGCTCGTCCAGGAGATAGAAGCCCTGTCCCTGAAAGCGGTTCTGCATCAGAGCCAGGAAACTTTCCCCATGGGACTGCTCGTGGAGGGATCGGCCGCCGTACCGCCGGTAATAAATCTCCGGCTCATCCCCGTCCCGGTATTCCTCCACCTGGGTAGCCACATTGTAAAAGCTCTCGGCACGAAGAAAGAAATTATCCTTTGGCCGCCGATAACCCTTTTTCAGAACCATCCCCTCGTACAGAGCCGAATGGGTATCTCTGGTGGAGAACCGAAAGTCCCTGCTCCCTCCCTCCGGATTCATGCCGTAGGCCGATGCGATGGCCTCCAGCAAAGTAGATTTCCCTGTTCCGTTCTCTCCCACAAAAAACGTAACCGGTTTTTCAAAGCTTATGGAATTAACTCCATGTAAAGCCTCTATCTCATGCAGATAGGAATCGGGATCTATCTGATTCCAATCAATGGTTAATCCGTTTACAAAAAGACTGCCGTTCATGTTGTCCTCCATAGCCTGTCCCTATTCTGTAAATGCTCAGTCAGCAATACGGCTTTCGTAAAATCTCTGCTTTAATGCCAGTCTTTCATCAGCTCAAGAAGCTCTGTCTCATAATCTCCCAACAGTTCCTCCTGCCGTCCGCCGCTTCTGAGATTCGTCTCCACGCCCCGTTCCCCATCCTCAAACTCCCAGATGTGATAGGGGACACCCCGGTAATCAAAGTCAATACTCCCACAGCCGTCTTCCTCACTGTAGGTATACTCCCATCCCCGTTCCTGTATAAATGCTAATACCCGTTTTAAATGTGCTGCCTGTTCCATGGTTCCTCCCTGCATGAATTTCATCGCTTATTTACTCACTTTGTTTTTCGATTTATTTACTGCAATCCATTCTCTATTTGGTAAATTAACTATCTACTGATAGCACTCATTAATTCGTCTATCTTTGCCACAATTCTTCTCTGTTCTTCTATAGAAGTTAACAGGAAATACCAATTTTTTAATACACCAAATGGGTTTGATACCTTATCTTCTACAAAGAGTAAATAATCACTCCCCGTATTTCCTTAAATCTCCCACCAACATTATAAGCGCATAAATGCCATATATCAACAAAAACCATATATGAATATTCACAAGCACAATCTAAAGCAACTCTTTTCATACAGATTTTTCATGCTGCACACAGGCTGTATCTCAAGCCATGCTTCACGTCCTAATGACCCTTTTTATGTTCTTCCACCAGTTGTGCCTCTTCTTCACACACTTTTTCGCCCAGTGACTGTATTACGTTCCATACGCCCATTACAGGTTGGCGGCTGAAAATGCCGCCTTTCTAAATTTCCAACAGATAAATTTGTACTTATATATTGACATGGAGCGTACACCATAGTTTATTTTTATTTGAGGAGGTGCCCATATGAACTATACAACAAATGAGGCAGCGCAAAAACTAGGGATTACGAAAGACACATTATTTTATTATGAGAGGGAAGGTCTGTTACCCCAAATTGAACGGGATGAAATGAATAGACGGATTTATTCTGAATCGGATATTGAATGGATATTTTTAATCCGTTGTTTACGGGATACAGATATGCCGATGTGCAAAATAAAACAATATATTTCTCTACTTAAACATGGTGGGGAAAACTCTATACCAGAGCGAAAAAATATTTTAGTTGAGCATGAAGCTTTTATTATAGGGAAGATAAAGGCATACCAAGATTTATTATTGCTGATAAAAAAGAAGATTGAATTTTATGACGAAGTTTTAAATGATAAAAATACTG
This sequence comes from Candidatus Merdisoma sp. JLR.KK006, assembly GCF_036941035.1. NCBI lineage: Bacteria > Bacillati > Bacillota > Clostridia > Lachnospirales > Lachnospiraceae > Candidatus Merdisoma > Candidatus Merdisoma sp. JLR.KK006. The sequence continues at coordinate 22,677 of NZ_JAYMNS010000009.1, read as the reverse complement.
AATCTCAAAAGTGTATGGATTATCTCATGGAATGGGAACATTTCAAAGAACTTCTCGGAGGGATTGCATATGAAAAATAATAAAACAGCTTTGATAACAGGCTGTACAAGCGGAATAGGAAAGGCTCTGTCTGTCAAATTTGCACAGCAAGGTTACAACTTGATTTTGGTAGCAAAAAATAAGGATAAATTGAAAGAATTATCAAATCATCTGTCGCAGACTTTCCGCATAAAATCAGTTTTCATTGCTTATGGGCTAGAAAAGCCAGAAGCCGCTGAATATGTATTCCGCAGGGTACAGGAATTGAATCTGAAAATTGATGTGCTTGTTAATAATGCGGGTTTTAATGAGTTTGGAAGTTTTATTAAAACAAGCAGGAAAAAAGAGCATGATATGATGTACTTACATATGTTTTTTGTAACAGATATGATGAAATTATTCCTGCCCTCAATGGTAGATAAAAAGCAGGGAAAGATTTTAAATATTGGTTCAACAGGTTCTTATATATCATGTCCCTATGATGCCGTATATGCGGCAACGAAATCATATATTTTATCTGTGTCAAAAGGAATTAGTTCAGAACTCAAAGGCACTGGCGTAACAATCACAACTCTATGCCCAGGTTCTACAAAAACAGAATTTGCCGCTAAAGCAGGCATGGAAGATACTTTATTATTTAAATTGTTTGTTATGTCGCCAGAACGGGTTGCTGATATAGCTTATAAAGCTGTTATGAAAAGAAAAACGATAGTCGTGGCAGGAATTTACAATAAGATACTCGTTATGTCATCTTACATCCTACCAAATAGATTCGTTGATTATATTAGTAAGATGATGTTAGGAAAACAACGTCAAGCAGGTTAAATGAAAGACAAGATTCAGCAGAAAATTCACTCTTGCATATTAAGGGTGGCATAATTGCCTGCTTCCCGTGGTGGCTTTCCATAGAAAAACATATATAATGTTATTTTAGAGGTGATATATATGAATTTAGAAGAAAAATTACAAATGCTAAGGAAGAAGAATGGTTATTCCCAAGAGCAACTGGCAGATAAGATTGGGATAGCAAGGCAGACTGTAAGCAAATGGGAAAACGGACAGGCAATTCCAGAATTGAATGGCTTGATATTATTAAGCGAATTATATGGCGTAACCATTGACAGAATAGTGAAAGATGATGATGAGTGCAACATTTTATTATGCAAGAGTGCGGACATTGACCTCAATAAAGTTGTTTCCTTTTTGGTTTCGGCAAAAAAGAATACATATCCAGTCAATGAAAATAAAGTACAATCTTCCAGAATGAAATCCAGTGATTTTTGTTATGCAGAAAATGAGTATAAATATTATGATACATATTTAGGCGGAGAAAAATTTACTGGTGAAGAAGCGGTATGGTACTATGATAATCCTATTTGGTGCATGAATTATACTGGTCGGATTATAGGGGGTAATTTTAACAATGGCTTTTTGAAAGAAGTTTTGTTGCAGGTTACGGAAAAATTCCCTTATCGGGGACCACAAATGTATACAAAAGGCGATTACCATTATCATTGTAAAGTAGATGGTGAATTTGTTTGGTTTCAAGGGTACGAAGATATTTTTTATTTGGATGAAAAAATTTATGAATGTTATTTTCATGGAGGCGTGATTCAATAGATGGATATTATAGAACAAAAAATAAATACGAAGGACTATTTAACGAAATCAAATTTACCAGCAAGTGATTATGTGATAAATCCCTATGTCGGCTGTACTCATGCTTGTAAATACTGCTATGCAAGATTTATGAAAAGATTTACAGGGCATAAGGAAGAATGGGGGAAATTTATAGACATTAAGCAGTGTGAAAAACCTATTAACCTAAAGAGATTAAAGGGAAAATCTGTTTTTATGTCGTCTGTAACAGATTGTTATAATTCTTATGAGGAGAAATACGGCATCACAAGAAAGATATTAGAACAGCTTGTGAATGCAGATTGCCAACTTACAATTTCAACAAAATCAACGCTTATTTTGCGGGATATAGAATTATTGAAAAGGATGTCCAATCTCAAAGCGGCATTTTCAATCAACACTTTAGATGACAATTTTAGGGCGGATATGGATAAAGGCAGTTCCATAAAGGACAGGCTTCATGCGATAGAGAAATTACATAATGTGGGTATCCATACGGTTTTGTTTATGTCTCCTATTTTTCCGTATATCACAGAATGGAAAGACATCATTGATGGTACAAAGGAGAATGTATGTGAATATTGGTTTGAAAATCTGAATCTTAGAGGGGCATACAAAAGCAGTATCCTCTCTTATATCAATACACACTATCCAGACTTAAAAGAAAAATATGAAGCAATTTATTTAAATAAAGATAGTGCATATTGGAATACGTTGGCTGATTTGCTCAACACGTATTGTGATGAACTGGGATTAAATTATGTCAATTACTTTTACCATGAAAAACTTGTTAAGGAGAAATTAAATAATCAATAGATAAATTATGAGAAAGCAAATACGTCCATTGAATAAAAAAACGATGTTCGATGGGTTGTATTGCTGTACCTTAATTACCCTCTAAGAAAAAGTATGATATCCTCTCTTTATTTCATTGGAAATTCCTTCTGCAATTCTCTGTGCCAAACTTTCCTGATAATCGTCATCCAGCAGCTTTTGACTCTCAGAATAATTTGAGAGAAATCCCATTTCTACCAAAACAGCGGGCATTTGCGTGTTTCGCAAAACATAATAGCCCTCTGTTTTTGCGTACCTCGTTTCAATATCCTCACTTAGCGAAACTGCGTTGATGATACTTTCTGCATATCCTTTGCTTTCTGTCGCATTTGAATTGTTGTAATAACATTCCAAACCAGCTATCTGGGCACCCTTCTCATAATAATTGCAATGAAGACTGATAAAAAAATCTGCATTGGAGTCATTTGCAACGGAAGTACGCTCTGCAAGGCTTATATTTTCATCGGAGCTTCTGGTCAGAATAACTTCTATATTGTCATCCTCCAGAATAGCTTTCAGCTTCAATGCAACGGAAAGGTTAATATCCTTTTCTACTGCCTTGCCGCTGACAGTACCTCCGTCACTTCCTCCATGCCCTGCATCCACGACAACACAAAACCCCGGGGCATTATTCTCTGTTGAAGCAACAGGAGCAACATCGCTGCCTGCGTTTCTACCTGTGTATATATCCATGTATTTATTTACCTTTTCATCTTCCTTTGTAAATCTCTCGTATATGTAAAGACATCCGCAAACCATAAGTATCATCATTATAATTGGTATCAGTATGACGATTGCCCTCAGCAGATACGCAATCATAAGCCGCTTCATCTTTCTCTTTCTGAGTTTTTTCCTCTTTTGGTATTGTTTCCTGTTCATTGCCGCATTTGTTCCTCAATCTGGAATAAGTCAACACCCCCGCGGGAATCAATGGCTTTTTGGTAAAGCGATTTCCTCACCACTTTCTTTTGATAACACATAAATATTTTCCGTATCACAGGTAACAGACATTGCAGGTATATGACTGATCAATTCCTTGTTATTCCCGTCCTTGCCGCAGGAATACAAGTCTCCTCCGTCCGTCCTGGAAACATAATAGATTGACTGCTCATCCATGCAGAAATCATATGCAGCTATATTTTCATAAGTGTAAGTTTCATTACCGGAAACGTCATATCTTGTTAAAACCCCCTGTTCATTTTTGTAAAAGATGCTTTCCCCATCGAATGAAATATTTCCGTTTACAGGAATGTCGAGCTTTACAGTTTTTCCGGTATACCGGTTTACTTTTGTTATGCCGTCATTGCCAATGAAAAACAGGTTATCGTCATTCAGGAAAAAAGCGTGGTGAAAATCCAGGAACTTCCATTTATCCCCCGTTTCATAGTCAATGCCCAAAAGAGAACGCCCGGAATTCGTCATCTGCTCAAAGATTGTTTTTTCCTCAAAGGTATTCAGATTCAGCTCTACAACCGACACTTTCGTTATATTGCTGTTATAGTTTCCCACCCGGTTGACATAGCTTTCCATAACCGATGTAGTGTAATACAGATATGGCGGACACACATAAAACGCACATATTTCTTCTTCATCAGAAAATACCCCAAACATAGGAGAACGTGCTAAAGGATATGTTTCCCCCGTGGAAGTATTTTTGAGAGAATAATCAAAATCCCCTGCATCTTGTATGATTTCATATCCCATACAGTCATACCCTGCCGATGAATTATAGACAACGCTTCCCGTTTTTCCACGGCCTGAACATCCCGTCACTGCCAATGCCAGGCCAAACATGACAACGAAAGCCGCCCCACGCTTCTTTTGCTCTGATTTCATCAGCCATCTGTTAGAATTGCGCCGTAAAATCCAGACAACGGCCAAAGTACACAAAAGCACGGATACAAAGAGCAAGGTCAACAGCGTAACCGTACCAACCTCCGCAAAAACAATTTTCTCATCACCCGTCAGGGCATCGCTCATAACAATATCCCCTGCGAAAAAATCTGTTCCAAGCAGAAACGGCAGCGGCAGAGGCAGACGGTAAATGCCGGTTTTTGATAAGCCTATATAGGGAATCATCACGGACACCGCACCAGTCAGCAGGGTGACCGCATATTTTTTTGCTAAAACGGAAATAAACATCAGGAGTATCGCAAGAAACACACCGCCAAACATCCGGAGCAGCCCTATTGATACATATCCCTCCAGCAGCGACATATCCTTGCTGCTGTCTGCAAAGTAACGAATACTCTGAATCGGATAATCCCCATCCGGCAGTCCGTATTTGAACCTGTAAAATCCGTATTCAATAAGCGAAATGCAAAGCGACAGGAAAAGAACGGCCGTGGTAATAATGAGCAGCTTATACAGAGCGCTTTTTCGCCCCTCCCTTGCAGTCAGGATCAGGGTGTCCATCTGGCAGCTGTACTCAGAACAGAAAACAGGCGTAACAATCAGCAAAATGCCAAGGAAGAGAATGAAATTAAGCGTACCTTTGCCAAGAAGCCCCATCCATCCGTTTGTCCGGAGAAAACAGCGGTTCCCCGCATTTTCGCAGATATAGAGATATTGCTGATAGATAACCTCAAATCCATTTTGACGCTCCAGAACCTTCTCTATTTCCCGGCTCTCTTTTTTATATTCACTTTCACTGATCTTCCCGTCATAGTAGTTCTCCAAAAGGCTGTTCTGCCTCTCCTTCGCTTTTGCAATCCGCTCCGCCTCCTGCTCCAGATAAAGGGAAGATTCCTCGGTGCAGTATCCGTTTACCTTTTCCAGATACCAGTCATATTCATTTTTATACTGCTCCATCGCTATGTCTACAGGGTTGTCGGACAAGGCAAGCCAGACCGTGCCAAAAAGCAGGACAAGGGCAATATAGAACAGCCCCCTTTGCCAGAGCATAATCTTTTTTACTTCGTACATAAATCCAGACATTTTATCCTCCTATTTAAAGTCGCTGCGCGACAGCACTAAAGGGTAAAGTCACTTCGGCGCATATTTAATGAGAGGAACTTTCATTCGAAAGGGCACTCATGAAAGTTCCTCTCGTGCGCCTTTGCGACTTTACCATCCAGCAGAAAATATAAGAGTTCCTTTTAGAAAGCATCATCATTGCCGTTATGGAAACCACCCCTGCGGATATGGCAAAAATAATTGCTGCCTGGAAGCTCTGTATCGGATATCCTGCAAAATCAATAAACTCGGTCTTGCCAAATAGTATGCGGTTAGCAAGTAGCGAATATGGGTTTATAATCTTGAGCCAGGTATTACTGAAACAGCTCTGCGACGCACCTGTAATAATAAAACACAGGGCTGCTCCGAAATCAGCGACAAACGGAACAAGGACACTGTGCCCAAACAAGGAAATCAATAGAAACACCATGCTCATCGTCCATACGCCCACTGCCTTTGTCACTGCGGACAGAATCGCATATTGCCATAAATTACAGTTTACCGCAGCCGTGCTGAAATTGCTGACAGCATACAGCGGAAGATTTCCTCCTTCCGCCGTTCCGAAGAAATACACAAAGCCAATATAATCCACAACAGAAAACCATATGGCCACACTGATTACAAACAAAGAAGCCGCAGTAATTTTAGCAAATGTGGTCTTTTTACCGCCGCCCGGATTTGTCAGCAGCAGCATATCCATCTGTGTTTCCTTTTCGCAGACAAAGGTACTGACAACCCCGTACAGACAAAGAAATAAAACCAATATGACCGAAAAATCATAGTTCAGATAATAGTTATACATCTCCTCATAGGCAAAGTCTTTTATGCTCCGCCCTGAATAAAGGTGATAGATCACACTGTTTTTACGTACTTCTACAGTCTGCCCCCGTTCTTTGTAAACAGCGGCATTTTCCTTTGCCCTCTCTGCCACTTGAAGGGCATAAGTCCGATAATGATAGAAATATTCCATAGGCTCCACATAGTATTTTTCCAAGATATTCCGGTCACTGTATATATTCCCCGTCATCATATCCGGATTGTCTTTGGCTGTGCTTGCTGTCATATCAGCCGTAGCGTCTGCTAACGGCTGATATATGGAAAGAAGATGATTGATTTTTTCAGCAGTGATCTCCCCTCTGTAATCCTCATAAAGCTGCCAATACACGCTGTTCCAACTGCGGCTGTCATTTCCGTCCGCCAGGTAGGAATACGAGTGGAATTCGCTGTTTATTTTGAACAGGTTTATTACACTGAACAATAGGAATACAACAAGTATTGACCGCTTGCAGAATAATTTGTAAAATTCATATTTGATTAAGCGTGTCATATGATCTCTCCCTTAACTCATTGCCCGCGGAGGGTCTTGCGACTCTCGCGGCATTCGCCAAATGGACATGCAAGCATGTCCGCCTGGCTCATTGCCCGCGGAAGTAATACAGAAATACATCTTCCAGATTAGGGGAAACCTTTACTGCGTCTGAAGCAGGCAGCATATCGCTTACGATTCTTACCAAAAAGCGTTCCCCCTGCTGTTTCATATTGCTGACATAATATTCGCTTCCAAGTCTGGCGGCGTCTTCCCCGTTTACTGTCACCTCCCACACTTTCCCATAGATATTCTGTTCTAATGTGTCGGTAGTTCCCTGGGTTATTAAGGAGCCTTCCTTTAAGATCATAATCTCCTTTGCGATACACTCCACATCGGAAACGATATGGGTGGCCAGCAAAACTGTTCGTCCCTGTGCGAATTTTGAGATCAGGTTGCGGAAACGGATACGTTCACTGGGATCAAGCCCTGCTGTCGGCTCATCCAAAATAAGAATTTCAGGATCGCCCAGCATCGCCTGGACAATGCCGACCCTCTGCCGCATACCGCCGGAAAGAGCGCCAATCTTTTTCTCTTTCGCATCTGAAAGATTGACAATGCTAAGAAGCTCCAAAGCCCGTTTTTTCCCCTGTTCGTCAGGGATTCCTTTCAGTGCGCACATATACAGCAGAAAATCCATTACAGTAAAATCCCGGTAGAAGACAGGATATTGCGGCATATATCCGATTTTTGACAGGAAGTCCTTACCCAAAGTTCCTGCATCCTGTCCGTCAATCAAAACCGTTCCGCCATCGCTTCCCAAAATACCCACAAGTATATTGATCAGTGTCGTCTTTCCCGCACCGTTAGCGCCCAAAAGCCCATAGACACCCTCCGTAAGTTCCGTAGTGAAATCCTTCAGGGCATACTTGCCCTTATACTGCTTTGAAACATTTCGTAATGATATTTTCATAGGGAATCACCCCGCAAAGCCAAAGGTTGTTATCAAGGTGCTTACCTCGTCAATACCCCGTCCAAGCACAACGATACAGGTGCCGGATTCATCCAAAATCAAAATCTGTGGAACACGCAGGAAATAGGTACTGTTGCTGTCCTGAACGGTTTTCGTATGGATACGTTTTCCCGATGCCGTATCATAAATGTTGATTGTAACACTGCTTTCCTCCAAAATAGCAGCAGCCACATATTTTCCCTGCCCGGAGCAGTAAACACCGTCTTTTCCCTCACTGCGGCTTGAGAACGACATCGTATTTTCCGTATTGGATATGGTATCAAGCATCAGCAGGGTTCCATTATTTTCGTCAAAGCTCTGGGGCATAATAAGCAGGTTTCCGCCCTTTTGCACTTCTTCCGTATCTACCTTGTAATCCCCCTTTTTGGTAATCGTGAGCTTTGCGCTGTCTGTGGATACTGTACCATAAACACTGACCCCATCCCCGCCAATGGAGGTATCTGCAGCCATGCCTACATAGACTAAAGTGTTGTCCCCCGTAAAGGTAAGGCTGTCCATGGCTGCAATCTGCATATTACCTGCCGTGCCTTCTTCGGAATAGTTCAGAATGGTACGAACCTTCCGGGAAGAAACATCATAAAGGTAAAGCCCCTGAAGTCCGCCGAAAGCAACCTGTTTTCCGTCCTGTGAAATAGCTATCCCTGTGATCTGCGGGATAAAATCGTCACTTAATAATCCGCTAAAGGAAATGGTATCCTGAATAGCAAAGTCCTTATTCAGTATGTATCCATTGATTCCGTCGCTGTCTGATGCAGCAAATGAACCGTTGCTGTCTCCGCCGCCAGCCTTTCCCTGGCCCACAACAAAGTAGCCGTCTGTAAAGGTCTGTACGCATAAGTCTCCCATGGAAATATCCGCACTTGCGATTGTTTCGCTTTTCCCCGTATCGTAAAGATAAAGCTGATCCGCCGCAACGATAATCCGGCTTCCATCGGCATAATAGCAGCCTCTGACCTTTCCTGAAAAAGCGGAATCCTTGACCCCGCCGACCGCCATCATATTTTTATCCGTACCGTTATCCTGTTGATCAATCACGTTCATTTCGCTGCTTTCATTTCCGGTATTTTCCGATGAATCATCTTCTACGGATTGCGGCTCCATGTTTATGGCTCCATTTTCAGAGCTGTTCCCATTCTCCTGTCTATCCCCGCAGGCCGACAGAGGAAGCGCCAAAGCAAGCATAAGTATCATACACATCCATTTTGTTTTCATTTTTTAGTCCTCCTTGTATAATAAAATTGAACTGGTTTTACTTGTAACTGAATTTCCGTCCGCTGCGACGGCTGTCGCATAAAAAGTATTGAAACCATCCAGCTTAGCGGTATCTATGGTTGCTTCAATAATCCACACATTTCCTTTGCTTAATGTGACATCACGGGAAACCGCTCCCTCAAAAGATATGGGCTTATGGTTTAAGAAAAATGATATGCCATATCTTGCGCCTGGCGTTCCACAAAGGGTGTAGCGCACGGTAAGCGTATCTTTCCCGGTAAGGTTGATATTGTCATACACCACCTCGCCGTCATAGACAAGCGTCCAATAGACACTGTTATCCAGGGTATCCATCGTAACGCCATTCCATCCTGCTCTCACAAGCTCATTCTCAATAAAAGAGGAAGTGACTTTTTCCTCTGAAATGCTGACATCACGAAAAGCAGTTATACTTTCTCCATTGATGCTGTCATTTTCCGGAGCATCCTCATTAAAATGCAGTTTCAGCACTCTTTCGAAACTCTGATGATACCAGCCATAGCTTGAGGTTTCTTTCATATCAGGCTGGAAATCGGGCCTGGTGACACTCACGACCGTCATATTCAGGGTATCGCCTTTTTTCCCTGTGTCCGGTGTGAACACAAAGGAAAATTTCTCTTCGTGCTTTTCTGATGTCCGGAAGCAGTGGAGATACTCATATTCCGCTCCTGTGTCGTTCACCTTGTAGGCTTGCGGCTTTCCGTCCAAAAAAAGCAGGAAGCCAATGCTGTCCAATTTTCCTTCTGACACAAACTGATAGTCCAGGACAAATTCTCCGCCATGATACTCATAAGGCAAAACACTCTGGTCATCGGCTCTGGCAGGATCCGCTTCCCCATGACTGAGAAACCCTAAATCTCCGTCCTCCTGCGCCCCGGCGAATGGGTCTTCTTCTATAGTTTGCGGCGGGGCATTCTCGTCCGCAATGTTATACCCTTCGGGTCCCCCCGAATTCATGCCCTTACGGGCGGTCGGACAGCTTTCGCTGTCCGATAAAGTATAATTTCCGCAGGCCGCCACACAAAAGGGCAAAACAAGAATCATAGCTAATGATAAGAATCGCTTTCGCATCGTCTATCCTCCTATTCTAAGTCGCTGCGCGACAGCACTAAAGGGTAAAGCCGCTTCGACACACCGGTAATGAGAAAAACTTTTATTCGAAAGGACTCTCATAAAAGTTCCTCTCGTGCGCCTTTGCGGCTTTACTGTCCAGCAAAATTTATTTTTTCAAAACACTTGACATTTCTTAGCTGGACTACTTGTTTTAGATTCGGATTCTATTATCTAAATACCATTATAAAAACCAAAAGTCAAAATGTGGTCAAGTAATAGAAAAAAGTTTACGGAGAAACAGCTTAGTTCTTTACATAAAGAGAGCCAACAAACTGTAATTTCTCACAAGTCTGTTGGCTCTGGACTCAGTTATTCTGGCAGACAAACAGGAATTTGTTTTTAATCAAATCTTTTGAAAAAATTATATATAACCACGCAAAACCCTATTGGCGCTCCGAACAATACTCCGCCTATCAATATGCCCAAAATAAGTTGAGGTACAGAAAATAATTCTGAACTCAAAAAGAACCCAAACGGAATCCCCCTCCAGAATCAAAATTGTTCCAGCCAGATTTTGCACACAAATACGCAACAGATAAACTGTAATAAAAGCCAAAATCAGACAAATTTCGCACCATTAAAAAAGGTGTACCGCAGTGAAGTTTATTTCTTCCTTGCGGTACACCTTTATGTGTGCAATTATTCTTTATTTTTTGTCTTTGGTGTGTATACAGTTTTTGCTTTTTTCTAATCATATCTTTTCCCTTACTGATAGTCTATAAAAAAGAATGGCAGTTTTACATTCAAATAAAACCGCCATTCTTAAGCTCATGCGCTATATATTTTTCATAAAATTACCGTCAGCGTTTGCTTTGAATATTTATAAAGATAATTTTATGAATGCTTTGTAAAATATAAAAGTTATGTTTTGTATAATTTATGTAAAATACAGGTTTTTTAGGAAAACTGCACCACATCACTTTTATCTTGCTGAAAAATAATCTGTATAACCGTTCCTTGCCCCAGGCTGCTTTGCAGTTCAATCTTGCCATTCAAGTATTGTACAGCATGTTTTACAATAGATAGTCCTAATCCCGTTCCACCTGATTCCTTAGAGCGGCTCTTGTCTACACGGTAAAATCGTTCAAAGATTCTTGCCTGATGTTCCGGCGGTATGCCGATTCCCGAATCCTTCACCGTAATCGAGGCACTATTTTCCTGACTGCTTATAGCTACTTCTACCGTACCGCCGTTCTTATTATACTTGATAGCATTATCACAGAGGTTAAAAACAATTTCTGTTAAGAGCCGCCGGACACTTTTAATATAAACCTTTTTTCCTGTTAAAGCCACTTCAATATCTTTTGCCGCTGCTATATCTGCCAGTCCTGCCATCACCTCAGATGCGATCTCACATAAATCAACATTTTCAAACGGCATATCGCATCCCTCGTCTAATTGGGATAAACGGATAATATCATCAATTAATGTTACAAGCCGCCCTGCCTCTGTGCGGATATGCCCTACAAAACGTGTCATATCCTCCGATTTTACAAGACCGTTCTCCATTAACTCCGCACTCCCCATTATGGATTGCAGCGGAGTTTTCAATTCATGTGATACGTTGGCAGTAAACTCCCGTCTGTTCCTTTCTGCGAAAGCTGCTTCTGTTATATCAAAGGCAAGAACAACCGCCCCAATTACAATACCGTTAGATTCAATGCGGTTGACATGGATCTGATACTCTTTTCCCTCACGTTCTATGCGGATTTCGCTGTGTCCACTTGAAAATGCGTCCTGTATGGCGTGGCTCACATTATGGCTTCTCTCTACTGTCAGAAAATCTTTACCTATGCTGGAACGTTTCGTATGAAACAGCTTCAGCGCAGCAGGATTAATGTTCAGAATTATATTTTTCTCATTCAAAAGGACAAGCCCTTCCGTCATGCCATATGTAATCTGTGCAAATTCATCATTTTTCCTTTGGAGTTCCGACAACTGCATATCAATCTGCTTATGCTGTTTATTGATACGGTTTAATAGGGGAGCCAGCTCCTCATAAGTATCGTTTTCCAGCGGTTTTTCTAAATCAAGTCTGTTTAACGGCTCCATGATATGTTTAGAAATACGGCTTGCTAATACTCCTGATAAAATGAGTGTTACAACAACTACAATTAAAATCGGCTGTATCATCCCCAAAACAAGCACCCATATCGTAACGCTGCTGACAGAAATCCTTAATACTGAACCATCATTAAGCCGCCTTGCACAGTAAAGTGTTTTTTCTAAAAGAGTCGTGGAATAACGTGAGCTTTTTCCCTCTTTATTCCGCAGGGCTTCTTGAATTTCTTCCCTGTCCGCATGGTTTTCCATACTTTCCCCGTCAGACTGTGTATCATATATAACATCTCCATTTTCAGCAACCCATGTCAGACGGTACTCCCTTGACTGTAATTCCTCCAGATAGTTCCGTCCATCCTTTTCAACGGCTATGGCAGCTAAAGACAGTTCATCCTCCAACTGTTTTCCCTGAACATTACTGAAATAACTGTAAAGACATCCCATGATGATAACAAGGCTTGCAATCAGGACAGCCCCCGCTACAACCATAATTGATTTAAAAATTTTCTTTGTCATGCCTGCACCTCTAACCTATAACCAACACCACGCACTGTTTCAATCATTTTCCCATAATCCCCCAGTTTTACACGCAGAGTACGGATATGCATATCAACCGTTCTCGTTTCACTGACATAATCAGCTCCCCATATGTCATTAAAAAGCTGGTCACGGGAAAATGCGATGCCCGGACGGGAAAGGAACAGCCGGAGAAGTTCAAATTCTTTTAAGGTAAGCTGTATTCTTTCATTATCAATGGAAACTGTATGTTCGTCCAGATTGACAACAAGCCCCCCGGCTTTCAAAAGATGTTCTACCTCTGTAGGATTGCACCGGCGGAGTACCGCTTTCACACGGGAAACCATCTCCATCATCCCAAAAGGCTTTACAAGATAATCATCCGCACCTAAATCAAGGCTCTGGATTTTATCATACTCCATGCCTTTTGCAGTTGCCATGATGACGGGAATCCTGCAAGTGTCAGGGCTGTCTTTTAAAAATTTCAGCAGTTCCACGCCATCCTCTCCGGGCAGCATAATATCAAGAATTATCAAATCCGGCTTTTCCATAGATAAAGCGTCACGAAAGGCTATTGCATCCAAAAATCCTTTTGCTTCAAAATCAGTGGAATTAAGCGTATATACCTCAATATCCCGGATACTGTCATCATCTTCCACACACCATACTTTCATAATCATGCTCCTTTATGTTCTCCTGTCACGGAAAAAGCCACCCACTCTGCAATATTTACCGCATGATCCCCGATACGCTCAAAATATTTGGCAATCATCAGTAAATCCAGCGCATATCCTCCGTCTGTCGGTTTTTCTGCTATCAGCTTAATCAGAGATGACTTGACCTGTAAAAACAAATCGTCAACCACATCATCACGGTCAATCGCCGCACCAGCCAATACTACATCCTGTTTTACAAAAGCGTCAATGCTTTCTGTAACCATCTGGCTCGCCGCATCTGCCATAAACCGGATCTGTTCACATTCCCCTCCAGTCCTTCCGTCAAGAAACGTGATAATTTCCGCAATATCCGCCGCCTGTGTTCCAATACGCCCCATATCAGTAATCATTTTAAGGGCTGCAGATATTTGCCGTAAATCCCTTGCTACCGGCTGTTGCTGTAACAGCAGTTTCAAACACAGTGTTTCGATTGTGCGCTCCATCCGGTTAATCTCTCCATCAAGGGATAAAACCTTGTCTGCCAGCTTTATGTCGCCCATAGTTAATGCTTTTGAAGCAGCGGCAATCGCTTCCTCACACATTGCCCCCATTTGGGTAAGCTCTTTATTCAGCATAGCAAGCTGTTCATCAAAACGACTTCTCATTATCCAAACCTCCCCGTAATATAATCCTCCGTCCGCTTGTCCTTTGGTTGCTCAAACATCTTTTCCGTATTTCCATACTCAATTAAATTGCCAAGGAGAAAGAAAGCCGTATTATCGGAAATCCGCACAGCCTGTTGCATATTGTGCGTTACGATGATAATAGTATACTTTTCTTTAAGTTCCATTGCAAGTTCCTCTATTTTAGATGTGGAAATAGGGTCAAGTGCGCTTGTAGGCTCATCCATCAGAAGCACATCCGGCTCTACCGCTAATGCACGGGCAATGCAGAGCCGCTGCTGCTGACCGCCTGACAGTCCTAATGCCGATTTTTTCAGCCTGTCCTTTACTTCATCCCAGATTGCCGCCCCACGCAGAGAGCGTTCTATTATATCGTCCAATTTTGCCTTATTTTTCACTCCGTGTGTCCTCGGCCCGTAAGCAATATTGTCGTAGATGCTCATAGGAAAAGGATTCGGCTTTTGAAAAACCATGCCAATACTGCGGCGAAGCTCATTGACATCGACATCTGCATCAAAAATATTATCGCCCCTATAATACACTTCTCCTGTAATCCGTACACCAGCGATAAGGTCATTCATTCGGTTTAACGATTTAAGGAAAGTAGACTTCCCACACCCGGAGGGGCCAATCAGTGCCGTAATGCTCTGTCCTTCAATCTCAATATTTACATCTTTCAAAGCCTGTGTACTGCTATACCACAGGCACAGGTCTTTTACCACCATGGCAGGATTTTTGTCATGATTCATTATATTATTCATACATTTCTCCTTTTTTGGAAATATCTGCTCGCCAGTGTAGCCGACAGATTGATGAACATGGTCAAAATCATCAGGATAGCGGCAATTGCAAAGGCTATACCAAATTCCCCGTTTTCTTTTGCATAGACATATAATGCGACCGTCAATGTTGCCCCTGCACTGCCAAGCCCTTCAAGAATCCCGTTCAGGGCATGGGCAAAACCAGCCGTAAAAAGAAGTGCCGCTGATTCTCCCAAAATTCGCCCCACTGACAATATACAGCCTGTTATGACTCCATCAATACAACCTGGAAGCACAACGGTATAAATCACACGCCACTTTCCAGCTCCCAGCCCAAAAGCACCTTCACGGTAACTTTGCGGTACTGTTTTCAGGCTTTCCTGCGTTGTGCGCATAATCGTAGGCAGATTCATGATTACCAAAGTAAATGCCCCCGCTAAGAGGGAAGTTTTCATACCAAAAAACTGACAGAAAAACAGCATACCTACAAGTCCATAAATAATAGACGGAATCCCTGATAAGGTTTCGGCTGCATACTCAATCATTTCTACCAGTTTCTTATTTTTGGCATATTCTGTAAGATAAATCGCCGCACCAACTCCAAGCGGGAGAGCAAATACCAAAGTTGCCGCTACAATATAGACTGTGTTAAGAATATCCGGCAGTATCCCGATCCGGTCAGACAGATAACTCGGTTTCGTAGTAAGCAGCTCCCAAGATACATTCGGCAGCCCTTTCCACAATACATAACCAATCAAAAATAATACCAATGCACAAGTAATGCATACGGAAATCCCCATCAACACACGCATGGCTGTAATATATGTTTTCCTTCTAAGGGAAATTGATTGTTTTTCCATCTATATTTACTCCTTGCTTTGTTTCAAAAAGAAATTTAATACGGCATTTATCAGCATGATAAAGAGGAATAAAACCAACGCAATCGAAAATAATGCCTGTTTCTGTAAACTTCCGTCAGCCGCATAAGACATTTCACTTGCCACAGCGGTTGTAAGGAAACGGACGCTCTGAAAAATTTTCGGCATATTTGGGGCGTTCCCCGCCACCATCATAATAGCCATAGCCTCGCCGATAGCCCTGCCAACGCCTAACACAACAGCCGCCGCAATGCCGCTTTTTGCCGCCGGAACGGATACACGGAAGTATGTTTCAATCGGTGTCGAACCAAGCGCAAGGGAAGCATCCTCATATTCCTTTGGAACAGCTTCTAATGCCGTAAGCGACACTTTAATGATTGAGGGTAATATCATAATTGCAAGTACAATGATAGCAGCAAACAGGCTGGCTCCATCGGGGATATGGAAAACAATCCGTATCCCTGGCACAAGCACCATCATTCCCACAAGCCCATAAACTACCGACGGAATGCCAGCCAATAAACTTACCGCTGTTTCAATAACGGTTTTTATTTTTAACGGCGCAATCTTAGCAAGATAAACTGCTGTCATAAAGCCAATTGGCACTCCAAGTACGATTGCGCCAGCCGTACCATAAATACTGGTAAGGATAAACGGAAAAATCCCATATTGCGGCTGTGCTGCTGTAGAAGCCCATTTCTTCCCGAAAAGGAAATTCAAAACTCCTATTTTTCGGATAGCCGGAATCCCTGATATGACAAGGTAAACAGTAATCAGGAGTACACAGCCAACTGTAATCAGACCAAGTATCAGGAATATGCCATGTATGGCATTCTCCATGAACTGTTTTTTGTTCATTTGACTTCACCTTCCAAAACCTTTCATAATCCGCCGGATTATTTATTTACTGGTACTGCACCCGCAGATGAGATAATCTCACCTGCTTCAGATGAAGTAATATAATCAAAGAATTTCTGTGCAGTTGCCGAAAGCTCTGCGCCGCTCTTTGTCACTAACACAAACGGACGCTGCACCACATAGCTACCATCTTTTACCGTTTCCTCCGCAGGTACAATACCGCCGACAGAAAGGGTTTTTACCGTATCCTTTACAGATGCAAGGGAAGCATATCCGATTGCCGCCGGATTGCCTGCCACCGTTGTAATCACATCCCCGGTAGATGTAAGCTCCTGACGGTATTTGCAGGCATCCTCCGTGTCCGTAATGGATTCAAAGCCATCTCTTGTACCACTCCCGGCTTCACGTCCAATCAGGACAATTTCCAGATCATTGCCGCCTATATCCTGCCAGTTTGTTATTTCCCCTCTATAAATCCTGCTAATCGTTTCAAGGTCAAGGTCATTTACCGGATTATCCGGATTTACAATGACAGCAATCCCGTCAAGCGCAAGCACCGTTTCAGTCAATCCCTGCGCTTTTTCTTCTTCCTTTAAGTTACGGCTGGAAAGACCAATATCGCAGCGTCCTTCTGCCACAGCTGTAATTCCGGAGCCGGAACCGGTAGGGTTATATGTAAAGGTTACACCGGAATTGTTTTCCTCAAAAGCTTCGCCCAAAGCACCGATTACTTTTTCCATAGAGGTTGAGCCATCCGTAGATACTGTTTTGCTGTCCGCCTTCCCGCATCCGGTCATAGCTACGAGTGCAAGTGATAAAGTGGCAACAAAAGTAACAATTTTTTTCATAATAATTTTCTCCTTTTTTCTTTGTGATATTTTCTTCTACGCTTTTTATCATAAATACTGCTTGTAAAATCAAAAACATAACTTATGTCAAATTTTTGTAAAATGAACAGACTTGCCATAAAAACTGCATCATGGAAATGTGCATAACTGACTATTCCGTCATGGATAACTCTATTCACAGGACATGGAAAAGCAAAGTGCAGCTTTCCCACATCCTGCAAACAGAGTTACCCACAACTCCATAAGATAGCCAGTTATACGACATTTCCACAATGCCGATTACGGCGAAATCCCACTCATTCATTCCATTTTTTCATAAAACACAAATAAGAAAAGCTCTGCATCTCACAGAGCCTTTCTAACCTTTGATTATTCGCCAACTACCGTTCCATTTTCCTCACAAAAACAACATTATAGATATATCTCTGCCGCTTTTGCAAAAGTAGCTTTCCTCATGATAAGTTCCGACTGTTTTTCTTCCGGCAAACCCTCAAACACACCTTTATAGCCCTTCTCCAGCAACGGTGTGCCTTTTGCCAGTAAATACAGTTTTGTATTCAGCCATTCTTCCCACAAATCTTCAAATAGTTCCACACTGTCTGTAAAAGTTATGGCATCTTCAAAACCATGTGGCAGATTATAATATTTTAGCATTACAAAGCCATACCTGCCTACATCAAGCACTACGATATTCTACATCTCATACAGCTCTGCAAACGCATCTGCCACCTTTTGACACTTTGTCCGTTCTTCCTCTGTGATATAAATTTTCTTTTCCATATAGCCTTACCTCGTTTCTTATAAAATTTTACCATATTCATTTTATAAGAACCACCTGCACACCAGCTTTTCTTCCACTTGTTTTTGGCAAAACCCACTTTACTAACAATTCACTTCCCGAAACAAGTGCAATTTTCTTCTCCAATTACAAATATGAATGTGGCAAGCAAAAGCATAGGATAATAAATAAAAATATTATTTGACATCCAATGTCCATTTGTCATATGGTACGGAAGCCATTTATGTTCATACATCCACTTAGGGAAATTCCCAAGTGCCTCTTTAAACAAATGAAATGGCATATATATAGCAAGTGTGATAATAACAAAAGTTAACAATTTCATATTCATCTTCCTTTCATCAAGCATATAACAAACCAACAAGACGTGTCAGTCACTAATCATCCGTGTATTTTCATTTACCGCCGGATTTGAAGTTATCAAACTGAACATCTGTGGGCCTATAATTATCGAATTATCGCTTTTTGTGCAGAGGAAATATCAACCGTGTTATTTTTCATAAAAACATAAGCACTGACCGTCATCCGTATATGCTGCAAATTTATCAAATTGCGGAGTAACAATATAAAAATCCTCCAACAATCCATCAACTTCATTAAGTACATCGATCATAGTATCTATATATCCTTCATAAACCCAGCCATCAGAAAGAATCAGATAAATCTTTTTATTCCAATCATAAGATAACTGTTCTTTTATTTTTGCGAGCATACATTCCCACCCAATCGTTTCGCTAACACAACCGATCTCTTTCAGTTCCTGCCTAAACAATCCCGAATTTGCGACGAGGGAAACGCTTTCATCAGCGTTTCCCTAAATGGAACATATTACTTGGGGTCAGTTTCCTCGTTGAGGGGCTTATAGTTGCTGTCCATGTAGTTCTTTTTCCCAAAGGGAACATAATTTTCATCCAACAAAATCAAGTTTCCGTTTCCCAAATCAGGGAACTGCCGCGCAACCTCCTTGAGCACTTCCCATTCATCTTTTGCATTTTCTTTGTTGTCTTCCTCCACCTGTCTTAGCGCTTCTTGAATAGACTGCTGATCTGCCGTTCCCCAATAAAGAGGATGGGGCTGGAAGGAAGAATGGTAATCGCCGCCCTCATAGCAGAAAAAACAGGAGCAGGGGATTTTTTCAAATAGAATTTTTTGCGCCCCGTCAAGCTCCTTTACCTCCAGACAGCAGCATCCATTTACGGTTGCCGCGCCATCCCGCGCAGTCATGTTTGCGATTGCCATGATAGTAAGGGGTTCCGTTTTCACGATCATGCCGGGAACCAAAAGCCCCTCCTCGTACATTTCCCGTAAATATTCGTCAGAAAATTTTCCGACAGCCCGCCATAGGAAAAACAATGCAAGAAGGAAACAGATAACGGCGGGAACCCAGCTTTTAAACATAGAAATTCCTGCCATGCACAGGAAGCATACGCAGATTATCGCAGAGCTTCTCCGCTTTTTAACGACGGCTTTTATTATTTCATCTTTCTGCCGTATCCGGCTCACATCTGCGTGGATGCCGGATTTTACACTTGCCTCAAATTGTGAATAATCGACCATTTTTTCCTCCGTTTCTTACGTTTCTGTAGATTGCTGATATTTTTTATAGATATATTCGGTAAAAATCCGATACCTCGTTCCCATTTTGAAACAGCCGCACAATAGTCCATCTTTAAAAGCTTTACTATCGAGATATAGTCCCCACATAAAAGAAACCTCCGTTTGCCTCTTTGTCAATCACTTTTTTGATCCAAACCTTTTAATAAATAAAAATATCAATTCATTTTGTGGACTGCAAGTTTAATTGTTACACAAGCTCCACCAGAAGCAATATTTGAAAGTTCTAAACTTCCGCCGTGTTTCTGGCTAAGGACACGGCTTGTAGCCAATCCCAGGCCCATATGCTCTCCCGTTTTATCCTCAGAATAAAGAAAAGTGTTCTTTTTACGGAGCATTGCCCTTGAAAAGCCTTTGCCATCGTCTGATATGGTTATCATAAGCATATCATCTGTAAGGGAGTACCCGAAATTCACCTTGCTTTTGGCATATCGAACGGCATTGGAAAAGATATTCTCGACAATACGGTAAAAAATCTGCTCGTCTAATTTTACCTGACATTCGGATATGGCAGAATGGTATGCAATCTCCAGGCTACGCTGTTTGGCAAAAAACGAAAAACTTTCCGTAGCTCTTCTTAAAAAGTCCGGTAACTGAACTACGGAATACTTTGTTTCCGTTTCTTCAATCGCATTCAGGTCACGGATATAATCTGTATAATGTTCAAGCCGTTTTGCCGTTACCGCAAGGTTAGACAGTGTATGCCGTAATTCTTCGTCATTCAGATTTCCATCTGCCAGACATTGCTGCATATATTCCACATATCCCTCAACAATCGCAATGGGATTTCTAAGGTCATGTGCCACTGACGCCTGCAGGATTCTGCGCTGCTCGATCATGTTCCATAGCTGACGGTTGTTATCATAGAGCGCCTGCCGCATTTCTTCAAAAGCGGTGCAGAGCCTTCCTAATTCATCATTCCTGTTATAATCAACCGTAAAATCAAGGTCTTGCTCCCGGATATGTTTTGTCGCATCGGCAAGAACCTGAATGGGCGGCGACAGTTCTTTCCTGTAAAACCACCATGCGCACAGCATGATACCTGTAATGGAATAGACAAAAGGAAACAACACCATAGAAATGCCTGCCATTCTGTATACGAACTTTTGCTTTGGGCGAAGCGCCGCAAAGCCGGACTCGATTTTCTCTATTATGAATTCCGTATTCTCCAAAGTTACATCCACTCCGGTGGGAACGAGCATACCCACCTGGGCAGGTTCGTCAAGGATAACCCTCTGCCCTCCCTCTAATACCCTCCCGTCCGCTGTGACCGTCCGGATATTCAGCCAGACTTCCTGAGAATCGGGAAGTATCACTTTTTGTATACGGTAGCATCCATAAATCGTCAGGACAGATGCCGCAAAAACAAGAAACATTGTAGCAGCTACCGCACAGATAAAAGCTCTTTTCATTGATCCGGGTTTCCTCATTTTTTCCATCTGTACCCCATCCCCCAGACTGTTTCGATATATTCCCTGCCCGTAGCTTCCTTCAGTTTATTCCTGATCTTTCGGATATGCTCTTTTATGACTCCGCTGTCTCCTTCGGCATTCAGCCCCCACACGGCTTCATAGATCCGCTCCCTGTCGAATATCTGACCCACGTTACACATCAGAAACTCCACAATGTCAAACTCACGGTTTGACAGGCTCAGCGGCCTTTCCCCATAAAAACAAGTACGTTCCGCAAGATTTACGATCAAGCCCTGGGAAGAAACGATTTTAGGCGTACACTTGCTTCGTTCATCCCTCCGCAGGTGAGCCGCCACTCTTGCAGTCAACTCTTTCAGGCTGAACGGCTTGGTTATGTAATCATCACCTCCAGCCTGCAGGCCGTTTATTTTGTCCTGTTCCGTAATCCGGGCTGTCAGAAACAAAATGGGGCAGACGACATTCTGGCGGATCATTTTACATAGCTCCAGTCCATCTATTTCCGGCATATTGATGTCAAGCAGAATCAAATCCGGATAGACATTCAGCATGGATATTGTCTGCTGTGCATTTTCCGCTACAAAAGCCTCATATCCACACTTCCGTAAGTGACTTGACAATAACTCTGTCAGCATTTTTTCATCATCAACAATGAGTATTTTGTATGCCATAATAACCTCTCTCAGAATATGATACTGCAAATAAGTCAAAAAGTGGTCAATTTTCTGTTCATCAACTATACTGTTTTCCTTTTCGATATTCTCACTTCATCACTCTCCACTATCTGCAATAGAACAATACAACATATGAAAACCATGTTCTAAAAACTGGACTTTTGATAATCCCATTGCTTTTTTAATATATTCTTCTTTGTTTTCTGCAAGCTGAATAAGCCCGGACAACATACCCCAGAAAACAAAAATAGCAGGCATGATTTTCAGATCGTTTCGCAGATCGCCTTTATCTATGCCGGATATTAAAAATTCCTTTTTTTTCGGTGTACACTTTTCGGCTCTTTTTTTCTCCGTGCCACTGTCTGCATCCTCATAATTGAACTCAAGGTTAAATTATAAAACTCTTAAAGAATACTGTCAACTTTTTCACCTAAAATAATCTGGAAAATATTTGTCTGAATGAGATGCCTCCGGATTCCAGTCACTCCTCAATACAAGCGGTTCCCTGCCTTCATCAATCAGATTCAAGCTCACTACAATGGACTTGAAAGATGCGTCCATGCTTACAAGCGGAGCGGAGATTACCCCTTTTCCGCTTATTGTCGTGGAACCTTCACATGACACTACACTTGATAATGCCTTTCGATACTCATCCTCGTCAGGCTTTCCAACTAAACTCCCATGTCCTGCACACTTGACACCACCATAAATGAAACCTTTTGGGCAAGTC
>NZ_JAYMNS010000089.1:0-764 GCF_036941035.1 Candidatus Merdisoma sp. JLR.KK006 | reverse complement strand
AACTCAAACTTCGCACATAGATTTAACCTATGCACCTTGAAAATTCAATACCTGGCAGTTATTCAGTTATCTTAATTCCTCTGCTATGCTGCTTGAAGCTGTGTCCTCAGTAAAGCAGGTATCGTGTTCATAAACGTATCAACCAGTTCGTCAATTTTATCTTCGGACAGTTCCGTGTTGTCGCTAAGCATGGTTCGGAACATTTGAAGCAGCATTTGAAATGCCTGTATCCATGTGATATCAGACATTTCGTCAGAAAAGTATAGAAAAAGTTCACCCAGTGAACGACTGTCGTTAGATTCCCGGCTTTCTAGGGAAAGCATCATATATCGTGTAAAAACAACTGCAGTGTGGGCAGTCATTGCATCATAAGATAAGGAGTTACATTCCTTGCTGAGATTCAGGTAGCTTTTACATATCTTAAAGAAAACTTCGATATCCCAGCGCTTACCATAAATACGGATGATTTCATTTTCATCCAGAGTTGTATCTGTGGAGATAAGGCACAAGTACTCCTTTTTCTTATTCCGATTACGGACATATACAACTTTAGCCGGAATAATTTCTCCATCTTTTACAACATCAACTACCACGGAAAGAAGGTATTTGGAACGACCACGTCTCTTTTTATTCCGGTTATAGATTGTAATAAGAGACATATCTTCACCATTGTACCTAAAGAACATTTTTGGACTCTTTTTCACCATGCCAATGACATCATAGCCGATTGATTTTACAGCATGGAGCGTGCTTGGAGAAGAAAA
>NZ_JAYMNS010000088.1:0-770 GCF_036941035.1 Candidatus Merdisoma sp. JLR.KK006 | reverse complement strand
GAGCGGGGACCACCCCGTAAGCCTAAATACTCCTTAGTGACCGATAGCGCATAGTACTGTGAAGGAAAGGTGAAAAGGACCCCGGGAGGGGAGTGAAAGAGAACCTGAAACCCTGTGTTTACAAGCTGTGGAAGACCCTTAAGAGGTCAACCGCGTACTTTTTGTAGAACGGTCCGGCGAGTTGCCGGGTCTGGCGAGGTTAAGGACGCATACGTCCGGAGCCGAAGGGAAACCAAGTCTTAACAGGGCCAGAGTCAGACCAGGCAGACCCGAAACCGGGTGATCTACCCATGTCCAGGCTGAAGCCGCCGTAAAAGGCGATGGAGGGCCGAACGCACATCCGTTGAAAAGGGTGGCGATGAGGTGTGGGTAGGGGAGAAATTCCAATCGAACCCGGAGATAGCTGGTTCTCCTCGAAATAGCTTTAGGGCTAGCCTCGGTTTAGTCTCATGGAGGTAGAGCACTGAATTTCCTAGGGGGCGTCAAAGCTTACCGAAGAATATCAAACTCCGAATGCCATGGAGATGATGACCGGGAGTCAGACTGCACGAGATAAGTTGGGCAGTCAAAAGGGAAAGAGCCCAGACCTGCAGCTAAGGTCCCAAAGTGCGTGTTAAGTGGAAAAGGATGTGGGATTTCAAAGACAACCAGGATGTTGGCTCAGAAGCAGCCATACATTAAAAGAGTGCGTAATAGCTCACTGGTCGAGAGGTCCTGCGCCGAAAATGTCCGGGGCTAAAACACGCCGCCGAAGCTCAGGAATTGGCGAA
>NZ_JAYMNS010000087.1:0-833 GCF_036941035.1 Candidatus Merdisoma sp. JLR.KK006 | reverse complement strand
TGTTGTTCTTCAGATTAAAAGAGCATTCGATTTTCAGATTATATTAGCAGTAAAGTAATCCATGATAGATTTCCCATCACATTGTGGGAACACGGTTTCGCACATTATTCGGAACTGAAAATACCCCTATGCAAATTAATTGCGCAGGGGTATGTCTTCCTGAAAAGATCAGAATGGAAGTTCCTCTTCCTCTGTCAGTGGTTCAGGATATTTATAACGCAGGTACGCATACAGCAGATCTCTCTCTTTCAGAAAATCTATGAGAGTGAGGATCTCACAGCCCAGAAAGGTCTGTGCATCCCGGAGGTACTTTTTTGTCTCCTCAAAAGAGCCATGGTCAGAGCGTCTGTCTGTATAAAAGTTAAACAGCTCCCTGTCCGAAGGCTCCCGTAAATCGAGAGGTTCCCTGACGGTGACCCACCGTGCCGTCCGATGCCATTCGATGAAGTCAAAAAAGGTACCATCTTCATGGATGACCTGTTCCGGATTCTCATAGGGGCTGTTTCCAGCTTCCACCCAGGAACGCAGTTCCCCAAGTTCCAGCCAGCCAAGTGTCCCGGCATAGGCATCCTCCACCGCCTTAAGTTCCCGCTGCAGGGCTTTCCTTTTTATCTTATCCATAAGCGGCCTCCTATCCCAGTTCACAGTCGTTTATGGCCTGCATGACTGTGTCGGCATCCACCAGATCCAGCTTTTTTGCATCTGCACACAGCAGGCTCTGGCAGCAGAGGCGGTTAAGCACACGGGGCGTGCCGTCCGAAGCGTTCAGGATGGCCTCGGTGGCTCCTTCATCAAAGACGGCGTGGCTGCATCCCGCCCCGTCAAGCTTTGCC
>NZ_JAYMNS010000086.1:0-917 GCF_036941035.1 Candidatus Merdisoma sp. JLR.KK006 | reverse complement strand
TACCGCCTTCTCCCTGTCCTCGCTGATCTTCAGGGCGGTACGCTTCCCGTTCCCGAATATCACCGTCACCACGGAAAAGTTCATCTTCTCTATGTAACTGTAATTCACAAGGAACGACTGGTGTATCCGCAGAAACTCCTGCCGCCCCTCTGAAAGATCTTTCTCAACAGTGTTGAGCCTGCCGTAAAAACGTTCCTCGGAGCCATCTGCCATGAATATATGCACTACCCGGTTGCGGCTCTCGAAATACACGACGTCCCTGACTGCAACTTTCCGGATCTCCTTGTTGAAGGAGAAGCGGTAGTAGGCTTCCGTTTCTCCTATCCGGGCGCAGGCGTCGCGGAAGTATTTCCTGAACTTCGCCCCGTCCACGGGCTTTGAGAGGAACCGGAACGGCTCCACCTCGAAGAGCTCCTTTAAATACTGTTCGTAGCCGGACACGTATATGAGGAGTGCGGAACGGTCGATGCGGCGTATCTGCCTCGCGGCGCTTATGCCGTCCACCCTCCCCATCTCTATGTCAAGGAATACCAGGTCGTAGCGGTAGCCCTTTTCTATGTCCGCGACCAGGGTGCCGCCATCGGAATAGGCTTCCGTCTCCACGCTGATGCCCGAATCTTCTGCCTCGCGGCGCACCATTTCCTCCAGTTACGCCGTAAAACGCATGTCATCGTTACATACTGCTATCCTTACCATGCATATCATCTTCCTTCCGGTGTAAATCCCCTGTTACAAGTTTCTCCTGTTCGTCCTGCGCCTGCTCCAGCCGCTCCAGCATCACCCGGAAAGTCTTCCTGTTGATGTCCGACAGGCGCTGGTAGCGCAATATGATATCGTAATACCTGTCCATCTCATGGTTCATGCGTAACTGGCCGCTTAAGTCACGCCTGATGTCGGTGCGTCCGAGTATGTAGTCG
>NZ_JAYMNS010000085.1:0-917 GCF_036941035.1 Candidatus Merdisoma sp. JLR.KK006 | reverse complement strand
CACCGCTTTCTCCCTGTCCTCGCTGATCTTCAGGGCGGTACGCTTCCCGTTCCCGAATATCACCGTCACCACGGAAAAGTTCATCTTCTCTATGTAACCATAATTCACAAGGAACGACTGGTGTATCCGCAGAAACTCCTGCCGCCCCTCTGAAAGCTCTTTCTCAACAGCGTTGAGCCTGCCGTAAAAACGCTCCTCGGAGCCGTCTGCCATGAATATATGCACTACCCGGTTGCGGCTCTCGAAATACACGACGTCCCTGACCGCAACTTTCCGGATCTCCTTGTTGAAGGAGAAGCGGTAGTAGGCTTCCGTTTCTCCTATCCGGGCACAGGCGTCGCGGAAATATTTCCTGAACTTCGCCCCGTCCACGGGTTTTGAGAGGAACCGGAACGGCTCCACCTCGAAGAGCTCCTTTAAATACTGTTCGTAGCCGGACACGTATATGAGGAGCGCGGAACGGTCGATGCGGCGTATCTGCCTCGCGGCGCTTATGCCGTCCACCCTCCCCATCTCTATGTCAAGGAATACCAGGTCGTAGCGGTAGCCCTTTTCTATGTCCGCAACCAGGGTGCCGCCATCGGAATAGGCTTCCGTCTCCACGCTGATGCCCGAATCTTCTGCCTCGCGGCGCACCATTTCTTCCAGTTCCGCCGTAAAACGCATGTCATCGTCACATACTGCTATCCTCACCATCCACATCATTTTCCTTCCGGTGTAAATCCCCTGTTACAAGTTTCTCCTGTTCGTCCTGCGCCTGCTCCAGCCGTTCCAGCATCACCCGGAAAGTCTTCCTGTTGATGTCCGACAGGCGCTGGTAGCGCAATATGATATCGTAATACCTGTCCATCTCATGGTTCATGCGTAACTGGCTGCTTAAGTCACGCTTTATGTCGGTGCGTCCGAGTATGTAGTCA
>NZ_JAYMNS010000083.1:0-1331 GCF_036941035.1 Candidatus Merdisoma sp. JLR.KK006 | reverse complement strand
CGCTCGCGGCTCTGCGGCATGGCGGGCAGGAAGGCGGTGGACGGATGAACCCTGTATGCACCTACGCCGGCAGCCTGCTTACATCATGCTTCCATGTACTCATCATGCACAAATTAATGAAGGCGTTCTTTTCCCGTCCCTCGAAAAACCCAATGCGTTTTGCGGCATGGACCGTTTATTACATCCTGCAGGTAGTCCCTATCCTGGGCGTGACCATATCCCCGACGGCAATGCTTTTCCTGAACATGGCGCTCGTACTCATGATCAGTTCCATATCCTACGATGCAGGCATGAAAA
The DNA here is from genome assembly GCF_036941035.1 of Candidatus Merdisoma sp. JLR.KK006. Taxonomy (NCBI): domain Bacteria; kingdom Bacillati; phylum Bacillota; class Clostridia; order Lachnospirales; family Lachnospiraceae; genus Candidatus Merdisoma; species Candidatus Merdisoma sp. JLR.KK006. Next base: position 1,034 of record NZ_JAYMNS010000083.1, on the reverse strand, counting down.
GGCGCTGCATCTTCTCGGCGCTGGTATGCGCCGTATGGATGCTCATGGAGATCACCACCGACATCATCCTCCGGCTGATCGGGATGGACGGGTGGGAACTGCAGACGGCCGGGACGGTCATCTCGCTGATGCTCATGTTCCTCCTTGCCATTATCGCGGGGCATTATGCAAAACGCATGGACCGGAGGGACATCCCGTTCCGGTATGCCGTCGCGGTCCTCGCCGTCCCCGCCGGAAGCATATACCTGATGCACAATATCTTCCTGATAACGGCGCGGCATGAGGAATACACCCCGTTCGCCATCATCGCGGGGCTCCTGCTCCTCCTGCTGATCTACATGATATTCGAGGTCTATGACCGCATGGTGGACGATGCGGAGGCCCATGAGAAGAACCTGCTCTATGAGCAGGAGCTTGAGCTTTTAAACAGGCACGCGCAGGAGCGGGAAGCGTATGACGCGGAGATGAGGCGGCTGAGGCACGACATGAAGAACCATATGGCGGGCCTGCTGGGAATGCTGCAGGGGGATGACACAAAACAGGCGGAGGAATATGTGCGATGGATGCTGCGGGGAACCCCGGAGTGCCGGGCGGATGACGTTTCCCGGACCGGTAACGCCATCGTGGACAGCCTTGTGAACCATAAATGCGGCATTGCACGGGTGGAGGGCATCACCTTTGAAGCCAGTGTGTTCCTGCCTGCGGAGCTGCCCTTCCAGGGCGGGCACCTTACCATCGTGTTCGGGAACCTGCTGGACAACGCGCTGGAGGCGTGCATGGAAGTTGAGGAGGGAAATCGTTACGTCACGCTGTACGCCTCGTATGAGAAGGAAGTCCTTATGATAGCGGTCACGAACCCTTACCGCGGGGAGCGGAGGAAGAACCGCGTCGGGAAATACGTAACGACAAAGAAAGACCGCAGGAGCCACGGACTGGGCCTTTCCTCCGTGGAGCAGGCGGCGGAAGCCTACCGTGGGCAGGTGGACGCGGACGGACGTGACGGCGTGTTCAGGGTATCGGTGGTGATGTACGGC
>NZ_JAYMNS010000082.1:0-1344 GCF_036941035.1 Candidatus Merdisoma sp. JLR.KK006 | reverse complement strand
ACCGATATTTCAGCTCGTTGCAACTATATGACTTCCATAGAATCAATCATTTTTTCAAACTGCTTTCGCTTAATCTGCACACGGTTTCCGTTCATAATCAGCCAGTTGGCGTTGGGGTGTTCGTCCGCCAACTGGCGGAGCTTCTTTTCCCCGATGCGGAAATACTTTGCGGCTTCCTCGATTGTGAGGGTGTATTTCTCCCAGATGGGAACCTCTGCGTAGTTCATAAAACCTCCTGTCAAAAAAATAAGCCTGTGCGGAGTAGGCACAAGCATCACTTAGGGTTGCTGTTCTGTTGCCGCTGCCTTTGCCGCCAGGTCTATGCTGACGGCGAGGGAGCGGTTGAGCTTTGGCAGGATGCTTTCGGGGAGCCTGCCGATGTAGTTCTCCAGTCTACGCTTGTCTATGGTGCGGATTTGCTCTGCAAGGATGAGGGAGTTCTTGTCAAGCCCCTCGAAGCTGCCTACCTCGGTATGTGTGGGCAGCTTTGCCTTTGTATGCACTCGGCTCGTGATTGGCACAATGATGACGGTGGGGCTGTGGGTGTTCCCTATGTCGTTAGAAACGATGAGTACGGGTCGTCTGCCGCCCTGCTCGGAGCCGACAATGGGATTTAGGTCTGCGTAGAAGATGTCCCCACGCTTGATAGTCCTTTCCATTATGTGTTTGACCTCCTATCTGGATTTAGGCAGGGGGTTCCTGCCTATGTAGCAGCCAGATACAGGGGAGTGTTTAAGGTCAGCGGGGCATAAAAACAAAGCCCTGTTTCCATAGACCGCCCTGCATCTGGCTTGATATGATAGGAGCATTTCTATTTGTCCTCGACACCCCGAAATGCGGATACGTTAAACGTAAGGGAAGTCACCAAACGGTCAGCAGCGAACTGACGCCACGGGAATCGCACCCCAACTGTCGGTCTGACAGAGCCGCCCTCATTGCCTGCGGCGGGTTGGCTACCGCTCGGACTGTGACTGGACGGGAGTATCATTGTCCTCTTTGCGGGTCATGGCGAAATCGGGGGCTGCCCGATATTTTGAGTCGGTAATTTCCGCTCACCACCTTTCATCGCTTCTGCTTTTTGGCAGGTCATGGCGTACCGCTGCACACGCTTTTGCTCATCACAATCACAAAGAGAATGTATTTGGTGAATGGGTATTCGGTTGTCAAGGAGCTTGGGGAAGCCCGTAGAAAAGCCCCCTCACTTTTCCAAAGGAAAAAATGAGGGGGCTATGCACGGAAAATTTAATTTTCCAAAAGTTTTTTGAGCTTTTGCAGGATTTTCATGATGTGCTGTTATTCGTTAGTTTATCTGAACCAAAATCCTCAGTTTTTCTCCAAATTAAA
>NZ_JAYMNS010000081.1:0-1437 GCF_036941035.1 Candidatus Merdisoma sp. JLR.KK006 | reverse complement strand
CCGTCCTCGGTCTGTCCCGGAGGAACCTGACCGTTTCCGTCTCCGTTGCCCTCTATGGCTGCGTCGTCCTTTCCGGTTTCCGACTTGCCGCCCTCTGGAATCTCCGTATCCGGCGTCTCCGCTTCGGTGTCAGGTGTTTCTGGCTTGGATACTTCTGTTTCAATTGCCGCATTCAGAAGCTGTGCGTTTAATTCTTCCGCAACCTTTGCCTGATTATTCAGGACTACGCCTGCGGCCGTATCCGCCGTGGGATCCGGAAGTGCCATGCCGTTGACGATGGGACTCTCCGTGCTTAACTGATCAATATCCGCAGACGGGATCTCCACCATCGGTGCTTCCGGCGTGGTACGCACGCTCTGTGTATCCGGCGTGTTTTGTGCGTCCTGTGAACCTGCCGTGCCGGTGCTTTCGCCATCCAACAGGCCATTTAACGCATTTAACGCATTGAAAAATGCTCCTGAGATAATGGCGTTGTTTCCATTACCGTTGCCATTGCTGCCATTGTTTCCATTTCCACTATTGCCATTCTCATTGCCGTTGCCGCTGGTTCCACTCTGACCGTGGTTGTACTGTATCTCGCTTAAGCGGTTGCCCTCTGCGTCCCAGCTGTATGTGGTCTTGAACAGCTTCTTTCCGCCCAGGTTGTACTCGTCCATCTCGATGATCCGATCGCATTCATCGTAGAAGTAGTAGGCGGTCTCGTAGTTGGGATATTCCTTAAAGGTCTTGTTTCCGTTGGCGTCATACTCAAACTTCGTGATGCCCCCATCAAAGTCCTTCATCTCCACGATCTGGTTTTCCGCATCGTAGTAGTAGTCCACCTGGGTTCCGTCCGGATAGCCCTGGACGGTCTTGTTTCCTACGTTGTCCCAGCCGTATTCCGTTTCCCTGCCATCGTGATCCGTTACCTTTACCACACGGTTCAGGAGATCTCTTCCGATAGAGGTCTTTCCGTTCCAGTCCTCCATCTCGATTAATTCTCCCGTGCCGTTGTAGGCGTAGGATGCGGATTTGGCGTCATTATAATTGATATTGCTTACTAAGTTGACGGGGCTGTACTCGTACTTGGTTACGTAGCCGTCCTCGTCGGTCTTTTGGATCAAGTTGCCGTTGCCGTCATAGACGAACACCTTTCCGTCGCCCTTGGCGTTGACCTCGGTCTTTACCAGGCCCCTGTGGTCGTAGGTGTAGAGGGTCTCCTGATACTCGTCCACCTTGTGGGTCTTGTCTATCCTGTGGACACGGATCTTGGTCAGGCGGTCCATGGAATCATAGGTGAACGTGCTGCTGGTTCCGGCTGCGTCTATACTCTCAACGATATTTCCGTTGCCGTCCAATACGTACTTCGTGGTATTGCCGTTGCGGTCCTTGACTGCGGTGATCCGGCTGTCCTTGTCGTAGGTGAATGACTTGGTGTTGCCCTTGGGATCCGTCTCA
>NZ_JAYMNS010000080.1:0-1443 GCF_036941035.1 Candidatus Merdisoma sp. JLR.KK006 | reverse complement strand
TCATCCTCGGTCTGTCCCGGAGGAACCTGGCCGTTTCCGTCCCCGTTGCCCTCTATGGCTGCGTCGTCCTTTCCGGTCTCCGGCTTGCTGCCCTCCGGAATCTCCGTATCCGGTGTTTCCGCTTCGGTGTCAGGTGTTTCCGGCTTGGGTGCTTCTGTTTCAATCGCCGCATTCTGAAGCTGTGCGTTTAACTCTTCCGCCGCCTTTGCCTGATTATTCAGAACTACGCCTACGGCCGTATCCGCCGTTGGATCCGGAAGTGCCATGCCGTTGACGATGGGACTCTCGGTGCTTAACCGGTCGATATCCGCAGATGGTATCTCCACCATCGGTGCTTCCGGCGTGGTCCGCACGCTCTGTGTGTCCGGCGTGTTTTGTGCGTCCTGTGAACTCGTCGTTCCGGAGCTTCCGCCCTCCAACAAGTTGTTCAAGGCATTTGTCACATTAAAGAGTGCTCCGGAGATAACGGCATTGCTTCCATTGCCGTTGCCATTATTTCCGTTTCCATTGCCGTTATTTCCATTTCCATTATTACCACTGCCGTTGCCGCTGGTTCCACTCTGGCCGTGGTTGTACTGCATCTCGCTTAAGCGGTTGCCCTCTGCGTCCCAGCTGTAAGTGGTCTTGAACAGCTTCTTTCCGCCCAGGTTGTACTCGTCCATCTCGATGATCCGGTCACATTCATCGTAGAAGTAGTAGGCGGTCTCGTAGTTGGGATATTCCTTAAAGGTCTTGTTTCCGTTGGCATCATACTCAAACTTCGTGATGTCACCGTCAAAGTCCTTCATCTCAACAATCTGGTTTTCCGCATCGTAGTAGTAGTCCACCTGGGTCCCGTCCGGATAGCCCTGGACGGTCTTGTTTCCCACGTTGTCCCAGCCGTATTCCGTTTCCCGGCCATCGTGATCCGTCACCTTTACCACACGGTTCAGGAGGTCTCTTCCGATGGAGGTCTTTCCATTCCAGTCCTCCATCTCGATTAATTCTCCCGTGCCGTTGTAGGCGTAGGATGCGGATTTGGCGTCATTATAATTGATATTGCTTACTAAGTTGACGGGGCTGTACTCGTACTTGGTCACGTAGCCGTCCTCGTCGGTCTTTTGGATCAAGTTGCCGTTGCCGTCATAGACGAACACCTTTCCGTCTCCCTTGGCGTTGACCTCGGTCTTTACCAGGCCCCTGTGGTCGTAGGTGTAGAGGGTCTCCTGGTACTCGTCCACCTTGTGGGTCTTGTCCACCCTATGAACACGGATCTTGGTCAGGCGGTCCATGGAATCGTAGGTGAACGTGCTGCTGGTTCCGGCTGCGTCTATACTCTCAACGATATTTCCGTTGCCGTCCAGTACGTACTTCGTGGTGTTGCCGTTGCGGTCCTTGACTGCGGTGATCCGGCTGTCCTTGTCGTAGGTGAATGACTTGGTGTTGCCCTTTGGATCCGTCTCG
>NZ_JAYMNS010000008.1:0-155867 GCF_036941035.1 Candidatus Merdisoma sp. JLR.KK006 | reverse complement strand
ATAGATTTTGCGCTAAATAAATATTTCCATTTTATTAAATATACAAAGCAATGATGGGGTATAAAGTTAAGCCACAAAAAGTGATTCCGGCGTTTACGCCAAAGCTTTTGGGAATTCATATGGATGTGAGAATGCAAGAACTGGGAGAGGATGCAGGAGACAAGGAATAAATTTTAAATATAAATGACTTAGAGCTGCATTTAGGAAAATTTCGAATTTCGGAAAAGATGCAAGTTTTCCTAGACATAATCATTTCTATCAGACTAAAATATATAATAAATATATGAATAGCAAGGAGAATGATTCTTCCAAGCTTCCAAATCTCTATGTATTGACAATCACAAATTATGATATTTTGGGGCAAGGCGGCATGATATATACGAATCAAAATCAATATGTGGAGGTTCCGGAAATAGAATATGATGATGGAGTATGCTTTGTCTATTTCTATAAAGGGGAACTAAGAGGAATTCCGGAAACAGATAGAAACAACGTTTTAGAGGGGAGTATCCACAATGAAAAAAGGAAGTAAAATTGCAATCGTAGGCTGCTCCAATGGTCAGCCGCAGAAAAATCATGAAAAACTGGAAAAACTATACAGCACTCTGTCAGAACTCGGCTTAACACCAGTATTTGGAGACTGCATCTATGAAAAGGAATCCGTCTTTAGCGGCACAGGAAAGGAACGGGCCGAGGTTCTGATGAACTTTTATCGAGACAAGGAAATCCAAGCGATTTTTGATATCTCAGGGGGAGATATTGCCAATGAGATTTTACCCTATCTGGACTATGAGCAGATAGCTGAAAGTGATGCGGTATTCTGGGGATACAGCGATTTGACAACCATAATCAACGCAATATTTTCCAAGACGGGCAAAAAGTCCGTGCTCTATCAGGTGAGGAACCTTATCTCAAAAGATGCCCCAGAGCAAATTGCAGATTTCTCAGCCACTTTTTTTCGGGGGACAGGGGACTTATTTTCATTCCAATATGAGATGATACAAAAAGAGTCCATGCAGGGCATCGTAGTGGGGGGAAATATTCGCTGTCTTCTGAAGCTTGCCGGTACGGCATACTGGCCGGACATGAATGGAAAAATATTGCTGCTGGAAAGTCTTGGAGGTCTGGTTCCCCAGATGACAGCATATTTAAATCAGTTAAAGCAGATAGGCGTATTTGAACAGATAAACGGAATCCTGATGGGAACCTTTACAAAGATGGAAGAGGAAGATGCTGCCCCATCCATGACTGAACTGGTTAAGCGATACGCCGGAAGAGAGCTGCCTATTGCGAAGACTGAGAAAATCGGACATGGAACGAATGCCAAAGGAATTGTGATTGGACAGGAAATAGAATAAAAAAGAAAAAGCAAACATACTTTTAATAGCAGCCCAGCATTCTATTTTAAATGTATCGCATAGAGCAGAATCAGATGAATTTCACAAAATTTTCATATTTCTTTTATTGACATTCCGGCATAGGAGTATTAATATATAGCGTGATATATATCCAATATATATCACGCTATATATTTTTGCGTTCCTACACACATATATAAAATATACGGCTTAGCTCCACAACACTCGTAATGTGATCCATGCACTTTGAGAGTGGAATTTGCAGCAAACAAGCCGGATATTTTATAGTGATTTCCCAGCAAGGAGGTGGCAGGCAAGGTGCAGCGGGAAATGATAGTAATCAATAAGCAGCTGAAGATGATTCACAATGCCTTTGAGGAAAGAAGAAATCGTCATCTGCTCAAGTACAACCTGACCTCTTCCCAGATGGAAGTCATATTTTATCTGAGGTTTCATGAAGAGGAGAAGATTCATCAGCGTGAGATTGAAAAATGGTTTCGCCTGAAGAATCCAACGGTGACGGGAATCCTAAATCGTCTGGAGGAAAAGGATTTTATTGTACGAAAGACAAGTGAAAGTGACAAGCGGTTCCGGGTAATTGAACTGACAGAAAAAAGCCGTTGTATGATGCAGGAAATATATGAGGAAATGTGGCAGATGGATGATCGCATCTATAGCTGCATGACAGAGGAGGAACGAAAGCTGCTTTCCGATCTGCTGGAACGGATCCTGAACAGCATAACGGAATTGTGATTTGAAAACCGATTTCGGGTAAATCCGGATGTATGGGAAAATACTGCGGAACTGCAATAGACAGCAGTATCTGTTATGGAACTTTAAAAGTCCGGCCAAGAAATGTTAAGTGTTTAAAAGAAATATTCTCTGCTGGACGGTAAAGCTGCGTAGCAACTTAAAAAAGGAGGATTGTATGCTAAAGACATTAAAAACATACATTGGCGAATATAAAAAGATTGCAATCTCTGCTCCTGTTTTCATTGTGGGGGAAGTTATTTTGGAAATGATAATTCCCCTTTTGATGGCAGCCATCATTGACGACGGCCTTGGAGCAGGAAATATGAGTTATGTGGTAAAGGTAGGACTGATTATGCTGGCGGCATCCTTTGCGTCCCTTTTTTGCGGAGCGATGGCGGCAAAGCAGGCATCCATTGCCTCTACCGGCTTTGCAAAGAATTTGAGAGAGGCCATGTACGGGCGGATACAGGAATTTTCTTTTTCCAATATTGACCGTTTTTCCACGGCCGGCCTTGTTACAAGGCTGACTACAGACGTAACCAATGTGCAGAATGCATTTCAAATGATTATGCGTATGTTCACAAGAGCGCCCATTACGCTGATTACGGCTATGACCATGTCCTTTCTCATCAATGCCCGTCTGGCGTTGGTATTCCTGGGAGCGCTGGTATTTTTAGGCTGTGTGATTTTCTTTTTGATGGGAAAGGTAGGTCCTTATTTCCGGGAGATGTTTGAGAAATACGATGGTCTTAATGCCAGTGTTCAGGAAAATCTTACAGGCATTCGGGTAGTAAAGGCATATGTCCGTGAGGAGCATGAGACAGAAAAGTTTAAAAAGGCTTCCTATGCTCTGTATCTCTGCGCCGTCCGTGCGGAGAAAGTGATGGTAAGTATGATGCCCATTATGCAGTTTACGGTGTATACCTGTATTATTCTGCTTTCCTGGCTGGGGGCTAAGACCATTGTGGTGGGCGGCATGACCACCGGAAATCTCATGAGTATGTTCAGCTACACCATGAACATTTTGATGAGTCTGATGATGATCGCTATGGTTACGGTTATGATATCCATGGCAAAATCCTCTGCCGAGCGTATTTGCGGTGTGTTGGAGGAAAAGAGTGATTTGACAAGCAAATCCAAATTTACGGCGGAAAAAGAGGTAAAGGATGGCTCCATTGCCTTTGAAGATGTGTGCTTCAGCTATCATGGAGATAAAGAGAACCTGCATCTGTCCCATGTGAATCTTAAGATTCAGTCCGGTGAAACCATCGGAATCTTAGGAGGTACCGGAAGCGCCAAGTCTACGTTGGTGCAGCTCATTCCCAGACTTTATGATGTGACAAGCGGATCGGTGAAAGTGGGCGGCGTGGATGTGCGGGAGTATGATTTGGAAGCACTGCGCAATGAGGTATCCATGGTACTTCAGAAAAATGTACTGTTTTCCGGAACCATTAAGGAGAATCTGCGCTGGGGCGATAAAAATGCTTCGGATGAGGAACTGGAACATGTCTGTCGGCTGGCCTGCGCCCACGAATTTATTGAGAAGTTTCCGAAGCAGTATGATACTTATATAGAGCAGGGCGGAACTAATGTGTCCGGGGGACAGAAACAGCGACTCTGTATTGCCAGAGCCCTCCTGAAAAAGCCAAAGATATTGATTCTGGACGATTCCACCAGTGCGGTGGACACGCATACGGACGCTATGATTCGAAAGGCATTTCGGGAAGAGATTCCGGATACCACCAAGCTTATCATTGCGCAAAGAGTATCCTCCGTGCAGGATGCGGATAAGATTATTGTATTGAATGACGGGCAGATTGACGGAATCGGAACACATGAAGAGCTGTTGGCGAACAATGCCATTTACCGTGAGGTATACGAATCTCAGCAGAAAGGGGGCGACATGGATGAGCAGCAATAATAAGCCAAGAGGCCCTATGGGGCGTGGAAGAGGAATGAGAAAAGGCCCTAAGGCCAAGAATCCAGGGCGCACTTTAAAGCGTTTGTTTGATTTGGTGGTAAAGGCATATCCCGTTCATTGTATCTTTGTAGTTATCGGGATTGTAGTGGGTGTGCTGGCCAATGTTCGTGGAAATCTGTTTTTGCAGACTCTTATAGACAGTTATATCACGCCCATGATTGGAGCGGACACACCGGATTTTACGCCTCTTTTAAAGGCTCTCGGTATGATGGCGCTGATCTATCTGACAGGAGCGGCATCCACCTATCTCTATAACCGTTTGATGATAACCGTGGCTCAGGGAAGCCTGACAAAGATCCGGGATCAGCTGTTTGAGCATATGGAGACTTTGTCTATTCCTTATTTTGATACCCATTCTCATGGGGATATTATGAGTATCTATACCAATGACACGGATACTCTCCGCCAGTTGATTAGCCAGAGTATTCCTCAGCTATTGTCCTCCACGATTACCATTGTAAGCGTTTTCGTGTCTATGCTGACGTTAAGTCCTCATCTGACGCTTTTGGTGGTGCTTATGATTGTCATTATGACACAGGTAATTAAGCGGATCGGCGGAAAGTCCGGCACTTATTTCATGGCGCAGCAAAAGGATCTGGGAGCCCTGAACGGCTATATAGAGGAAATGATGGAGGGGCAGAAAGTAGTAAAGGTTTTCTGCCATGAGGAAGAGGCCAAAAAGAAATTTAAGGAATTAAATGATCAGCTCTTTGACAGTGCCAGCAATGCCAATATCTATGCCAGCATTTTGATGCCCATTATGGCTAATATCGGAAATATCAGCTATGTGCTTACCACAATGGTAGGAGCGCTTCTGGCAATCGGCGGCGTGGGAGGTCTGACGCTGGGAGGTCTGGCATCTTTTCTGCAGCTTAACCGAAGCTTTACACATCCCATTACCCAGGTGGCCCAGCAGTTTAATTCTATTATTATGGCTTTGGCCGGTGCGGAACGTATCTTTGAACTGATGGATGAGCCCTCCGAACAGGATAACGGATATGTTACGCTGGTAAATGCCCGCTATGAGAACGGGGAACTTGTTGAGGTTCCCGAGCGCACGGGTATATGGGCCTGGAAGCATCCTCACCATGACGGAACCCTGACTTATACGGAGGTAAAGGGCGATGTGGTTATGGACGGGGTAGATTTTGGCTATACGGAGGAGAAGATAGTCCTTCATGATATTAAGCTGTTTGCAAAGCCCGGACAGAAGGTGGCTTTTGTAGGAGCTACAGGAGCGGGAAAAACAACCATTACGAACCTGATCAATCGATTTTATGATATTCAGGACGGTAAAATCCGCTATGATGGAATCAATATTAATAAAATAAAGAAGTCCGATCTGCGCCGCTCGCTGGGAATGGTGCTTCAGGACAGTCACCTGTTTACAGGAACCGTAGCGGATAATATTCGATATGGAAAGCTGGATGCTACGGACGTTGAGGTAAAGGGTGCGGCTATGTTGGCCGGAGCGGATACCTTTATACGTCATCTGCCCCAGGGCTACAACACCATGCTTTCCGGTGACGGCTCCAATCTCTCGCAGGGACAGCGTCAGCTTCTGACCATTGCCAGGGCCGCCATTGCGGATCCGCCGGTATTGATCTTGGATGAAGCGACCTCCAGTATTGATACAAGAACGGAGACGATTGTACAAAGAGGTATGGACAGTCTGATGACGGGCAGGACGGTATTTGTCATTGCTCACAGGCTTTCCACCGTGCAGAATTCCGATGTTATTATGGTGCTGGAGCAGGGGCGGATCATTGAGCGGGGTAATCATGATGATCTCATTGCGGAGAGAGGAAAATATTATCAGCTTTATACAGGTGCTTTTGAATTGTCTTAGGAAAATATATGGACCACGGGGAAATTGGACCGAGTACAGATTTTGGTATCGGGAAAATCCGGGAATTATTATTTAAAGAAGAAATTGGAAAAAACGGAATTAAATAGAGATATTGACTTCGATTTGTTTTTGCCAAAACATTTTCTGTTATCCCTGAATAAAAGTCATCGAAATGGCTCATAATGGTAGCAAAGAGCAAGAAAGGAGACTTTTATTATGAAAATGTTCAGAAAGTTCACAGTCGGGGCGCTGCTTCTGGTATTAATTATGGCAGTTGCCGCATGTGGAAATTCCGACAACAATGCTGCGGATACACCAGGCAGCAATACCACAAATAACGGAACCACAAATAATGGTACAACGAATGGAACCGGTGGCGGAACGACTACAGATGGAACCAATGGCACTACCAATGGTACGACAAATGACGGTACAATGAATAATGGTACGGATGGTAACGGAGCTGTTGACGATCTGGGAGAAGACATTGTGGATGGTGTGGATGATGTTGTGAACGGCGCTGAGGACATGGTGGATGATGTTACCGGCGCTGGCGATACTACCACAAATGGAACGAATGGTACTACAACAAATCAGTAGTAAATAAAATGGATTGTTCTGGCGGGAGGCGTGGGCTTTCCGCTAGATGTTTTTTAGAGTGGACGAGTCAGCCGCAAAATAAGCCGTCAGATTTTTGCATATCAATGTTCGGACGGTTCACGTACACTCCGTCTGCTCTGAACGAACATTGTCCGGATAAGGAATTTATTACGGCAAGTTTCTTGGACAATGTACGTTCATATCATACGGACCGTTCGTGAACAGCCGGACACTCGATATTGGAAAAACCTGACAGCTTATTTTGCGGCTGACCCTGGTATTGGGAGCTCAAGGTATGCCAGTGAGGTATAAGGTAGTTCTTTTTATTTTAGAAAATTACATAAATGCCAGGTTGCAGGTGGTAAAAAAATGAGTTATACTATCGTAAATGGCAAAAAATGCAAGTGGTTTTATGGCAGTGCATGATAAAAATATGATACAGAGGGGAAAAGGATATGAATTTTATTACGGTAAAAGAGCTGTATAAGGACAGTGAGAAATACCTGGATCAGACTGTTGAAGCTGTGGGCTGGGTGAGGAGTAACCGGAGCTCTAAGGCGTTTGGCTTTTTGGTGATTAATGACGGGACTTATTTTAATACGCTGCAGGCAGTGTATCATGATACCATGGAGAATTTCGGGGAGATCTCTAAGCTGAATGTGGGAACGGCGGTGATTGTAAAAGGAACTTTAGTTGCCACACCGGAGGCAAAGCAGCCGTTTGAGATTCAGGCGGATACGGTGGTCGTGGAGGGAGATTCTGCGCCGGATTATCCCCTGCAGAAGAAACGCCATTCTTTTGAGTTTCTGCGCACGATTTCACATCTGCGGCCCAGGACGAATACCTTTCAGGCTGTGTTTCGGGTGAGATCTTTGATTGCTTATGCCATTCATCGGTTTTTCCAGGAGCAGGGCTTTGTGTATGTGCATACGCCGCTCATTACAGGAAGCGACTGCGAGGGTGCAGGGGAGATGTTCCGGGTGTCTACGCTTGATCCAAAGAATCCGCCTTTGACGGAGGACGGGGATGTGGATTACAGTCATGATTTCTTTGGTAAGGAGACGAATTTGACGGTTAGCGGTCAGTTGAACTGTGAGACTTTTGCCTGTGCTTTCCGGAATGTTTATACCTTTGGACCGACGTTCCGGGCAGAGAATTCCAATACCACCCGGCATGCGGCGGAGTTCTGGATGATTGAGCCGGAGATGGCTTTTGCGGATCTGAATGACAATATGGAGATTGCGGAGGCTATGCTGAAGTATGTGATTCAGTATGTGCTGGAGGAAGCCCCGGAGGAAATGAATTTCTTTAATCAGTTTGTGGATAAGGGCTTGCTGGATCGGCTGAAAGGTGTGCTGAATTCGGAGTTTGGCCATGTGACTTACACGGAGGCTATTGAGATTCTGGAGAAGAATAACGATAAGTTTGACTATAAGGTAAGCTGGGGCTGCGATTTGCAGACGGAGCATGAGCGTTATTTGACGGAGGAGGTCTTTAAGCGTCCCCTCTTTGTGACGGATTATCCGAAGGAGATCAAGGCTTTCTACATGAAGCTCAATGAGGACGGCAAGACGGTGGCGGCTATGGACTGCCTGGTTCCCGGAATCGGAGAGATCATTGGCGGAAGCCAGAGAGAGGATAATTATGAGAAGCTGCTTAATAGGATGCAGGAGCTGGGGCTTAAGGAAGAGGACTATGGATTCTATCTGGATCTGCGGAAATATGGTTCTGTGCGTCATTCCGGATTTGGCCTTGGATTTGAGAGGTGCGTCATGTATCTTACGGGCATGGCAAATATTCGGGATGTGGTTCCGTTCCCCAGGACGGTAAATAACTGCGAATTATAAAATGCTGTTGAGCTGCTGCAAGGTAGGAAGGTGGACTTTCCATATCGTTGCGGCAGCTTTTTGTTTTGATGTTTTAAAAAAAGAGATTTTATGAGAGGAAGCTTTTGGGAATTCTATTGAGATGGTCCTATGGCAGTTTCAGACATTGGGAAGATAAATGGGGAAGTAATGGAAGAATTAAAAGAGGAAACGTTTCAAACGGAATATGAAATTATTGACCTGATACGAATGCGGCTGTATCAGCATCGGCATGGGCTGGCGGCTGTCCTGGGGGCGGTTGAGATTCGTGTTTCTTATAAAGATGGCATGTTTGAGACGGATGGAAAGAGATTGTATCTGGATGCGGCTCGGCTTCGACAGCGGTTTTTGGAGGGAAGTGACAGACTGTGCCTGGATATTTTACATATGCTGTGTCACTGCCTTTTGGGACATTTGTTTGTCAGGGAACGTAAAGTAAGAGACGAAAAGTCAGGTGGAGAGACAGATACGGAACTGGATCTGGAAGCCTGGAAGCTGGCAGAGCAGATCTGGGGAGCGTTTCTTCCTTTTCTAAAGGCAGCAGATATGGAGGAATGTAAGAAGAGACAAACGGAAATCCTGCATGTGGACAGTCACGAAAATTGGATGCGAAAGACAGAGCAGGATCGCTTGAAGCTGGCCTTTGGAGATCAGGGAGAAAGTGCGAATGGAAGAGACAGCATGTCAGAGAAGTCTTCCCAGGAACTTTTAGATTGGTGGATGCGGCAGAGTGAGATTTTGAAACAGGAAATCAAGAAGAAAAAGCCAAAAGCAGGAATGTCGAAACAGAAACGGGTTAGCCGGCGGCTTATTTCAAGCTCCGGACACAGAGGGGATTACCGGACGGTGCTTCAGGGCTTTTCAGCTTTTCGGGAAGAGAGCGGCATAAATCAGGAGGAATTTCAATATTCCTGGTATCTGTATGGTTTGGAGAACTATGGAAATATGCCGCTGATCGAACCCCTGGAGTATCGGGAAGAGCGAAAGATAAGTGATTTGGTCATCGTAATTGATACGTCAGGCTCTTGTGAACAGGATTTGGTGCGTATTTTTCTGGAAGAGACCAAAGGGATTCTGGAGCAGGATCAGCTTTTCTTCCGTCAGTTCTGCCTTTATTTGATCCAGTGTGACAATCAGATTCAGAGGGATGATCGGATTGAAAACAGAGAGCAATTTGAGGAATATCTGGAGCATCTGGAGATTCAGGGAGGAGGCGGAACGGATTTCTGTCCGGCCTTTGAGCATATTGAAAGGCTTCGGAGGGAGGGAGAGCTTCGAGAACTTAAGGGAATGCTGTATTTTACGGATGGAACCGGCCTGTATCCCAAGAAAGAACCGGATTATGAGGTTTATTTTGTCATGCCGGAGGGCAGGTATGATGCGATTGACATGCCGGAGTGGATTCACCGTCTGATACTAAAAGCTGTGTGAAGAATTGGCGCATGATTATGATGACTTGTGTAATTGTGTACCGGAAGTCCAAAGGAGAATGAAACTTATGAATATTCAGGAAGCAAAAGAAGAAATAAAGAAGACAGTTTGGGCTTATACGTCCAGAACAGAGACAGGAACCTTTCACATTCCGGTAAAGCGCCAGCGTCCCGTATTGCTGATTGGGCCGCCAGGCATTGGCAAAACAGCCATTATGGAGCAGATTGCCAGAGAGTGTTCTCTTGGACTTGTATCTTATACGATGACCCATCATACCCGGCAGAGCGCTATCGGCCTTCCGGTGCTCCGGCAGCGGGAGTTTCAAGGAAAGGAATATACGGTAACAGCCTATACTATGAGTGAGATTATTGCCTCGGTTTATGAACAGATAGAGCAAAAGGGATGCCGGGAGGGGATTTTGTTTCTGGATGAGATCAATTGCGTATCCGAGACCCTGATGCCTGCCATGCTGCAATTTTTGCAGTATAAGACCTTTGGCAGCCACCATTTGCCTGATGGATGGGTTATTGTGGCAGCGGGAAATCCGGCTTCTTACAATCGTTCCGTGCGGGAATTTGATACGGTGACTCTGGATCGGGTAAAGTATATGGAAGTAGACCCAGATCTGGAGGTATGGAAGAAGTACGCCCTGGTTCGGGGACTTCATCCGGCGGTACTTTCTTTTCTTGAGCTGCGCCCGGAATGCTTTTATGTAATGGAAGCGGGACAAAGGGGCTTTGTGACAGGAAGAGGATGGGAGGATTTGTCTGAAATGCTGCTGACTCTGGAAAGTCTAAAGCTTGAAGTGGATGATATTTTGTTTGGACAATATCTGCAGGAGAAAGAGACAGCCCGTGCCTTTGCCTTTTATTATCGGCTTTATGAAAAATGGAATGGGCAGATACATCCGGAGCGCATTCTTCAAGGAAAATATTCAAAAGAATCGGAAAATCCGGAAAAGCTTCCAAAGCTTCCCTTTGATGAGCGCCTGTGTATTGTCTGGCTTTTGCTGCAGAGAATATATGGTATGGCAGAGCGCTTTCAAGAACAGGAGAAGCTGGCAAAAAGCCTGCAATATTTTACGGATGGATTGAAGCAGAAAGGCCCTATAAAGGGAGAGGACCTGGAGAAAGCCTGTATGGATGGCCTGGAGCGCAGAAAAAAGGGAATGCTGGTACAAAAGGACTGGGGTCTTTTGGCGCCGGAAGAAGAAGAGAGGGAGAAAAAGCTGGCTGAAGCAATACAAAGCTGTATGGAGCAGGCCAGACATACGGAGGGACTGCAGGCATTTCAAAGCAGGGTGGATATAGAAGAGGAAAAGAAAGAGGAGCAGCAAAAAGATCTGAAAGCGGGGCTGGAAAACGGGATCGAGTTTGTCCGCAAAACCTTTGGAGAGGGGCAGGAGCTGGTTATTTTGCTGACAGGGATTCTGGAGCATCCGCATACAGGGAAAGCAATGAGAGAAGAGCTTAAGGAAGAGTATCTGAAAGTTACAGCATTCTTAAATGCGGATTCGAAAGAAGAGGAATTACGGCGCCGCATTTCCGGAAAGGACAGTTGGAACGGATAATCAATGGGAATAAAAGTTTTAATCATACGGGTGTAATTTTAAGGATAGGACCGATAGAGAATATGACTTTGATGTGAAAACGTGAAATGATATCCCCATGGGGCGGATTGTCTTTCCTTTCTGCTTATGATACAATGTACCCATTGACAATAAGCAGAATGCAGGTTTCAAAAATGCCGCTGCAGATAAAAGATCTGCTTCATAACATCATTATAGAGAAAAGTGAGTGAAAAAAATGAGTGAAAAGCATACCCATATAGCAGAGGATGGAACCGTATATGAGCATGAACATGAACATGAGCATGGCTGCGTTCATGGGCATACCCACACCCATCAGAATACAAAGGCGGTTTTAAACCGCCTGTCCCGGGCTATCGGCCATATGGAATCCGTAAAACGCATGGTGGAGGAGGGCAGGGACTGCAGCGAGGTTCTGGTACAGCTTTCTGCGGTGAAAGCGGCCATCAACAATACGGCCAAAGTGATTTTGAAAGATCATATTGAGCATTGTTTGGTAGAAGCGGTGGAATGCGGGGATCATGAGTCCATTGAGGAACTGACGGAGGCTATTGATCGGTTTATGAAGTAGAACATTAAACATAAAAATTAGAAGCTTTAAATGGGAACAATGAAGAGAATGTTTAGCATGTAATAATCATGGGAAATAAAAGAATTGCGGCAGAAAAATCGGGACGAGTGGAAGGCTTCGTCCCGATCTTTGTATAAAGACACAAGCTTTAGGAAGTTAATTCCGCAATCCTGGATACACCTACAAATATTTCTGAGATTTTATACCAGGTAGGATAATCTACAATGCCGGTAGACGGAAGCCCGAAGATAGACTGGAAGATACGTACGGAATTCTCGGTGGCAGGGCCAAAGATTCCATCCTCGGCAATGACTGGCAGTGCCGGATAAGCCTGTGCGATTCGGTTTAGCTGCTCCTGCATCTGCAGGACCTTCTGCCCCCGGGAGCCAACTGTCAGATCAGAACCGGGCCAGGAATAGGGAACGCCGGAGATCTCTTCCGCAGTGTTGATATAAATACTGCTGCCATAATAATTTCGAAGGATCTCAATGGCGGAATAACCCTGTTCTCCCAGGTATTGGCTTCCCCACTGGCTCATCCAGTTGGGACAGGTGACACGCTGTCCGTCGCAGTACTGGGTTAGAATGGGCTGTTTTACGTTGGGTCTGGACAGATAATTCCCGAACATTTCGTCCACGATCTGAGAGATGTTTTCAAATATATTCCGGCCATTGATCCATTTGTGGTCAAAGGCGGTAGACGAAGTGATGGTGAAGTCGTATCCTTTGTTCCGATACCACTCTGTATAAACACGGTTCAGGGTAAAGGACATAATAGCAAGAACGTTAGCACGAATCGCCGCATCGCTCCAGGTTGCATAGATCTCGCTGGAGGCCACATTTTTGATATAGTCCTTATAACGGACCCAATAATTGGCAGCTGAACTGTCGGTGGGAACGCCGTCATGAACAACCACATATTCCGGCACGACTACCCGGCTTAGGACAATTTCACCGGTTTCATTTACCGGCTTAATCTCAGCTTCCGCAATCTTGGGAGGATAATCGCCGAAAAGGGTATGGGCCGGAATTACAAAGCGTTCATAATCTTCTCCCTCCTGACGGGGGCGCATTTGGATACTCTGCAGGGCAGTTACATTGGGTAAAATTTCGGCACCGGAAACTTCTACTGGCTCGTAACCAGGGGCGGTTACTTCGATGGTGTATTCGGAATAAGGCTGTTGTTCACTGGGTTCCACGCTGTATTCCAGGGGAGGTGCCGAAAGCTCCAGTTCTGCTGTCTGGCCGGAATCATTGGTGGTAACTTCCTCTAATTCTTTTTCTGGTTCTCCGGTATAGTAAATGGCTACCGTTGCCCCCGAAATAGGCGTTGCTCCAAGAGCTGATGTAACATTGATCTGCAGACGGCCTTTGTCGGTGTTTTCTGTCTGCATGGCTTTTATGGGATACTCGTACATAAAAATTCCTCGTAGCAGTTCTTTTTATAGCCTATGCAGGAACAGCTTTTCTGTTACTTGTGATTTCGGCGGAAATATAGTATAATGCCCATAATTTGTACGGCGGGAAACATGTTTTGGGATTCCGCTATGCACAGAAAACATGTGCAGGAAAGGAGTTTAATATGCGCTTTCGCCCATGTATTGACATTCACAACGGAAAAGTAAAACAGATTGTAGGCAAAAGCCTGGCAGATGAAAATGATTTCGCCCAAGAAAACTTTGTATCGGAGCAGGATGCTGCCTGGTATGCCAGGCTGTATCAAAAAGATGGACTGAAAGGCGGTCATATCATTCAATTGAACAGTGCGGATTCTGCTTATTATCAGACAACAAAGGATCAGGCCCTTGCCGCTCTTAAAGCTTATCCCGGCGGTCTTCAGGTGGGGGGCGGTATTACGGCGGAGAATGCGCAGGAATATCTGGATGCAGGAGCTTCCCACGTAATCGTAACGTCTTACGTCTTTCGAAATGGACAGGTTTATTATGAAAACCTGAAACGCATTTCGGATACGGTTGGAAAAGGCAAACTGGTATTGGATTTAAGCTGCCGGAAAAGGGATGAAGTATATTATATTGTTACGGATCGCTGGCAGAAGTTTACGGATGTGCAGGTGACAAAAGAACTTCTAACGGAGCTTTCCGGCTGGTGTGATGAGTTCCTGATTCATGCGGTAGATGTGGAGGGCCGGGCATCAGGAATTGAGGAAGAGCTTGCAGTTCTCTTGGGAGAATGGCAGGGAATTCCTGTTACCTATGCAGGAGGCGCAGGCAGTATGGAAGATGTGAGGAAATTAAAGGAGCTGGGGAGAGGACGCCTGGATGTGACCATCGGAAGTGCTCTTGACCTCTTTGGTGGTTGTATCCCTTATCAAAATGTGGTATACTTGGAATAAGATTCCTGATGCGAAGGATATGGTGTCAGAGGTCTGAGTATAGGGTAAAGGAGTTGATTATATGCGTTATATTATCAGCGGGAAAAACATCGAAGTAACAGAAGGTCTTCGGACGGCAATTACGGACAAGCTAGGAAAGCTAGAGCGCTATTTTACTCCGGACACGGAGGTTCATGTAACCTTAAGTGTTGAGAAAGAGAGACAAAAGATTGAAGTGACGATTCCTGTAAAGGGAACGGTGATCCGTTCCGAGCAGGTAAGCAATGATATGTATGTATCCATTGATCTGGTAGAAGAGGTAATTGAGCGTCAGCTTCGGAAGTATAAGAACAAGCTGGTGCAGAGAGAGCAGGGAGGCGGAAGCTTCCGTCAGGAATTTATTGAGCGTGAGGCGGAGGATGAGGAAGTAAAGATCATCCGCACCAAGATGTTTGACCGGAAGCCCATGTATCCGGAGGATGCCTGCATTCAGATGGAGATGCTGGGACACAGCTTCTACGTATTTGTAAATGCGGAGACGGATCAGGTGAATGTGGTATATAAGAGAAAAGGTAATACCTATGGGTTGTTGGAGCCGGAGGATTAAGTAAGAGAATGATATGGCGGCATGGCTGTTTCGGTCGTGCCGCCATATTTGTAAAAGTTTGCCACAGAAGGAGAATATTTATGTTGAGTAATATTGCAAAACTATGTGCAAAACGCCGACTTTTGTATTCCCTTATTTTGGGAGGCTTTGCCGGCCTTTTTTTGACCTTGGGTCGTGCCTGGGAATTTGGGGGAAGTCTTAAGTGGATGGGAATAGGAAGCCTGCTCCGTATTGTGGCCTACAGTGTGCTTTTTACAGCATTAAACTATGTACTTCTCTCAAAAATCACGATTCGGGAGAAAAATACTTTCAATAAGGAAGAAATTTTTTCAAGACGCTGGTTTTTCATATTCTGGCTGGGGATATTTCTATGCTGGATTCCGGTTTTTCTGGCTTATTATCCTACGATTTGGGCCTACGACGTCGGCGATCAGGTGCCTGTTATCCGGGGAAATGTGGTAACAAATCATCATCCCTTACTGCATACATTGTATCTTGAGACGGTTGTAAGGATAGGAAGTAAGCCTGGAGATTATGAGTTGGGAATGACTTTGCTTTCACTAACTCAGATGCTGGGGCTGTCCGGCATGTTTTCTTATGGAATTGAGTATACACGCAGATGGGGAAGCGGTAAATGGTGCCGGGCAATCCTTTTTTGTTTTTTTGCTTTTCTTCCGTTCAATTCCATCTTGTCCATAAGCATGACGAAGGATGTTTTGTTCTCGGGCTGCTGGATGGTTTGCAGCTTGAAGCTTTATGATATGATTGATAATCCGGAAATGTTTTTTCACTCAAAGAAAAAATTAATCTCCTTTGCTGCATTTCTTTGTATTATGCTGTCATTGCGTTCCAATGCAGTCTATGCATTTGTGGCGGCTGCAGTTCTGGGAATTTTTGTGTTGCAGAGAAACTGGCGTAAGCAATTTGCTCTGCTTTGCCTTGCAGGACTTTTTCTATATGGGGGCTTTCAAAGCTGCCTTTTTCATATTATGAAGGCAGAAAAGGGATATTCACAGGAGGCTTTCTGCATTCCTATGCAGTGTTTGGTGGGGACGGCCATTCGTCATCAAGAGTTGATCCCGGAATATGGGACAGGGCAATTGCTGATGGAGGTTATCCCAAGAGATTGGTTTACAGAAAATCTGGAGAGCAGTTATGATCCCCATCTGGTGGATCCGGTAAAAATGCGTTGGTGGTTGATTGGACGTGACGAGTTTGCCCCTGTTCATCTGATAAAGGTCTGGATTTCTTATGGAATGAAATATCCTGCAGATTATTTGGATATTTGGGGAACCCTTACATTGGGAGCCTGGTATCCCTTTGATGAGACCCATGCCCGCATTTATGATAATTATGAGCCGGAACGGCAAGGATATTTGCTGACGGATTATAGAAATGTACCAGAGATGGCAATGGAAAGGCCAGCCAGCAAATGGCCTGGATTAGAAAGGATATATGAGAAAGTTGCAACAGAGAATGTGCATCAAAGGATCCCGGTGATTTCTTTGCTGTTTGCGCCGGCAACTTACTGCTGGATTATGTTTTTTGCTCTTTTTTTGGCTTTGTATCAAAGAAGATATCAGGAATTGCTGCCGCTGGGAATGCTGTTTTTGTATTGGGGAACAGTGCTGCTGGGACCAACCGTCGTTGTTCGATACTTATATCCTGTAATGGTAACTATGCCGTTTATCCTTTGCAGGCTCACGATCCGGCGGTATCAGCCTATTGAATAATTTCTTTGTTAGTGTTACAATGTGACGATAGGGGTATGGAACCCGGAAAACGAAAAACAGGAGTTTAAGTTCGATGAGTATATTAACGAAAATGTTCGGAACCCACAGTGAGCGTGAGTTAAAGCTGATTTATCCGACAGTAGACAAGATAGAGGCCTTAAGGCCCGCTATGATGGAGTTGTCCGATGAGGAGCTTCGAGGGAAGACAAAGGAGTTCAAGGAGCGTTTGGCGGAGGGCCAGACACTGGATGATATTCTGGTAGAAGCATTTGCAGCTGTTCGGGAAGCAGCCAGGCGTGTTCTTGGGATGGAGCATTACCGGGTTCAGTTAATCGGAGGCATCATTCTGCATCAGGGCCGTATTGCCGAGATGAAGACCGGTGAAGGTAAAACTCTGGTATCCACCCTTCCGGCATATTTGAATGCACTGGAAGGAAAGGGCGTTCATATCGTAACCGTCAACGATTATCTGGCACATCGTGATGCTGAGTGGATGGGAAAGGTTCATGAAGCTCTTGGCCTTACAGTAGGTGTTGTGCTTAACAGCAATACCAACGATGAGCGCCGGGCAGCTTATAACTGTGATATTACCTATGTGACCAATAACGAGCTGGGCTTTGATTATCTTCGTGATAATATGGTCATTTACAAGGAGCAGCTGGTTCAGCGGGAGCTGCATTATGCAATTATCGACGAGGTGGATTCCGTACTCATTGACGAGGCCCGGACACCGCTTATTATATCCGGACAGAGCGGCAAGTCCACAAAGCTCTATGAGATCTGCGATGCGCTTGCTAAGACAATGAAGCGAGGCGAGGCCAGCGGAGAGTTTTCCAAGATGAATGCCATTATGGGCGAGGAGATTGAGGAGACCGGAGAATTTATTGTCAATGAAAAGGACAAGGTAGTGAATCTGACTGCTGACGGTGTTAAGAGAGTAGAGCAGTATTTCCATATTGAGAACCTGGCAGATCCGGAGAATCTGGAGATTCAGCACAATATTATCCTGGCTCTCAGAGCCAATTATCTGATGTTCCGGGATCAGGATTATGTGGTAAAGGACGATCAGGTCCTGATTGTAGATGAATTTACAGGCCGTATTATGCCGGGCCGCCGTTATTCTGACGGACTGCATCAGGCTATTGAGGCGAAAGAGCATGTGAAAGTAAAGCGCGAGAGCAAGACGCTGGCAAATATTACTTTCCAGAATTTCTTTAATAAATATGAGAAAAAAGCAGGTATGACCGGTACGGCGCTCACAGAGGAGAAGGAGTTCCGTGAGATTTACGGTATGGATGTTATTGAAATTCCTACCAACCGTCCCGTAGTCCGGCAGGATCTTCAGGATGCCGTGTATAAGACCCGGAAAGAGAAACTTTTTGCGGTGGTAAATGCCATTGAGGAAGCTCACAAGAAAGGCCAGCCGGTACTGGTGGGTACGATTACCATTGAGGCTTCCGAAGAATTGAGCGTGCTGCTGCGCAGGAGAGGCATTCCCCATGAGGTATTGAATGCAAAGTTCCATGAGCGTGAGGCAGAGATTGTGGCGCTGGCAGGCCGTCACGGAGCAGTGACCATTGCTACCAATATGGCAGGTCGTGGTACGGATATTAAGCTAGACGATGAGGCGAGAGAGGCCGGAGGTCTTCGGATCATCGGTACGGAGCGCCATGAATCCCGGCGTATAGATAATCAGCTTCGTGGACGTTCCGGACGTCAGGGAGATCCGGGCGTGTCCCGTTTTTATATCTCTCTGGAGGATGACTTGATGCGTCTCTTTGGTTCTGAGCGTCTGATGGGTATCTTCAATACTTTAGGCGTGCCGGAGAATGAAGAGATTGAGCATAAGATGCTTTCCGATGCCATTGAAAAAGCGCAGAAGAAGATTGAGAACAACAACTTTGGAATCCGTAAGAATCTTCTGGAATATGACCAGGTGATGAATGAGCAGCGTGAGATTATTTATGCGGAGCGCCGCCGGGTGCTGAATGGCGAGAGCATGCGTGATGCCATTTACAAGATGCTGACAGATACGGTGGAAAACACGGTAGATACCTTGATAGGCGATGATCAGGATACGGAAGAATGGGATCTGAAAGGATTAAATGAGATACTGCTGCCTGCGATTCCCCTAAAGCCTATTACACCGGAGCGTGTAAACGGAAAGAAGAAAAATGAGCTGAAGCATATGCTGAAAGAGGAAGCTGTCAAGCTGTATGAGCTGAAAGAGGCGGAATTCCCCAACTCAGAGATGCTTAGGGAGCTGGAGCGTGTATTCCTCTTAAAGGTGATTGACCGGAAGTGGATGGATCACATTGACGATATGGATCAGCTTCGTCAGGGCATTGGCCTGCAGGCATTTGCACAGAGAGATCCTCTGGTTGAGTATAAGCTAAGCGGCTATGAGATGTTCTCGGCCATGACCTCCAGTATCCAGGAGGAGACTGTGCGCATTCTTCTGCATGTACGGGTAGAGGAAAAGGCGGAGCGTGAGCAGGTAGCCAAGGTAACGGGAACCAACAAGGATACAAGCCTTGCCAAGGCGCCCAAGAAGCGTGAGAGCGAGAAGATTTATCCAAACGCTCCCTGCCCCTGCGGAAGCGGCAAGAAGTATAAGCAGTGCTGCGGCAGGAAATAAAAATCATTACAGCGATCACTAAAAATTGGAATAAGGATAAAGAAAATGGCCATACTCCTAATAAATGGAAATAGAAAGGGGTATGGTTATTTTATGTCTAAAGCAAAAAAAGTAGATTTGAAAAACCTGGAGCCGGAGGAGCAGTTAAAGTATGAGATTGCCGAGGAGCTGGGGCTTTTGGATAAGGTAGTAGCCGAAGGGTGGAAATCCCTTTCCGCCAAGGAGACCGGCCGCATCGGCGGCTTAATGACAAAGAAAAAGAAAGAAATGCAGGCAAAGCTTCAAAAGGAGGATGAAGAGAGGGAGCTTTTGATTGAGGAGCTTCTTTAAGAAATATTTATTGACATTGACAGCCGGATCTTATAGAACATGTGACTTTATATGATTTCGCTCTTGCATAATTCCATAGGTATGGTATAATAAATAAATCCGAGTATAATAGTCGGATTTACAGCGAGAAAGCGGCAGAATCCGTACGGTGCATAGAAGCTTTGAAAGCCTGAAGTTTTATAGCTGTAAATGCTTCCGAATGGGCATGCGGGTTCTGCGGAACTAAGTATAGAAAGAAGATGAGACAAATGCTTGAAGTAAAGCACCTAACCTATCAGGTCATGGAAAATGGAGCAGAGCGGAAGCTGGTAGATGATGTAAGCTTTTCTGTGAAAGACGGCGAGATGCTGGTGATTACCGGTCCAAACGGAGGCGGAAAGTCCACCATCGCCAAGCTTTTGATGGGAATTGAGAGAGCCCATAAGGGAGAGCTTCTGCTGGATGGCCGGAATATCTCGGATTTGAATGTGGATGAACGGGCCAATGCAGGCATTGGCTATGCTTTCCAGCAGCCCCCTGCTTTCAAGGGAATGACTGTGGAGCGCCTGTTAAATCTGGCGGCGGGAAAGCCCCTGTCGGAAGCTGTCTGCTGTGAGCTTTTAAGCAGTGTGGGCATGTGCGCCAGGGAATATCTGAAGCGTGAGGCGGATGCCACCCTTTCCGGAGGGGAACGAAAGCGAATCGAGATAGCTACCGTGCTGGCAAAGTCCCATAAGATCTGTATCTTTGACGAGCCGGAGGCAGGCATTGATCTGTGGAGCTTTTCCATGCTGGTGGATCAGTTTGAGCGGATTCACGAGAAAAAGCAGGAAAGCCTGCTTCTCATTTCCCATCAGGAGCGGATTATCCGCATGGCAGACCGGATTTTGGTAATAGATGAGGGACGCATTCAGGATGAGGGAAGCAGAGATGAGATGCTACCCAAGCTGTTTCCGGAGGAGAGCGGCTGTGCCTGCAGAGGTGAAAATGGCGGAAGGGAGGATGGAAGCTGTGAATGTGAAGCTGGATGCGGCAGCAGATAAAGTATTAAAGGTAATTGATAAGTCCGTGGCAGATCAGAAAGGCGCCTATAACGTCCGTTACAACGGACAGCCCTTGTGCCATGGAGACAGTGAGCATATCAAAATACGCAGAAAAGAGGATAAACAGGGGATTGATGTGTACATTGACAAGGATGCCAAGGGCGAACAGGTACATATTCCCGTGGTGGTATCCGTATCCGGCATGACGGACATCGTATACAATGATTTCTATGTGGAGCCGGGAGCGGAGGTTGTGATTGTGGCAGGCTGCGGCATACACAATTCCGGCTGTGATTCTGCAAGACATGACGGAATCCATGCTTTCCATATCGGAAAAGGCGCCAATGTGCGCTATGAGGAAAAGCATTACGGAGAGGGCGAGGGAAGCGGTGAGCGGATCTTAAATCCGGTGACAAAGATTTATATGGATGAGGATTCCGTATTTACCCTGGATACGGCTCAGATTCGTGGTGTGGATTCCACGGTCCGGGAGACTGAGGTGGAGATGGGAGCCAGAGCCAGACTTCAGGTGACGGAACGTCTGATGACACACGATAAGCAGACAGCGGTTTCCAATATGGAGGTTCGGATGAACGGAGACGGAAGCTCGGCGCAGATTATTTCCCGATCTGTGGCAAAGGGAAGCTCCGTGCAGACCTTTCATCCAAAGGCGGTAGGCAATGCGGGCTGCCATGCCCATATTCAGTGCGATTCTATCATTATGGACCAGGCGGAGGTGTGCTCCATTCCGGAGATCAATGCCCGGCACATTGATGCGCAGATTATCCATGAGGCAGCTATCGGGCGCATTAATGATGAGCAGCTATTGAAGCTTCGGAGCCTTGGGCTTACGGAGGAAGATGCGGAAGCGGTGATTATTGAGAATTTTTTG
Source organism: Candidatus Merdisoma sp. JLR.KK006 (assembly GCF_036941035.1). Classification (NCBI taxonomy): domain Bacteria; kingdom Bacillati; phylum Bacillota; class Clostridia; order Lachnospirales; family Lachnospiraceae; genus Candidatus Merdisoma; species Candidatus Merdisoma sp. JLR.KK006. The sequence continues at coordinate 134,318 of NZ_JAYMNS010000008.1, read as the reverse complement.
CAGTAATCAAAAGAGTGCTGTCAGGTTTATAGGATTTAAGAAAAACAATGCAAAACCAAATGGAATCACCGTATGCATTTATAACTGGTAAAGCGGTATAAAAATAGGACTGCAGGTAAAAAGCTGGCTGGCTTCCCTGCAGTTCTTATTTTATGCCCTAATATTATAAATTTCAGAATGGCTTTTCCTGAGGTTTTCTAAGCTTTAGATGCTGTATCCCAAGAAACTGCCGGATACACAGGCAGGCGGCCCCCAGTAAAATGGAGGTATCCTGCAGGCCGGAGGGAACCAGGATACAGTGCATCCGCATACGGTTCTGAAGCCGGTTCTGGATCTGCCGAAGTACCTCCGGGAAATAGGTGGTAAAGGAGCTGTTGATCACGATCATATCCGGATTAAAGGTATTCAGCAGATTGTTGATTCCATAGGACATATAGCGGATAAAATCCTCAAGAAGCGACAGGGCGTCATCGTCCTGCTTGTGGCAGGCTGCTACGAAAACGTCGATATCCGCATGTTCCAGTCCTTTTACGGAGGCAAATTGCTTCAAAATGGAACGCTCGGAGGCATATTGTTCCAGACAGCCCAGGTTGCCGCAGGGACAAGGACGGCCGTTCGGCTCTATGATAGAATGGCCGAATTCTCCCGCATTGCCGTTGGCTCCGGTGTAGAGCTGATTGTTGATGAGGATTCCTACGCCGATTCCGGTGTGGATGCTGATTCCGATGAGATTTGGTGTATGGTAGTAAAAGGTGTGTTCTCCGATAACGGAGAGGTTGGCCTCGTTTTCCAGATAAATGGGGACGCCGAATTCCTGTTCCAACACTTCCTGGAACGGAAGCTCTTCATAGGGGGAATAGGGGGTGAAAGTTACCTGGTTTTCGTATACGGTTCCGTGGATGCCAAGGCCGATTCCCACTACGCCGTAGGGAGTTGGATCCAGGGAGGCGGTCATGTCACGGATAATGGTGATTAGCAGAGGGATGATCTCCCTGCGGCCGGCATGATTGGGGTATAGCTTTAATCGGCAGTTTTCACCTTTCAGGTTGCAGATCATGGCGGAAATGGTGTTGGCATTCACGTCGATGGACAGGGCATAACCGCAGTTGGCGTGGAAAGTTAAAAGGATGGGCTTGCGGCCTAAGGTGGTGTTGTCGTTTCCTACTTCTATTACCAGGTTTTGTTCTATTAGCTTTTGGACAATGGCGGAGACGGTGGCTTTGGTGAGGCCGGAGCTTTTGGCGAGGGAGGCTCGGGAGATGGTGCCCTCTTTTAGAATCATCTCCAGGATTAGATGGCTGTTCATGTCACGTATCAGTTCTTTGCTTCCGGTTATCATAGGGGGATGTCACTTTCTGTTTTTTGGAATTTGTTATGTTCAAGTATAATATAAGTTTTGGGTTTAGTAAATATGAAATGAGGGGGGAGGGACAGAAGGGTGAAAGGCGGAATGCAGTGGATTTTTTGGTATTACTTGCTATTGTGTTTTGTAGGTGATACTATTAATAGAGATTAATTTAATGAGTGAACAAAGTGTGCGGCTTTGTTTTGGCAGGGTTTGCTGAGTGTTGTATTACATGTAGGGATAAGGGTAAAAAGTGGATATGTTGGAGAAGAGTGAGAGAAAGAAGATAGCGGCAGTACTGGCGGTGGTGATGCTGATCGGGTTGGGAGTTTATGGGTCGGCGCTTTTTATGGGGAAGCTTCAGGTGACGGCTATGGATTCGCCTAAGGGAAATGAGTTTTATGATGCGTACTATGTGTTGATTGAGGACGGACATGATATGGCGCTGTGGAATTCTATTTATGAGGGAGCGAGAAAAGAGGGGGAAGAGAACTGCAATGCTTATGTGGAGTACTTAGGGAAGAATCTGACGGCGGATTATACGGTGCAGGATAAGCTGCGGATTGCCATTGATTCAGGCGTGGATGGGATTATTTTAAATGGGGGAAGCTCTGAGGAAACGGATCGGCTTCTCAGTGAGGCGGTTGGGAAAGGGATTCCGGTGGTGACTGCTCTGGATGACAGTGCTTATAACCTGCGGAAGTGTTTTGTGGGAGTAAATAACTATATTCTGGGACAGGAGTACAGCCGGCTCTGCTGGGAGCTTCTTTCGGAGAATCCCAGGGACAGTCATGTGGTGGTTCTTATGGATTCGTCTGCTACGGGGACCGGGAAGAATACCATGTTCTGGGGAATGAGGGAGACTATGGATGAAAAAATTCTGGAGACCGGATGGGAGTATGACATTAAGGTGCAGGCCGTCTCCATTGACAGCAGCAATGCCTTTATGACGGAGGAAACCATACGGAAGCTTCTGGTAACAGAGGAGGATCATCCGGATATTCTGATCTGCCTTAGTGAGACAGATACACGGCGGGCTTATGAGGCTGTGGTGGATTATATTAAGGTGGGGGAGGTACGGATTCTGGGATATTATAAGTCGGATGGGATTCTGGATGCCATTCAGAAGAAGATTATTTCGTCTACGGTGGTGGTGGACGGGGAGCAGCTTGGGAGCTTCTGCGTTCAGGCCCTTACGGAGTATCGGGAGACGGGGTATGTGAATGGGTATTTTCCGGTTGACACTTATGTGATTGACGAGACCAATGTGGGACAGTATCTGCTGCCATAAAGGTATGGGATTTCAGTTTTCTACAAATGACCAGGAGCAAAACGTATGAAGAAATGGAAAAATCTCTCCATCCAATTAAAGCTGATTGCGGCGTTCTTACTTACTTTTTTTCTTATTTTTTTCGTGAATCTGATTTTATATGCCAATATTAATTTTATGTCGGGAAGAATTGATCAGGTCTATCAGAGCAACAGCAGTCTCAATGAGCTGTCGGAGGCTTTGAGTGCGGTGCATGGCAGTATGACGGAATATCTGAATGTGAAGAGCTCGGATACGCTGGATTCCTACTATCGGAACAGCCAGGAATTGAACCTCCGGCTCCAGGATCTGAATACGGAGATTTGCAGTGACGAGCTTCTGATGATGGAGCGCAATATCCGAAATATGATCCTGGAATATTTACATATCACAGACGAGGCAACACAGGCAAAGCGTGGGCGGAATATTGAAAAATACCGGCTGCGCTATGAGGAGGCCGTGGAGCGGTTTGAATATATCAATACTTATATTTACAGTCTGAATAACCGCAGGTTTAAGACGAATACTGACAGCTACGAGGCGCTGGCTCGGGCGCTCCGTAAGTTTGAGCTGGCGGGGACAGTGATTCTGGCAGTTGTGGGTGCGGTGATCACGGCATTGATTTATGCCATTACCAAAAGCATTACGGGACCTTTAAGCCATCTGGCCCGAAGGGCAAATGAGGTGGCGGAAGGGAATCTGGAGGTGGCGTTGGTTCCGGTCCGCAGTATGGACGAGGTAGGAATAGTGACCACAGCCTTTAATCAGATGGTAGCCAGCATCCGGATTCATATGGAACGGATTAAGGAAAATATGGAGAAGGAGGCGGCCATGAAAGAAAAAGAGCTGATGATGGAGGGACATTTAAAGGATGCCCAGCTAAAATATCTTCAGGCCCAGATCAATCCCCATTTTCTGTTTAATACCCTGAATGCCGGGGCGCAGCTTGCCATGATGGAGGGAGCGGACAAGACGTGTCTCTTTGTGGAAAATATGGCGGATTTTTTTCGGTACAATGTGAAGAAGATCAACCAGGATGCAACCATACGGGAGGAACTGGAACTGGTGGACAGCTATCTCTATATTCTGAATGTGCGTTTTGGGGGCGAGATTCATTTTCGAAAGCAGGTGGATGAGACGCTCCTGGATCTGCGTGTTCCAAGCATGATTCTTCAGCCGATTGTGGAAAATGCGGCTAATTACGGTATCCGGGGCATTGACTGGGAGGGATGGATCGAGCTTCTTCTATACCGGGAACCGGAGCGCATCTGTATCTCCATCCGGGACAACGGCGTGGGGATGAGCAGGGAGAAGATTCAAGAGGTTATGGAGGGAAAGGTCCGGGAAGCGGATTTGTCCAGAAATTCCACAGGCATTGGTCTTGGAAATGTGATCAGCCGTCTAAGGCTTTATTATAACAGGGAAGAGGTATTTGAGATTCAAAGCCATGGGGAAAACAAGGGAACCCAGGTATTCGTTTATCTTCCGCTGGGGGAGATTATGGAACAGTACCCTTTAGTACCGTTGCGCAGCAACTTAAGATAGGAGGGCAGGTATGTATAAAATCATGTTGGCAGACGATGAGGGAATAGTGATTGATTCCTTAACCTATATTATCCGCCAGAACTTTGACGGAGAATGCCAGGTGGAATCCGCAAAAACAGGGCGCAGCGTTATTGAACTTGCAGAGAGCTTCCGGCCCGATATTGCATTTATGGACATTCAGATGCCGGGTATCAACGGCATTGAAGCCATGAAAGAGATCAAGAAAAACAGTCCCAATCTGATTTTTATCGTTATGTCCGCTTACGACAAATTTGACTACGCCCAGGAAGCCATCAATCTGGGAGTTATGGAATATCTTCATAAGCCGGTGAATCAGAAAAAGATTGTAGAGGTTCTTAAAAAGGCTATGGATATGGTGGACAGCAGAAGAGAAAAGAGGAGCCAGGATCTGGAGGCTAAGGAGAAACTGGAAATTGTAGTCCCTATGCTGGAGCAGGGATTTATTATGACTGCCCTTTTGCAGGCTCAAAATACGGCAGGAATTGAGAATTACAAAAGCTTACTGGGAATAGCACAGGATTATATGTTTACTCTGGTACTGGAATTTGGTGATGAGCGGGAGGGGCGGGAGCTAACGAATCCGGTAGGGGCAGGCGTACGTCTGCAAAGCAGCTATCAGCAGATTCGCAATATTATCAGGGAGTATTATACCTGCTGTGTAGGGCCTTTGATGAATAACCGCCTGGTATGCTGCGTTCCCACGGATATGGAGCAGGGGGATTATGAGAGCCGGGCAAAGGATGTGGAGCGGTGCCGCCAGATGATAGAGCATATTTCAGATGCCTGCGGCCTTGTCTGCCGGATAGGAGTGGGAAGCATTCTGACCGTGGATAAGATGGAGAAATCCTATGAGGACGGTGCAAAAGCCCTTGGCAACTCTGACGGAAGCGTAGCTCACTGCCGGGATCTTCCGATTTTCTGTAAATATGAGGAGGACTATCCTCTGAATCTGGAGGAACAGCTTTTTGACTATGTAAAGGCAGGAAAAAGTCAGGAGGCTCAAAAAGCGGCCGGAGATTTCTTTGACTGGATGGCAGGAACACAGGCGGACTATTTGCCGAACATTCGCCTGAAAGTATTAGAGTTTATATTATTTATGGAATATATAGCCTACAAAAGCGGCGGCATGGTATATCGATTCCGGGATCGGGCGGAGTATCTTGAGGTGGTACAGACGGATTCTTTGGACGAAATGCGGAGATGGTTTTTGCAGAAGATAAAGGAAGCGGCAGCCAATGTAGCCAGCAAAAAGAAAGAGTATTCCCATGAGGTTATTGAAAGGGCCAGAGAATACATAGGACGCAACTATAAAAAAGATTTGTCCTTGGAAAGTATGTCCAGAGAAATGGATATGAGTCCCTATTATTTCAGCAAGCTATTTAAAGAGGTAACAGGTTCTAACTTTGTAGAGTATGTAACAGGCATTCGAATTGGGAGGGCTAAGGAGCTTCTGCGACAGGGGGGAAGCTCCATGAAGCAGATTTGTCAGGAAATCGGTTATAGTGATCCAAACTATTTCAGCCGTATTTTTAAGAAATGGACAGGGCAGACGCCCACGGAGTATAAGGAGGGAAATGAGGAATGAGACAATCTTACAGATTGATACTGGGGATTCTTGCAGCAGCTCTCTGCATGGCTTCGGTTCCGGGCTGTGGAAATAAGGAGGCAGAGCAGACAAGGGAAGAGATCGGAGAGGATAAGATCCGCATCGGCTTAAGTTTTGACTCCTTTATCATAGAGCGATGGCAGAGGGATCGGGATGCCTTTGTAGCCAGAGCTTCGGGAGAGCTGGGGGCGGAGGTAAATGTCCAGTGTGCAAACGGAGACGTGGAAGAACAGATTGCACAGATCGAATATCTGATTGATAAGAATATGGATGTTATTGTGATTGTAGCGGTGGATTCTGCCCGATTGAGCGAGCCGGTAAAAAAGGCAAAGCGGGCCGGAGTTAAGGTGATTGCTTATGACCGCCTGATTATGGATGCGGATGTGGATCTGTACATAACCTTTGACAATGAGCGTGTGGGGGAAATGATGGCGGAGACGATTATCGCCCGTACACCGGAGAAAGGCAGGATCTTTATGATGTGCGGTTCTCCGGAGGATAACAATGTATCTCTTGTGATGGACGGCTTTCACAATATGATTGACCGCACGGAACGGGAGATCGTTGAGACTGCCTATGCAGATAACTGGCTGGCAGAGATTGGCTTTTCCAGAGTCAGTGAATTTTTGGATGGGGGCGGCGAAGCAGATGCTTATATGTGCGGGAATGATGATATTGCCAGTCAGGTGATCCGTGTGCTCTCCGAAAGGCGAATGGCCGGAGACGTATGTGTGGTGGGCCAAGATGCGGATCTGGGAGCCTGCCAGAGAGTGGTGGAGGGAACCCAGGCTATGACCGTGTACAAACCGGTGGAAAAGCTGGCAAGACGGGCGGCTGAGTGTGCTGTGACTTTGGCAAAAACGGAGGATCTTAAAACAGCGGGCACGTTCTTTGACGGGACACAGGAGGTTCCCTATATCGGCCTTGAGCCTATTGCCGTAACAGCGGCTAATATGGATACGGTTATTGAAGATGGATTTCATCTGAAGGAAGATATTTATTTGAATATAGGGAATGAATTAACAGTTACAGTTCAGGATGCAGAAGATGAGATTGGAGTTATGGTTCAATTTTCCGAATGATATTTAATACCTGTACTGTTCACAAGGCGGAACTTCAAGTATGGACTAATCGTAGTTTTTGGTGGTTCCGCCGAGAACTTTTAATATTAGTAAATCAAAGAAAATTTATTGTGCTATTTTTTTAGTTTGTTGTTTACACAGAACAGAAAGATAACATACGTTTGATATCAGCAAGGTTGCGACAAAAAAGAAAGGAGCATTTACTATGATACGGACAGTTACCTTGGATAGAAATCAAAAACCTGCGGACGAACAGATCAAACAAATTCTTCCCTGCAATATAACAGAAAAACCAAACAAATGAATAGCACAAAATTGTTCTTATTTCCATAGCATTGTAAAAAATGCTATAATTTGTTTAGTGAATGAATTAAATAACAAAATTGTCAAGAAAGTAGACAACTAATTGCTATACCAGGTGTGATATAGTACAAATGTACCAAATAAATCACCAAATGCAGTATTTCAAATATCCATAAGAAATATTGCACAACAAAAAATCAGGGAGGATGAAAACATGAAGAGAAAATTACTCAGTGTCATTCTGGCAGCAGCAATGGTAACAGCCATGCTTGCAGGCTGCGGTTCCAAGGAAGCGGAAGCTCCGGCAGCAGCAGATGGCGGGGCAGAGACAGAAGCCCCGGCAGCAGATGATGAGACAGCGGCTCCTGCAGAAAATGCAGGCGGAGAGGGCGGCCTGGTAGGTGTGGCAATGCCCACCAAGGATTTGCAGCGTTGGAACCAGGACGGCTCCAATATGAAAGCAGAGCTGGAAGCGGCAGGCTACACCGTTGACCTACAGTATGCAAGCAACGACAATGCGACCATGGTATCCCAGATTGAGACCATGATCTCAAACGGCTGCAAGGTTCTGGTTATTGCTTCCATCGACGGAGACGCACTCGGAACCGTTCTTGCACAGGCAAAGGAAGCCAACATTCCGGTTATCGCTTATGACCGTCTGCTGATGAACTCCGATGCAGTTACCTATTATGCAACCTTTGACAACTACATGGTAGGCCAGAAGCAGGGCGAGTACATCAAGGAAGCCCTGGATCTGGATAATGCAGAGGGACCCTTTAACATGGAGATCTTCACCGGTGACCCGGGGGATAACAATGCAAACTTCTTTTACGGCGGTGCTATGGACGTGCTGAATCCCTACATTGAGTCTGGCAAACTGGTTATCCAGTCCGGTCAGAAAGAATTCGCAGAGGTTGCTACCGCAAACTGGGCAACAGAGACTGCTCAGTCCAGAATGGATGCAATCCTTGCTTCCTACTATGCAGACGGGACAGCTCTGGATGTAGTACTTTGCTCCAATGACTCCACAGCCCTTGGCGTAACCAATGCCCTGGAAGCTGCTTACACAGGTGAGTGGCCGGTAATCACAGGTCAGGACTGTGACGTTGCCAACGTAAAGAACATGATTGCAGGAAAGCAGTCCATGTCTATCTTCAAGGACACCCGTACACTTGCAAGCCAGGTTGTAAAGATGGTTGATTCCATCATGAAAGGCGAGGAGGCCGAGGTAAATGATACCGAGACCTACGACAACGGAACAATCGTAGTTCCCTCTTACCTTTGCGAGCCGGTATTTGCAGATGCGGACAATTACAAAGAGCTGCTGGTTGATTCCGGATACTACACAGAAGCAGATCTTCAGTAATCGGTAATCGAGGCGGAAATGAGAATAGGCGGGATTCTCCCGCCTGTTCTGTTCTATGAAAAAGGAACTGGAATCAGCAATCACATTCCGGTGCACAGAACAATTTACAGACACATGCATCTGTGGCTGGGAATTGTTCTCAGTAATCGTGTAGCGGAATGTGATTGCGGAACTGGAATAGGGGGATTTTAAAGTTGGCGAAGATTTTATTGGAAATGAAAAGCATCACCAAAACATTCCCGGGTGTCAAGGCATTGGATAACGTGAATCTGAGAGTAGAGGAGGGCGAGATCCATGCACTGGTAGGCGAGAACGGTGCAGGAAAGTCAACGCTTATGAACGTCTTAAGCGGCATTTACCCTTACGGAACCTACGAGGGAGATATCATCTATAACGGGGAAGTCTGTAAGTTCGCAAAGATTAAGGATAGTGAAGAAAAGGGAATCGTTATTATTCATCAGGAACTGGCCCTGATTCCCTATATGACCATAGGGGAAAATATGTTCCTGGGAAATGAAAGAGGAAAGAAAGCGGCCATTGACTGGAGCGAAACCTACGGACAGGCAGACGAATATTTACGGCAGGTAGGCTTAAAGGAGTCCTCACGGACGCTGATCAAAGACATTGGCGTGGGAAAGCAGCAGCTGGTGGAGATTGCAAAGGCATTGGCAAAGCATGCCAAGCTGTTGATTCTGGATGAGCCGACGGCTTCTCTGAATGAATCGGATTCCCAGGCACTTTTGGATCTGATGCTGGAATTCAAGAAGCAGGGCATGACTTCGATTATTATTTCTCATAAATTGAATGAGATTTCTTATGTAGCAGATAAAATTACGGTAATCCGAGACGGCTCCACCATTGAAACCCTGGATAAGGCAGTGGATGATATCAATGAAGACCGGATTATCAAGGGAATGGTAGGCCGTGATTTGACGGACCGTTTCCCAAAACGGACGGAAAAACAGATTGGGGAGATCAACCTGGAGGTCAAAGACTGGACCGTGTATCACCCCCTTTATACGGAACGCAAGGTGGTCGACCGTGTATCCATGAATGTGCGAAAGGGCGAGGTGGTAGGAATCTCCGGCCTTATGGGTGCCGGGCGGACGGAACTTGCCATGAGCATTTTCGGAAAGAGCTACGGAACGAATATTTCCGGTGTCCTTAAGATCGGGGGAAAAGAGGTCGAGCTTAAGAATTCCCGGGAAGCCATTAAGAATAAGCTGGCTTACGTAACGGAGGATCGGAAAGGCAACGGTCTGATTCTTTCCAACCCCATTAAGATTAACACCACACTGGCCAATCTGGACAGTATCAGTGCCCGTGGAGTGATTGACAAGGACAAGGAATATCAGATTGCAGTGGAGTATAAAGACAAGTTGAATACAAAGTGTCCTACGGTAGAGCAGAACGTGGGAAACTTAAGCGGCGGCAATCAACAGAAAGTTCTGCTGGCCAAATGGATGTTTGCGGATCCGGATGTTTTGATTCTTGACGAGCCTACCCGTGGTATCGATGTAGGTGCAAAATATGAGATTTATTGCATCATTAACAGCCTGGTGGCAGAGGGAAAATCCGTAATTATGATTTCTTCGGAATTGCCGGAGGTCTTGGGAATGTGCGATCGAATTTATGTAATGAATGAGGGCAAAATGGTGGGCGAGCTTAATGCAGAGGAAGCCACACAGGAACGGATTATGGCCCAGATTTTAAAATCGAGTAAAGGAGAATAAACGCTATGGATAAAGCAAACATGAAAGCAATTCTACAAAAATATACCATGATTATTGTTTTGATTCTGGTTACGCTGTTTTTTACATGGAGAACCGGAGGAAAGATTTTACTTCCTCAGAATATTTCAAACCTGATTTCCCAGAATGCTTATGTATTTGTGCTTGCTACCGGTATGCTGCTCTGCATCCTGACAGGCGGTAACATCGACCTTTCCGTAGGTTCTGTTGTCTGCTTTGTAGGTGCGGTGGGTGCCGTTTTAATGGAGAATTACAAGATGAATATGGGTGTGGCGGTAGTAGCCATGCTTGTGATTGGAACCCTGATTGGTGCATGGCAGGGATATTGGATTGCCTTTGTGCGGATTCCGCCCTTTATCACAACCCTTTCGGGCATGCTTGTATTCCGGGGCTTGTCCAACGTGGTACTGAACGGACTGACCATATCTCTAAATTCCGAAACCTTTATCAAAATCTTCGGCGGCGGTGCCAACTGCTTTGTGCCGGATTTCTTTGGGATGGAGGGCTTCAACCTGACCTGTATGCTGGCGGGTATTATCGCTGTTGTGATTTACATACTGCTTCAGGTAAAAGGGAGGTTGAATCGTGTAAAGAAAGGCTACGAGGTAGATCCTCTGTCCGGCATGCTCATTAAAACCGTTCTGATTTCTGCGGTGATTCTGATATTTGCCTATAAGCTGTCTCAGTATAAAGGAATACCCTCCGCCCTTCTTTGGGTTCTGATTGTGGTCCTGGTTTATGGCTACATCACTTCCAATACGACCACAGGACGCTATTTTTATGCAGTGGGCGGAAACGAAAAAGCAACAAAGCTTTCCGGTATCAATACGGATAAGGTTTACTTTATCGCTTATCTGAATATGGGCTTTCTGGCAGCCCTTGCCGGTATGCTGACCATCGCCCGTATGACATCCGCACAGCCGACCTACGGGCAGAACTACGAGATGGATGCCATCGGTTCCTGCTTTATCGGCGGTGCTTCTGCTTACGGCGGCGTGGGAACGGTTCCCGGCGTTATCGTGGGCGCTATTCTGATGGGTGTTATCAACCTGGGAATGAGCATTATGGGCGTGGATGCCAACTATCAGAGAGTTGTAAAGGGCCTTGTGCTTCTGGCAGCCGTAATCTTTGATGTGGTTTCCAAGAAAGAAGCCCAGAAATAAGAAAAGGAATTTTGTATGTAAAATACTTGTGCCTGCCGCTGTAAAGTGCTACTATAAAAATGGTTAGTTTAGTGATGAAACTAAATGGCAGGATTCAGGAACGCAGCAGAATAAGCTTTGAAACGGCAAGCTTTGTAAAGGTAAGGTGCGGCGGAACTGGAACAGAAACACCCTGCGGGTATCCCTTTATACACAAAAACATGTGCAGATCAAAGAAAGGAGAAGAGAATGCAGATAAAAAGTGTAACGGACAAGGCATTTGAGAAGTATGGAAGAGTATTGGAGGTAAAGGTTCCGGATTTGCTGAAACGCTTGGAGGGAACTCCCTGTCCGGAGGATGTGGTGTATGTTGCATCTGCCTCGGAGCTTGAGGCATGTGAGGAATTTGATATGATTCAGGACAGCATTTTCGGAGGAATGCCTATTCAGATCGGTTACTGCAATGGAAATAATAATACCTTGAATGCGGTGGAGTATCACCGCAATTCGGAAATTAATATTCCTCTAACGGGCGCTGTTTTGCTGGTGGGAATGCAGCAGGATGTGGAAGCGGATTTTACATATGATACATCCAAAATGGAGGCTTTTGAAGCTCCGGCCGGCTGTGTGGTGGAGCTTTATGCCACAACTCTTCACTATGCACCCTGCAATCTCAGGGAGGATGGTTTCCGGGTGGTTATCATTCTTCCCAAGGGAACGAATACGGAGCCGCCTGTCTTAAAAGGAGCTTCGGCAGAAGATAAGCTGATGACAGCCAGAAATAAATGGCTGATTGCACATGAGGAATCAGGGCTTGGGGCTGACGGCGCATTTGTAGGCCTTAAAGGTGAGAACCTGAAATTGTAGTTGGAACTTAAAACAGTAATATCCATGCAGTGCACAAATCGAATTACAAGCGCATGGACTTGTGATTGTAATTTGATTTAGATAAAGGTGTACTGAAAGGATATTACGGAACTTAAAACAGTAATATCCTTGCAGTGCACAAATCGAATTACAAGCGCATGGACTTGTGATTGTAATTTGATTTAGATAAAGGTGTACTGAAAGGATATTACGGAACTTTAAATAGGAGGTACATATTATGATTAATATTCCATCTGTAAAAGTGGGAATTGTAGCAGTAAGTCGAGATTGTTTTCCGGAATCTCTGTCCGTAAACAGGAGAAAAGCTCTGGTAAAGGCTTATGAGGACAAATACGGAACAGCAGACATTTACGAATGTCCCATCTGCATCGTGGAGAGTGAGATCCATATGGTGCAGGCCTTAGAGGATGTAAAGAAAGCCGGATGTGACGCTTTAGCAGTTTACCTGGGCAACTTCGGACCGGAGATATCCGAAACACTTCTGGCAAAGCATTTTGACGGTCCCGTTATGTTCGTGGCGGCAGCCGAGGAATCGGGAGATTCCCTGATCCAGGGCCGTGGCGATGCCTACTGCGGCATGCTGAATGCAAGCTACAACTTAAAGCTCCGCAACGTGCGTGCCTATATTCCCGAGTATCCGGTGGGAACCGCAGAGGAATGCGCCGACATGATACACGAGTTTCTCCCTATTGCCCGTGCCATCGTAGGATTAAGCAGTCTCAAGATCATCAGCTTTGGACCGAGACCCTTAAACTTCCTGGCCTGCAATGCACCCATTAAGCAGCTCTACAACCTGGGTGTGGAGATTGAGGAGAACTCCGAACTGGATCTCTTTGAGGCATTCAATAAACATGCGGATGATCCCAGGATTCCCGATGTGGTAAAGGACATGGAAGAAGAGCTGGGCGAGGGCAACCAGAAACCCCAGATTCTCTCCAAGCTGGCCCAGTATGAGCTGACCTTGCTTGACTGGGTGGAGGAGCACAAGGGCTACCGGAAATACGTTGCCATCGCAGGAAAATGCTGGCCGGCGTTCCAGACCCAGTTCGGCTTTGTTCCCTGTTATGTAAACAGCCGTCTTACCGGGCGTGGGATACCCGTATCCTGCGAGGTAGATATCTATGGAGCGCTCAGTGAGTTTATTGGAACCTGCGTAAGCCAGGATGCGGTGACGCTGCTTGACATTAACAATACGGTTCCCGCAGATATTTATAAAGAAGAGATCGCACCGAAGTACGATTATACACACAGGGATACCTTTATGGGCTTCCACTGCGGCAATACCTGTTCCAAGAAGCTGTCCTCCTGCTCCATGAAGTATCAGCTTATCATGGCAAGAAGCCTGCCGGAGGAAGTAACCCAGGGAACCCTGGAGGGCGATATTGTGCCTGGCGATATTACGTTCTTCCGTCTGCAGAGTACGGCTGACTGCAAGCTGCGGGCATATGTGGCACAGGGGGAGGTGCTTCCTGTTGCGACACGTTCTTTCGGAGCCATCGGTATCTTCGCCATTCCGGAGATGGGACGTTTCTATCGCCATGTACTCATTGAGGGGAATTATCCTCATCACGGCGCCGTGGCTTTTGGGCATTACGGGAAAGCGCTGTTTGAGGTATTTAAGTACCTGGGTGTGGAGCCGGATGAGCTTGGCTTCAATCAGCCTAAGGGGATGCTGTATAAGACGGAGAATCCTTTTGGGTAAAATGGAGAGATGATATTACGGTAATGTGTTGATGGCGGACGGAGTTGCCGCAAAATAAGCCGGCAGACATTTCCATATCTGTGTTCGGACGATTTGCGTACACTCTGTATGCTCTGAACGGACACCACCTGGGAGCTTTTCGTTAGTTGAACAGCTTTTGAGGTAGTGTCCGTTCATATCATACATAGCGTTCGCAAATAGCCGGACACCTGATATCGGAAATGCCTGCCGGCTTATTTTGCGGCAACTCCTGTGAAAGTGGTAATATTGCGGAACTGTAAACAGTAATGTCCCTTGCAATGCACAAATTGATTTACAGACATATGCTTTTATGGCTGTAAAATGATTTAGGCTAGGGTGTATTGGAAAGGATGTTACGGAACTGGAATGGAGGCTTTATATGTTGTATGTAGGAATTGATCTGGGAACCTCGGCGGTGAAGCTGTTGTTGATGGATGGAACAGGAAAGATTGAGAAAATTGTATCCAGGGAATATCCCCTGTATTTTCCCAATCCCGGCTGGTCCGAGCAGAATCCGGAGGACTGGTATACACAGTCCCTGGATGGCTTAAAGGAACTGCTTGCAGACTGCGACCGGTCTCAGGTGGCAGGGATCAGCTTTGGCGGCCAGATGCATGGTCTTGTGGTTCTTGACAAGGATGATCAGGTGATACGCCCGGCCATTCTCTGGAACGACGGAAGAACGGGTGAGGAGACGGATTACTTAAATCAGGAGATTGGGAAAGATAAGCTGTCCGAATACACTGCAAATATTGCGTTTGCGGGATTTACGGCACCAAAGGTGCTTTGGGTAAGGAATCATGAGCCGGAGAATTTTGCACGGATTGAGAAGCTGATGCTGCCTAAGGATTACCTTGCTTACCGGCTGTCCGGGACTTTCTGCACGGATGTGTCAGATGCTTCCGGTATGCTGCTCTTTGATGTGAAAAATAAATGCTGGTCCAGGGAAATGATGGAGATCTGCGGCATAAAGGAGACACAGCTTCCGAAGATTTTTGAGAGTTATGAGGTTGTGGGAACGCTGAAGCCGGAGCTGGCAGAGGAACTGGGGCTTTCGGGAAATGTGAAGATTGCGGCAGGGGCCGGGGATAATGCGGCTGCTGCGGTGGGAACCGGGACCGTAGGCGACGGTAGCTGCAATATTTCGCTTGGAACCTCCGGAACTATCTTTATTTCCAGTGAGAAATTCGGTGTTGACGAGCACAATGCTCTGCACTCCTTTGCTCATGCGGACGGGCATTTCCACCTGATGGGCTGTATGCTGAGTGCCGCTTCCTGCAATAAGTGGTGGATGGACGAGATTCTTAAGACCAGGGATTACGCAGGCGAGCAGACGGGGATTAAGGAACTTGGGAAAAATAATGTATTTTTCCTGCCTTATCTGATGGGGGAGCGTAGTCCCCACAATAATCCCAACGCAAGAGGAACCTTTATGGGAATGACGATGGATACTACAAGAGAGGATATGACCCAGGCAGTTTTGGAGGGCGTTGCCTTTGCTCTTCGGGATTCCTTTGAGGTGGCAAAGGCCCTGGGAATCCGGATTGAACGTACCAAGATCTGCGGCGGCGGAGCCAAGAGTCCCCTGTGGAGACAGATGATTGCGGATATCTTCAATATTAAGGTAGATATTCCCGAGAGCGAGGAGGGGCCGGCTATGGGCGGTGCCATGCTGGCAGCCGTGGCCTGCGGCGAGTATGCGAGTGTGAAGGAAGCTGCTTCTAAGATCGTGAAGATTGTGGATACGGTAGAGCCGATTCCGGAGAATGCGGAGCGTTATGAGAAGCAGTATCAGAAGTTCCGGCAGATTTATCCGGCGGTAAAGGAATTGTTTGATGTGATACAGCCATAAGAAAGGGATGCGGATAAAAAGGAACCCTCAATGGACAGGGTAAGTGTTCTCTTGTCCGTTGAGGGTATTATTTAATAGCTATTCCATTTAAAAATCAATTTGCATAAATCGATTTTTCAACTTATGATTCTTACCCATCAACAGATTTTCAAAAAACATATCCAGAAATTTTGTTGTTTCATGGATTCCGTTCTGCCAATCATTATAATTGGCACGAACCAAAGCATTTCTAAAATACCACGAGTTTTCTGCAAATGGTGCTATTGATCAGATTAGGGAGAAACAATATCCGGATGCTCTGAAAGGTTATGGCGGCAAGGCGCTGCCGATAGGAATCGGCTATGACAAAAATGCTGAGGCTGGAAAACGGAAACATACCTACAGAATTGAAAAGGTGCTGTTATAGACAAAGGCTTCGCTAAAGGTGTGATTGAAACAAACTTTTTGCAGAAACTGACAAAGGAAAACACGTAAAGAAAAAATAAGTAAGAGGCAGGGGTGTATATGGCGCTTGTCTCTTTTTTGTTAAACAGACGGCAAAACTGGACTGGTTAATTTTTGCATTACTGGCTATTTTGTTCAAGCCAGAACTGCAATACAATGTGAAAGAACAAAAAAGTCATGGAAAGAAAAGAGGTTTTGTTATGAATTCTAAGCTGAAAAAAATTGTTATGGCAGCGCTGTTTGCGGCGTTTGCATGTGTTGCAACCATGTCCATACGCATTCCCACCCCTGGAACGGGCGGATATATTCATCCTGGTGATGCCATTGTGATTCTCTCCGGTGTGATTCTCGGGCCGGTCTGGGGGCTTCTGGCAGCAGGCATCGGCTCCGCTATGGCGGATTTGATTGGCGGATATTTTATCTATGTGCCTATCACCTTTGTGATTAAGGGGCTGATTGCATTTGCGGCAGGAGTGCTTTATCAAAAAGTTGGAAAGACCTCCAAAAGCAGTTATATAGCCGTCATTCTTGGAGGTGTGGCAGATATTGTTTTGGTAGCCGGGGGATATTTCCTCTGTGAAATATTTCTTTATGGCACCGCCGCAGCTCTGGCAAGTGTGCCGGCAAATATTATTCAGGGAATCGGTGGTCTGATAATCAGCGCCGTGCTGTATCCGATTCTGCTTGCTGTTCCGGATATTCGCCGGGTGGCGCAGGAGGCAAAGGTACAAGCATAAATATTTTGCTTTTATCCAAAAAAACTGTTATAATGTATCCAGTTATATAAACCGGCAGAGGATAACCCTAGAGACTTTTTGTTTGATATAACAAAAAGCGCCGAAGAAGCAAACGGGGAGCGGATCGGCTCCTTTGTGGAAACTGACAGGCAAAAGGAAGGTTATCCGACGGAACTCTGGAGAGAGCGGGAAACCGCCGCCTACGTGGCTATAACCAACTGGTAAAAGGACAGAGAGACAGATGCTCAAGTGCATTTTGTCTCTCTTTTTTTTATAGCTATGAGCCGGGCAGCCAGGGATATACAGGCACCCTCTGAGGTGCTGGCACATCAGAGGGTGCCTGTATATCCCTGGCTATGCGGCGACAGCCGCATAGCGAAAAAACGGAAGTTTTTGAGCGTGCCCGGCGGGGTAAATAATTAGAGTTCGGCCAATGTGTTTTGAAAGGAAAGAGGGATTTGGATTATGAGAATGATGCTGGTAGGAGCAGGAGCAGTAGGAGAATGTATTTTAAAGGTACTGAAAAAGCGGGATCCCAAAGGAGAATGGCTGGAATATGTCTTAATCACTGATTACAGCAGGGAGCGTGCCGAGGAAGTACTGGAGCATCTCAGGGCCTGGCCGGGTTCCGAGAGCAAAATGGCAGAGAACCGAGCGATGTTCATGGACAGAAGAAGTCAGAAAAAGTGCACAATCTATGAAGAGGCCTGTGTGGATGCTCATAAGAAATCAGAGTTGGTGTGTCTGATGAAAGAACATGCTATTGATTTTGTTATGGATGCAGCATCTCCCTTTGTGAGCAATTATATTTTTGACGCTGCCTATGAAGCGGGAGCAAACTATGGAAGTATGGGTACCTGGTCCGTTCCCAAAGAGCATCCGGAGTTTGGAATCGGATTTGAGGGCAGCTATCTGGAACCCATGACAAAATATAACTTCGACCGTCATGAGCAGTGGAAGAAAAAAGGACTTACCGCCTGCATCTGTCTTGGCATTGATCCGGGTGTCGTCAACGTATTTGCCAAATATGCGGCAGAATATCTCTTTGATGAACTGTGGGAAGTTCATGTAAAGGACGGAGGAAACTTGGAGGAGCCTGGGAACCGTAAGGATGTCATAGAATTTGGCTTTAACGTGTGGACGGTCCTGGATGAGGTGATGAATCCCAATGCGGAGTGGAGTCTGGAAAATGGCTTTTTGATCGAGGACGCATTTGCCGGGGAAGAGGAATTTCGGATGCCGGAGCCCTATGGCATCAACCGGCTGGTGAAAGTAGAGCACGAGGAGGTTGTAACCATGCCCCGTTATCTCTCGCAATACGGTCTCAAAAAGGCCAGCTTTAAGATTGCACTGGATGACAATTTGCTGAATGCATTAAAAGTTATTAACGCCCTGGGGCTTCGCAGCACCAAGCCCATAGAGGTGGACGGTGTCAAGGTCATCCCCAGAGACGTGGTAGCGGCCTGTGCCCCTCAGCCCAAGGACATCGGTGCCGAAATGACGGGCGGTATGTGCGTGGGTGTTCACTGTATCGGGAAAAAAGACGGAAAACGAAAGGAATGCTTTATCTATCAGCCCTTTGATAACGAAGAATCCGTGAAAACCTGGGGCATGCAGGCGGTGGTGGCCCAGACTGGCTTCGGGGCGGCCCTCGGAATCGAACTTTTGGGGAAAGGAATTTGGAAAGGTGCGGGAGTGTTCTCGCCGGAATATTTTCCCTCAAAGCCTTATATGGACTTGATGAAGGAGGCCGGGCTTTGGTATGATATAGAGGAAAGGCAGGTGACTGGATGCGGACAAGACTAAATCAGACACAGGAAGGCGTTCTGCAATATATTAGTAAACGGACACAGGAGTTTCCTAAGGTTACTCCGGAGGTATTTACGGCCAATCATTTGGCCGGAGCACTGAACATCAGCAGGAATTCCGCCAGCCAGTATTTGAATGAATTTGCTAAGGAGGGGCTTTTGCTCAAAACAAATTCCAGGCCCGTATATTTTCTCAACCGGGAGGTACTGGAGAACGAATACCATATCCGAATTAACCAGAGCACCTTTGAAAGCCTTGGGGAGTTAAAGGAAGCGATTCGCCGCTTGTCCATGAGGAAAAAGAATTTTGCCAAAGCAGTGGGCAGTGATGCCGGACTTAGCTACGAGATCTCCCAGTGCCGTATGGCAGTCAATTATCCCCCCGGGGGTCTTCCACTGCTTTTTTCCGGTGAGGAGGGAACGGGAAAGAGTCTTTTGGCAAAGCTGACCTATGAGTATGTGGTCGATGAGGGACTGATTAAGCCGGAGGACTGTAAGTTCCGTTTGTTTTCCTGCCGTTCCTATGTAAATGCACCGGCAGAAGCGGTAAAGGTCCTTTTCGGTGATGAAAACAGCAAAGGCCTGCTGGGAACAAAGACTGCTGACATAATATATTTTAAGGATATTAACTGCCTGGGTAGAGAATTGCAGGATCGAATTGCCATGCATATGGAGGGCAGAAGAGTATTTTTTTCTACGTCGCTTTTAAGCTTTGAGACTATGAGCCGCCTGCTTCTGGAAAAGATTCCGGTAATCGTGCGTCTGCTCCCATTGGAGGAACGCTCTTTGGCCGAAAAGGAGCAGATGATCGTTCATTATTATAAACAGGAATCTCTGCGTATCCACCGTCCAATCCGCATTAGCCGGAGGGTCCTGGAACTTTTGTTGAATTACCGCTATGACAGAAATATCAGCCAGCTAAAGTCCTGCGTGCAGGCAAGCTGCATGAATGCTTTTCAGGGAAGTGAGGAGGAAAAGAAGCTATCCGTCCAGGTGGTACACTTGCCGGAGGAGCTTTTTCGTGGGACACGGCTCTCTGATCATTTCGGAGGGGTTATGGGAAAGGCAGGGAAAGATTCGGAACTGCTGGATATAGATCAGCTCAATGTCCATATAAATTCTGACAAAGAGCAGCTTCTGTATGAGAGTCTGCTGGAAAGCTACCGGCAGATGAAGCAGGGGGAGCTGTCCTTTGAAGCCATGATGAAACAGAATCGGGAGACCGTGAACAGTTATTTCGATTACATGATATTTGAAAAAAACTATTCCAATGAAAAAATACGTGTAACGGAACAGGTGCTGACGCAGATCTTTCAGGATATGAACCAGAGGTATGATGCTTCTCTCAGTTCAAATTTTGCTCTGGTGATGTCCCGCATTGTTTATAACCGGATGCGTAATAATATGGGCGGGAGCGGGCAGATGCAGGAGGGCAAGGAAAGCCTGTTGGAGCTGCAGCAATATCTTCAGGGAGAATGCAGACGGGAATATGGCATTATGGAGGAGATAGTCAGCCTTGCAGAAAAGCATCTGGAGCTTACCCTGGAGAGGGGGGAACAGCTATTGCTCCTGCTGAAGATCTGCCAGAATCAGGATCGAATCCATGGGCTGAATACCAGAGTCCTTGTGGTGTGCCATGGCTATTCCACGGCAAGCAGTATTGCAGATGTGGTAAATCAGATTTGCGGAAAACGGATTTTTGACGCTATCGATATGCCCATAGAAACTAAAACCTCTGTGGTGGTGGAGCAGATTGAATGCTATCTGGAAACAGCCTTGAATGGAAATGTGATTATTATGGTTGACATTGGTTCTCTGGAAACTATTGATTCCATGCTGCGTATCCAGTTTGACGGAACTCTTGGCATTGTAAACAATGTGTCAACCCGCCTTGCTTTGGATGTGGGCGACAAAGTGTTGGCGGGAATGCCTCTGCCAGAACTTCTTGAGAAAGCAAAGGAAGGGAATACGGTATCCTACCGGATTATTGAAAAAAAGAAAAAAGAAGAAGCCATCCTCTTTGTCAGCGAACTGGGAAATGACATTGCCCGAAAAGTGTCTCAGCTGTTTCTGCGGAGTATTCCCAGGCAGATAGAACTCCGTCTGCTTTGCTATGATTATGAGGATCTGAGAAGTCAGACAGCCGGACTTCAGTCCCAGTACCATATTCTGTTCTGTGCCGGTATGGCAGATCCGGCACTTATGGAGGTTCCGTTTGTTTATCTGGAGGATATTATTTCCTTTAAGCAGATTGAGACGGTAAAAGGCTATCTGTCAGAATATCTGGATGAACAGGAGCTTCAACAGTTTCATCGGAATCTGCTTAAGAATTTTTCCCTGCAGAATGTGATTGAGTACCTTACGATTTTAAATGCGGATAAGGTGCTGGAGTTTGTGGATGAGACGCTGGAGCAGCTTCAGATTGCCCTTGGCCGCCGATTTTCCGCAAAGACAGTGATTGGGCTTAATATTCACATAAGTTGCCTGGTGGAACGTCTGGTTAAAAAGACACCGATTATGAGCCATATGGATGAGGAGGTTTTCGTAAAGGAGCAAAAAAAATTTATAGACACGGTGCGTATTTGTTTTCGCAATATCACGGATCATTACGGGGTGGAACTTCCTATCAGTGAGATCCATTATGTGTGGGACTATATCTATCACGAAGCCGGTTAATGGCATCAGGAGAAAGCAATTTATACGCTGGCAATAAACCGGGTGGTTAAAAGGAAAAGGCAGGCATTTTGTTTAAGCAAAATGTTCGCCTTTTTCTTTTGACGAAAACAGTGTCGAAACAGTGTCGAAAACGGATTCCAGTGTCTGTTAGAAAGCGGCTTTTCACAGGCTTTGTGACAAGAAAAGAGCTGTTGTGATAAAAGGGTCTCCAAAGGGTTTTTTCCCGAAAAAATTTGTGCTAGATTAATGGCAACAAGCAGAACAGCGAGAGAAAGGAGGGTGAAGCATGAGAAAATTCCTGCTTGCATCTCATGGAAATCTGGCATACGGAATGAAGAATACCATTGAGATGATTGCCGGGGCCAGGGATGATATTCAGGCAATCGGTGCTTATACAAAGGAGATACCCGACTTGAAAGCCTACATGGATGCCTATATGAAAAATAGGGATGAAGATGAGGAACTTGTGATTGTGACGGATCTCCTAGGAGGAAGTGTCAACAATGAAATGTCTCAGTACAGGATGCTGCCGAACGTGTATGTGGTTGCAGGTATGAATGCCGCACTGGTGCTGAATCTGATTATGGGAGAGGACAGTATCGAGAAGCTGATTGCCGAGAGCATTCAGGCAGCCAGAGAACAGATTTCCTATATGGAAAATGAAAAGGATTCTGTGGAAGAAGATTTTTGAGGAAAAAAAGGAGGAAAATCAGATGATTAAATTGTTGAGGGTTGATCACCGTCTGTTGCATGGCCAGGTGGTATTTAGCTGGAGGAATATTCTGGATCCGGATTGCATTCTGGTAGCGGATGATAAGGTGGTAAAAGATGAACTGCGTAAGACAACCTTAAAGCTTGGAAAGCCGGATGGAGTAAAGCTGGTTATCAAGGGAATAGACGATTCCATTGAAGCCATCAACTCGGGAAAGACGGACAGCTATAAGTTGATGATCGTGGTGTCCAATGTGACGGACGCAGTTCGTCTGGCAACGGAATGTCCCCAGATCACGTCCATCAATCTGGGAGGAACAAAGGCAACGCCTGAGACCCATTCTGTCAGTAAAATGGTTAATCTGACGGATGAGGAGGATGCAAAGCTCACGGAAGCTTCCGCACAGGGAATCCATGTGTTTATTCAGGCAGTGCCCAGTGACACAGCCGTAACATACAAAAAATAAAAAGATTTTGGAGGAAGAGAGAATGTTAAATACAATTTTAGTAGGACTTGCTGCTTTTTTTGGTTTTCTGGAATGCGGAATCGGAAACTCCATGGTGCAGCGGCCTATCGTGATGGGGCCGTTGGTAGGCCTGATTTTAGGTGATATACAGACAGGATTAAGTGTAGGAGCAACTCTGGAGCTGGCATTTATGGGAAGCCAGGCCATTGGAGCTGCTCTGCCGCCGGAGATTACGGCAGGGGGGATTCTGGGAACCGCATTTGCCATTACCTCCGGTGCGGGAGCAGATGTGGCTGTTACCCTGGCACTTCCCATTGCTACGGTAGCTCTGCTGGTGAAGAATACATATTACCTGGTGGTCCGGGGTGCACTTTTGCATATCAGTGACAAATATGCGGAGAAAGGTGATTACAAAGGTGTCGCAAGAATGCATATGCTCAGCTTTCTGTCCTATGCGGCGGTGATGGCCGTGATTATTGCAATCTGCTTCCAGGCAGGAAGTCCGGCCGTAGAAGCCTTTCTGGCGATGGTTCCCCAGTTTGTAATGGATGGTCTCTCCGTAGCCAGTGGTGTTCTGCCTGCTCTTGGTTTTGCAATGCTGGTAAATATGCTGCTGAATAAAAAAGTGGCTCCTTTCTTTATCATCGGATTTGTTCTTGCGGCTTATCTGGGGATGCCGGTTCTCGGAATTGCGGTTTTGGGTGCAATGATTGCATTACTGCTTATGAATGGAAATAACAAAGTGGAGGTGGCTGAAGATGAAGACTTCTAATGAAACAACCATTACAAAAAAAGAATTAAATTCGGTATTTTGGAGATCCTTTACCATTAATGCATCCTTTAACTATGAGCGACAGATGAATCAGGGCTATGTATATTCCATGATTCCGGTACTGAAAAAGCTTTATCCGGAAAAGACACTTCTTGCGGACGCACTGAAAAGGCACAGTGAATTCTTCAATGTAACACCTATGGTATCTCCCTTTGTGATGGGGTTGTCTACGGCCATGGAAGAGCAGGGAGCAAAGGATGAGAATTTTGACAAAAGCTCGATCAGTGCTGTGAAGTCGGCACTGATGGGACCCCTTTCGGGAATTGGAGATTCCGTATTCTGGGGAACGCTTCGCCCTTTGGCGGCAGGAATTGCATGTTCCCTGGCGATGGGGGGAAATGTTTTGGCTCCCATTATCTTCTTACTGCTGTTTAATATCCCTAATGTGCTGTGCCGCTACTATGGATTGAAAGTGGGCTATGGCATGGGTACGAATTTCCTTATGGAAATGGAGAAGTCTGGCGTGATGCAGAAAGTATTTTCCGCAGCTTCCATGATTGGTCTTATGGTAATCGGCGGCATGGTCGCCTCTATGGTCAGCCTGAACCTTGGAATCACCATTGGGTCCGGGGATTCTGCTATTGCACTGAATGACGTAGTGAACGGCATTATGCCCAAGATGCTGCCGCTGTTTGTGACCTTTGGACTTTACAAGCTGGTGCGAAAAGGAATTAAGCCCAATACAATACTGCTTGGCATTATCATAGTAAGCATTTTGGGAACCCTGATTGGACTTTTCTAAATGGAGCAAGGAGGGGTGCCACAGAGCAAGATGAATTTTGCAGCCCCCTTTTTGAATGCAGGAAAGGAATGCATGATGAAGAAATATGTAGAGACAGTAAGCCGTGGCCTGACGTTGAGGGGATTTTTGGAGCTTCCGAACACTGCTTTGGAAGATGGGAAAAAACCGCCTGTGATGCTTATGTTTCATGGCTTTACGGGATGTAAATCGGAAAAATATTTTCTGCTGTCCAGGCTTTCCAGGGGGTTGGCGGAGGCAGGAGTGGCAAGCCTGCGGTTTGATTTTGGGGGAACGGGGGAAAGCGACGGCGATTTTGCGGATGTTACCCCCAAAACGGAGATTGAAGATGGTCTGGCAATTGTGGACTTTGCGGAGAGCCTGGATGAGATTGACACAAAGCGGATCAGCTTATTGGGCTTTAGCCTGGGGGGATTTGTGGCAGCCAATGTGGCAGGTACCATACCAGAGAAGCTGGAACGCCTGATTTTGATCTCTCCGGCCACTTCGACTCATAAGAAGATGGAAAAGATGTATATGGAGACGGGAAGCTGCGGCCGCGGTTCGCTGGTCCTGGGACGCAAATTCTTTGAGGATGGGAATGGGATTGACGTGATGGAGGTATCCTCCCGCTATGAGGGGCCGGTTACGATTATTCAGGGAACCATCGACACGGCGGTGACACCGGATACAGCCCTGCGTTATAAAAATAATTTTCGAAATGCACAGTTGCACTATATAGAGGGTGCCGTTCATTCCTATGACAGCCCAGAGCATTTTTGTGCTGTGCAAGCTCTGGTGACAGAGGCGATGCTTCAAAAGGTGTAATGAAAGGGGCAAGGTTTGCCATGAACTATGAAAATGAATCCTTGAAAATGCATTATGAATTAAAGGGAAAGATGGAGATGGCATCCCGGGTGTCTGTTGACACAAAGGAAGCTTTAAGCCTGGCTTACACACCGGGGGTGGCTTGTCCTTGTCTTGAAATTCAAAAAGATTTGAGCAAGAGTTTTGAGCTGACCCGGCGTTGGAATACGGTTGCTGTTGTCACGGATGGCACTGCGGTACTGGGGCTTGGTGATATCGGCCCGGAAGCCGGAATGCCAGTGATGGAGGGCAAGTGTGTCCTTTTTAAGGAGTTTGGGGGTATTGATGCAGTTCCCCTCTGCATTCGCAGTAAAGATGTGGAAGATATTGTAAATACGGTCCGCCTGCTTGCAGGAAGCTTCGGAGGAATTAATCTGGAAGACATTTCATCTCCCCGATGCTTTGAGATAGAGAAAAGATTAAAAGAGACCTGCGATATCCCTGTTTTCCATGATGATCAGCATGGGACAGCCGTAATTACGCTAGCGGGAATGATCAATGCGTTAAAACTTGTAAAGAAAGACCTGAAAGATGTGAAAATTGTCACTTCCGGGGCCGGTGCCGCCGGGATAGCAATTATCCGGCTGCTGATGGCAATGGGATTGACGAATGTTGTTATGACCGATCGTCAGGGGGCAATTTATGAGGGGCGGGAAGGCTTAAATTCCGTAAAAAAGGAAATGTCTGTTATCACAAATTTTAACCGTGAGAAAGGAACTTTAAAGGAAGTTATCAGAGGTGCGGATGTGTTTATCGGGGTATCGGCTCCGGGGACGCTTACAGAGGAGATGGTTCGCTCTATGGCTTCCGATGCCATTATTTTTGCCTGTGCGAATCCCACTCCGGAGATATTTCCGGAGGAGGCGAAAAGAGCAGGGGCGACAGTTGTGTCAACCGGTCGCTCGGATTTCCCTAATCAGGTTAACAATGTCCTGTGCTTTCCGGGATTATTCCGTGGTGCCCTGGATGTAAGGGCTTCGGACATTAATGATGAAATGAAGATTGCTGCGGCGTACGCAATTGCAGGACTGGTTCATGAAGATGAACTGAATGCTGATTATATACTTCCGGCGGCCTTCGACAAAAGATTGAGAAGCACCGTAGCGGAAGCGGTGGCAAATGCTGCGGTAAAAAGCGGTGTGGCAAGGAATCTGATATAAAAAGTTGGCATGCAATCGCTCAGATGGGCGGACATTACCCTGAAATTTTAAAATAATTCATAAAACCCATTGACGTACCCCGCACTTTTTTATATAATGCAAAGTGCGGGGAAGCGTTAAAAAAGAGCCTCGCCTAATATGGTGGTTTCATTCGGAGACGGATGGGGTTCATTGGTTAGAAGCACATAGGACGGGAAAGTCAGTAAAGCTTTCTCCAGTCCTATTTTTTTATGCATTAGCACATATTACGGAACTAAATTGGGAGGAACATAAGGTGAAAAGAAAAGTAATTGCGTTATTCGTGACAACAATGCTTTTGATGACGTTATTTTCCGGATGCGGAAAAAAGGACAGCGGGGAGAAGCTGTATTTATATAACTGGACGGAGTATATACCCCAGAATGTCTATGATGCTTTCGAGGAGGAGACGGGAATCAAGGTCATAGAATCCACATTTTCCTCTAATGAGGAGATGCTTGCCAAGCTGACGGCAGGCGGCTCCGATCAGTACGACCTGGTAATGGCAAGCTGCTATGTGGTAGAAGCTATGGTAGAACAGGATCTGATTCAGCCAATACATAAGGAGAATCTGGAGAATCTGGGCAATATCAGTGCTACAGCTTTGAATCAGGATTTTGATCCGGATAACGAGTACTCGATTCCCTTTATGAGCACCATTACCGTGATTGCCGTAAATAAGGAAAAATGCAAGGAACTGGGCGTGGAGATCAAAACCTTTGACGACCTCCTAAATCCGGCCCTGGAAAATAATATTGTAGCCGTGGACGACGTCCGTGAGATTGTAGGAATCGCTCTGAAAGCCCAGGGACAGGATTCCAACAGCCGTGACCAGGCGGTTATCGAGGCCGCACTGCCCTGGCTTCTAAAGCTTCAGCCCAATATTAAGGCCTATGACAGCGACAGTCCCAAGACCCTGCTGGCGGCCAATGACGTGGCTGTGGGCATTGTTTACAATACGGACGCAGGAATGGCAATCAAGGAAAATCCGGATATTGATGTGGTATTCACAGAAGAGCCCTGCCAGATTTCCATGGACAATTTCGTAATGACCGCCAATGCCCAGAATGTGGAGAATGCGGAGAAATTCATAGACTTTATCCACAGGCCGGAGATTTATAAAATGATTTTGGATGAATTCCCGAGCGTGTGTCTCAATGATGCGGCTCTTGAGGTTCTGGACGAGGAATATCTGAACAATCCGGGGAGCAACGTAGAAGCTTCCGAGATTGAACGGGCCGATATGATCGGGGAAGTGGGCGATGCGGTTGTCTGGTATGACGAAGTGTTTACGAAAATGAAGACCAATTAGTGAGGGAGGCTGCTATGAAGAAGATTGAGATTATAACAAGGCCGGATAAACTGGATATTATCAAAAAAATATTGGCAAAAAACGAATACTCGGGTATGACCGTGACTGCGGCCATGGGCTGCGGGCGGCAGAAAGCAGATGCAAAGGATTTTGAGGAACTGAATCTGGATATGAATCTTTTGCCGAAGATTCATGTAATGACGGTAGTGTGGGATGAGGATCTGGAGGAAATACTCTGCGAGCTGCAGCAGAAGCTGACCACGGGAAGCGTGGGAGACGGCAAGATCTTTATTTCAACAATTGATGATGTGATGCGGATTCGGACAGGGGAGCGTGGATACAAAACCCTGTAGCAGGGGAGGAACATTGGATGGAGCGAAGCAGAGATAAGGTAATTATCCGTCTGCAGGATGTAGATAAAAACTTTGATGATGACAGGGTAGTAAAGAAGCTGAATCTTAATGTGGAAGAGGGAGAGTTTCTGACTATGCTTGGGCCCTCGGGCTGCGGCAAGACAACGACCCTGCGGATGATAGCGGGCTTTGAATATCCCACCTCCGGACAGATTTTTCTGGAGGGCACAGACGTGGAGGGGAAGAAGCCCAATGAACGGGATGTGAATACGGTATTTCAGAATTATGCCCTTTTTCCCCATATGAATGTCTTTGACAATATCGCTTTCGGACTGGTGGAGAAGAAAGTAAAAAAGGATGAGATCCGCCGCAGGGTGGAGGAGATGATCAAACTGGTGCGTCTGGACGGACTGGAAAAGCGGATGCCCTCCCAGATGTCCGGAGGACAAAAGCAGAGGGTAGCTATTGCCCGGGCGTTGGTGAACCGGCCCAAGGTGCTGCTTTTGGATGAGCCTTTGGGGGCACTGGATCTGAAGCTTCGCAAGCAGATGCAGGTGGAGTTAAAGCATCTGCAGAAGCAGTTGGGCATTACGTTTATCTATGTTACCCATGATCAGGAGGAAGCCCTGACCATGAGTGACCGAATTGCTGTTATGAACCAGGGGAATCTGGAGCAGGTGGGAACGCCGGAGGAGATCTACAATCATCCGGAGACAAAGTTTGTGGCGGATTTTATAGGAGAGTCCAATATTATTGAGGGCTATATAGAGGAAATGACAGAGGATTCCATTGAAGTAACCATGGAATCGGGAAAGGCCAGAATCAGGGAGACGGGCTACCGCCTGGAAGAGATGGTATATCTCTGCGTGCGGCCGGAGAACCTGAAGCTTTCTATGGAGTCGGTGGAGGGATTCCGGTTCCGGGGGCAGGTTCGGGAGCATATCTTTGTGGGCTCTATCAATAAGACCATGGTAGAGCTTCCCAATGGACAGATGCTCAAAGCCGAGACGCCGGCGGAGGACGATCTGATTCCGGTTGGAACCGTGGTGAATGTGTACTGGAATCCGGGAAAGGTTGTAGTGATGCGGACTAAGGAAGAGCAGATCTACAATGTGATTGAGCAGTCTGTTAAGATAGAGGGAATGACCAATGATCAAATCTTTTAAGAAGCGTCTGGGTGTGATTACTACAGTGGGACCTACGGTTCTGTGGCTGGCGGCATTTCTTATGATTCCGCTTATCTATGTGATAGGAATCACTTTTTTGACAAAAAATGCTTATGGGGGTGTGGATTTTACATTCACCCTTTCGAATTATGCCAGTTTGTTTCAGAGCGAGTATGCAAAGGTGTTTTTTGATTCCCTTTTGCTTTCCCTGGAAACTACAGTGATCTGTCTGCTGGCGGGCTATCCCTTTGCCTATATTATTGCTAATGCACCCAGGAAAGGGAAGCCTGTACTGGTGCTGCTTTTGATGCTTCCTTTCTGGACAAACTCGCTGATTCGTACTTATGGGTGGAATACGCTTCTCCGCACAGAGGGAATTATCAATCATTTTCTGCAGGGAATCGGAATCATTGATCGTCCTTTGGAGATGCTTTATACGGATGGGGCGGTGCTGCTTGGTATGGTGTATGCCCTGCTGCCCTTTACGGTTCTGCCCATTCATACATCTATTGAGAAGTTAGATCCCTCTCTTTTGGAAGCGGCGGGGGATCTGGGGGCAGGCAGGGTGCATGTGTTTACCAGAGTCATTCTTCCTCTCACTATGCCAGGGATTTTTGCAGGATCGATTCAGACCTTTATTCCGTCACTGGGATTTTTCTTTATCTCGGATATGATGGGCGGGGCAAAGACCATGTATATTGGAAACTTGATTAAAAATCAGTTCCTGTCGGCCAGAAACTGGCCCCTAGGTGCGGTACTGTCCATTGTGCTGATTGTGATTACGCTGATTCTGATGAAGCTCTACACCAGAGTGGGGAGCCTGGAAGACATGGCTTAGGCATGAGCCGTGCGGAAAAAGACAGATTGTGCCAGACGTTGTGCTGGCACATAAGGCTGGCACAATCTGTCTTTTTCCATAGGGCGAAGCCCGTCCAGCGAAATGGAGCAAGGCGGAATTGAGCTGGCTCACGGCGGGGTAGATTATTTGCATGAATCAAAGGCATTCAGGCGTTGTACTGGCACATAAGCCTGAACCGGTTTGGCTTTTTCCATAGAGCGAGATAGAGCATAGCAGAATGTTGTGGAAAAGAAAGGAGATGCATATGAAAAAGCAGAGAAACGTACGTGAATTTAAGCCGGGCAGTGTATTTTATGCCTGCCTTATTTATCTCTTTCTATACCTGCCCATCTTTGTAGTGATTGCATTTTCTTTTAACACTTCTAAAATGAACATTACCTTTGAGGGCTTCACTCTGGAATGGTACGGAAAAATGTTTGAAAACCGGCAGCTTATGCAGTCCTTTTTCAACACCATAATCGTAGCGGGAGTGAGTACAATTCTTTCCGTAATTCTGGGGACGCTGTGTGCTCTCGGACTCTATAAATTTGAGTTTAAGCTAAAAAATGCTTTAAACAGTGCTTTATATATCCCCATTGTAATTCCGGAACTGGTATTTGCCATTGCCCTGCTGATTTTCTTTACATCCTTAAATGTCAGCATGAGCATGGCCACGCTGATTATTGCCCATGTAACCTTTTCCATGCCCTTTGTGGTGATTACGGTTCGGGCAAGGCTGGCAGGCTTTGATCATTCCATTGAAGAAGCGGCCAGGGACCTGGGAGCCAATGAGCTTCATACCTTTTGGCGTGTAACACTGCCTATGATCTCTCCGGGAGTAATTTCCGGAGGAATGCTGGCACTTACCATGTCTCTGGATGATGTGGTGGTCAGCTTCTTTACCGCAGGGCCGGAGAGTACGACCCTGCCCTTAAAGATTCTTGGTATGGTTCGTAAAGGCGTGTCTCCGGATGTGAATGCGCTGTCAACCCTGATGATCGTGGGGACGATTGTGATTCTTTTGACTTCAACCATGATTCAGGGGCGTTTGGAGAGGAAGATGTAAATAATGAAAGGAGCTGGCAAAACCATTGTTTCATATAGAGAAGATGCAGGAGAGCATGCGTGACAAGGTTCTCCCTATGGTGCAGGAGTTTTACCATAGCGATGCGGTGTGCCATCCGGTAAAGTCTGCGGTGCTTGAGCGGACCTTTGAGGATGCGGTCAGTGAAGATCCGCTATTGGAAGGCTATGTTTTGATGGAGGATGAAGAAATTATAGGCTTTGGCTATACGACCATCTTTTATGCCTGCGAGGCAGGCGGCAGATGTATGATGTTTGAGGAGCTTTATTTAAAAAAGGAAACCAGAGGCAAGGGGTATGGAAGCCGCTTTTTTCAGGAAGTGATGAAGCAGCACCCGGAGGTGATGCGCTTTCGGCTGGAGGTAACCAGAAGCAATGAAGCGGCAGTGCGTTTGTATGAGCGTCTGGGATTTGCTTTTTTGGAATATGATCAGATGGTATTGGATCGGTAAAGTCGCAAAGTTTCTCTCATTACAGGTGTGCCCAAGTGACTTTGCCCTTTCGTACTGTTGCATAGTAACTTAAAACAGTAATATCCTGCCGGTGCACAAATCGATTTACAGACGCAGCTCTAAGCGGCTGGAAATTGATTTAGATAGAGGTGTACCGACAGGATATTACGGAAGTGTAATAGGAGGATATATATGAATCAGGCTTATGAGAAACTGTTAAACTGCTATGAGAGCTGTAAGAGCAAGGTGGATTTTGTACCGAAGGTTGCTTTGGTTCTTGGATCGGGATTAGGGGATTTTGCGGACACGATCCGTCAGGAAGCGGTTCTGGACTATGGGGACATCGAGGGTTTCCCCCAGTCTACGGTAGAGGGGCATCAGGGGCGTTTTATTTTTGGCTATGTAAAGGATGTTCCGGTAGTCTGCATGCAGGGAAGAGTACATTATTATGAAGGATATCCTATGAATGATGTAGTTCTGCCTATCCGTCTGATGAAGCTGATGGGAGCGGAAATCCTTTTTCTTACCAATGCGGCAGGCGGAGTTAATCTGGACTACCGGCCGGGGGATTTGATGCTGATTCGGGATCATATTTCAGTGCTTGTGCCTTCGCCGCTGATAGGGCCTAACTGCAATGCCCTTGGGCTGCGGTTCTGTGATATGAGCGATACTTATGACGGGGCTCTGCGCAGTGTGATTCGAAAAACAGCAGAGGCTATGGGAATTTCTATTCAGGAGGGTGTGTACATGCAGTTTACAGGCCCTCAATATGAGACGCCGGCAGAGATTCGGATGGCCAGGACCCTGGGAGCTGATGCGGTAGGAATGAGTACGGCATGTGAAGCAGTAGCGGCTAATCATATGGGAATGCATATCTGCGGAATTTCCTGCATTACCAATATGGCAGCAGGTGTGACGTCTCAGCCTTTGTCCCATGAGGAAGTTCAGGAAACGGCAGATCGAACGGCGCCCCTTTTTAAAAAGCTGGTGACAGAGAGCATTGGGGCTCTGGCGGAAGCCATTTAATTTAAGAAAGCGTAAAATATTTGATAGGAGAACAAAATGGATTACAAAGAGTTAATGAAACAGGCAATTGAGATCAGAAACCGTGCATACACACCATACTCCAATTATCAGGTGGGAGCAGCTTTGCTTTCTGAGTCCGGAAAAGTTTTCTGCGGCTGCAATGTGGAGAACGCAGCCTATTCGCCGGGAATATGTGCAGAGCGGACTGCTTTTGTAAAGGCAGTCAGTGAAGGAGAGAGAGAGTTCCGTGCCATTGCTGTGATTGGCGGAGCGGCAGGCGGTCCCTTAGAGCTTGCGCCGCCCTGCGGGATCTGCCGTCAGGTAATGAGAGAGTTTTGCGATCCGGATACCTTTGAGATAGTGTTGGGGACAGGCACGGAGGATTATCAGGTCTATACACTTTCTCAGCTTCTTCCCATGAGCTTTGGACCGGATAATCTGGAAAAGAAGGAAATGGCATGACAAGCAGCTGGAGGCAGAGAATTTCAAGGAAGGAACTGCTGCTGTTTCTTTTTATGGCAGGGATGGGCCTGCTGAAGCAGTTTTTGGTGTATAATCTTCCTATTATGGCGGTTCCCAAGGGAATCCATGATGACTGGATAATGGTGCATCTGGCGGAAACCCTGCGAAATGGGCAGTGGCTCGGAGAATACAATGATCTTACTCTGACCAAAGGGATGTTTTTTCCTTTGTATCTGGCGGTGTGCAATTTTCTTCACCTGTCCTATCTAAATGTCACTGCTTTGTGCTATACGGTGAGCTGTATGCTGTTTGTCTATGGACTGCGTCCGCTGTTAAAGAAGGCGTGGGCTATGGGACTGCTGTATTTGGCGCTGCTGTGGAATCCGATTTCTTATTCTGTGCAGGCGTTTCAGAGGGTGTACCGCAACAGTATTTCTTATATTCAGGTACTGTTGATTTTTGGCGGATTTCTGGCAATGTACCTTCGAAGAAAAGAGCCGCTGAAAAGGCAGATAATTTGGATGCTGGCTGCTGTTTTTGGAACAGTGAGTTTTTTCTATACACGGGAGGATGCCATCTGGGTGGTACCCTTCCTGCTTGTATTTCTGGCGGTTTATCTGGGAAGTATTTTCGGACTTTGGAGGAAGTCCAAAGAGAAGGGTTATATAGGAAAAGGGATTCTGGTGCTGGTGCCTTTTTTGTGCCTGTGGCTGGCAGGACAGTTGATAGCTGCCCAAAATGAGAAATATTATGGAATCCATACTACCAATGAATTACAGGACAGTGGATTTGCCGAAATGTATAAAAGCATGATGGCGGTAAAGCCAAATGAGGACATTCCGGGAGTAACCCTGACCAGGGAAAAAATAGCCCGTATGTGTGATGCCTGTCCCACTTTAAAGGAGCTGGAGCCTTACTTTCAGAGCAGCAGGGAGTATTGGGCCGGGCCGGAAGGGGATGCCGATACTTGGGAGGTTCGGGACGGATGGGTGTTCTGGATTGTGCGGACCGCTCTTGCACAAGCCGGGTATTATGAGAATGGCGCCATGGCCAATGATATCTGCCTTAAGATTCGGGATGAACTGGAATGGGCTATGGATCAGGGGATTCTGGAACGGCAGGCTACGATGCCTTCCACTTATATGTCACCCTGGCGGAAAGGCTATCTGGGAGATTTATTTGGCGCACTGGGAAAGGCGGTTGCTTATACAGCAACTTATGATGAGATGGAAACGCTGGTATATCTTTACAGTGAACCGGATGAAAATGGAGGGAACCTGCTTTTTGAACGGATAACCGGAGATAAGACTGTCTGGCATGAGTCAAATATGATTGAGATGGCAGGCTGGTATGTGGCTTATGAGGGAATGGAAGGCGTGACCCTTCAGGCAGAGACTTCGGATGGTGCGGTTCTTGGAACTGTGGAGTTTTCGGACAGCGGGGATATTGCTTCCTATTTGAAAGGTCAGGGGCGGAACGTGTCAGGGGCGGAAAAATGCCGTTTTCATCTGAAGCTTTATGTGGAGGATAAGACCCAGCCTGTATATTTGAATGCCTATCGGGATGGAAAGCGATTGGATACTTATGAACTTGGGTCAAGCGTAGATGGATTTGAATCGGAAAATTCACGTTTGAATCTGGACTGGTACTGGGATGTGCCGGAACGTCATGGACTATTGGCGGATATCAGCTATAAGGGCGCTGTTTTAAACGGAATCCGGCAGGTTTACCGTTATAGTGGAGGCGTGCTGGCAGCCCTCGGGTTTGTTGGGTGGCTGGTTATAAGCGCCTGGCTTTTGAGAGGGAAAAAGCTTTTAGATGAGTGGTTGGTATTGACTTCCCTGCTGTTCAGCTATCTGGTATTGCTGGGCGGTATCTCTTATTCGGAGATTTCCGGCTGGAATGCAATTCTGTATTGGTATTTGTCGGGAGCTTATCCGGTAATGACTGGATTTGAAATTCTGGCCCTGACATTTTTCGGCCGGGGGATTGTGCAAA
Organism: Candidatus Merdisoma sp. JLR.KK006; assembly: GCF_036941035.1. NCBI lineage: Bacteria > Bacillati > Bacillota > Clostridia > Lachnospirales > Lachnospiraceae > Candidatus Merdisoma > Candidatus Merdisoma sp. JLR.KK006. Next base: position 99,236 of record NZ_JAYMNS010000008.1, on the reverse strand, counting down.
GAAAAGCTGCAAAAGACATGAATAATATTGAATTTGAATAGGAGAAGGATATGATTGATCTGCATCTGCATTTTGACGGTTCACTGCTTCCGCGGACAATTTTGGAGCTGGCAAGAGAACAGCAGCTTCCGCTTCCGGCAGAGGATCCGGATGAACTGAAGCTGTTCTTGTCAGCTCCGGAAGATTGTGAAAGTTTGAATGAATATCTGGAAAAGTTTGATTTACCCTTGTCGGTACTTCAGACAAAAGAAGCCATTCGTAAGGCAATGTATACGCTGCTTAGTTCACTGAAGGAGCAGGGAATGCTGTATGCGGAGGTGCGCTTTGCGCCCCAGTCTCATCTTCGGAAGGGATTAACCCAGGAGGATGCGGTGAAGGCGGCGATTTTGGGGATGCAGGAGGCTACCGCAGGCTCTTTCTTTATGGCAAAGCTGATTCTCTGTTGCATGCGTGGAGGGGATAATCAGGAAGCAAATAGGAAAACCATTGAGACAGCGGCAGCATTTTTGGGACGGGGCGTGGCTGCGGTGGATCTGGCCGGAGCGGAGGCTCTCTTTCCTACGGCTGATTATGAGGAGCTGTTTGCGTATGCAAAAGATCTGGGGCTTCCCTTTACCATTCATGCAGGGGAAGCTGACGGACCGGAGAGCATAGAGGCGGGATTAAGATTCGGAGCCGCCCGCATCGGTCATGGAGTTCGGGCAAATGAGGATGAAAAGGTGCTGGGGCTTTTGAGGGAAAGTCAGATTCCACTGGAAATGTGCCCTACCAGTAATGTTCAGACAAAGGCTGTAAGCAGCTTTTTGGAGCATCCGATTCTTAGATATCTGCGTTCCGGTTTGAAGGTAACGGTGAATACGGATAACATGACAGTCTCTGATACTACTATAGAGAGGGAATACCGAAGGCTTAAAACAGAACTGGGGATGACAGAAGAGGAACGGAAAGCTCTTTTGTTCAATGCCGCAGATGCGGCATTCCTGACAGAAGAAGAACGTGGGCGGATGAAGGATGTAATTGGACGGATTGTGTAGATGAATTCAGATTTAAACAGGATACGAATTGAAACACGAATTGTTTCTGTTCGTATCCTGTCTTTTATTTCAAAAAGCTTTATTGAAGAGTTTTAAAAAGCCTACTGGGAATGTATCACATCCGTAATAGACATCCGCCGGATCTGCCTGGCAGGACGTAAGATGGCTGCCACGGAAGCCAACGCCACCACCAGGAGAATCAAAGCCAAAGCCCCATAGGGAATCGTCCAGGGAGTTCCCCAGCGTGCGGTAACCATTTGATCAAACAGGAACCAGTGGAGGGGCAGGCCGAAAGCACACCCAAGCACACAGCCGCAGAAGGCATAGGCAGCAGCTTCCGCACCAAGCATTCTCGTAAACTGTCCGCAGCTCATTCCAATAGCTCTCATTGCCCCATATTGACGCATCCGTGCGGAGGTACTCATGGAAATACTGTTGATAATATGAAAACATGCAATGAGCACGATTACGGTAAGAAAGCCATATAAGAATAGAGCAAAGGCCCAGTAAGCGCCCCGGGAATCCTGGTTGCTGAGACGCTGATCCGAGAACAATACCTCATCACCAACCAACTCCCGAATTCGGTTTACATCCTCGTCCGTGGCGTGACGGGTCATCTGCACATCAAAGATTGTGTACCCGCTTTCGCCAGTCAGCCGCCAAAAGGTGTCTTCTGAGCAGATAAGCCGTTGGGTATCCGATCCTCCGTCAATGGGACAATGGGATAAAAGCCCGACTACGGTCACATCTCCCAGAGAGGTATGAACAACCTGGCCAACCTCTAAGGATTGTCCGGCAGCATCATGTACACCCAGTACATAATTCCCGTCTTCCGTCAGTTTGGACAGATCGCCATCCAAAAGATAATGGTATTCCTCCGCCCAGTTAAGCTGCTGCAGATCATAGGAGAACAGCATTGCGTTTTTCTCCTGCTCCTTTATCCGTGCGGGTACATCATAGGCAAATGCCCTGCCATAAACTCGCTTTACACCGGGACACTCGGCAATCCTGGCAGCAAGCTCCGGCCTTAGAGAGCAGGAGGAATCGGGGCTTACAATGGACAGATCCGGCGTATAAGGCCGCAGCGGCGTGATAGCATGATTCATAAAGGCTGTTGCTGCAAAAAAGCTTAGAAAGAGAATAATGCTTAAGGCAAAGGAGAAGGACATCAGAAGAAAATTCTTTTTCCGATAAAGGGCATGCCAGACTCCCAAAGATGTTTCAATATGACAAATCTGAACACTCCCATGTTTTTGAGAGCTTTCCTCAGATGGATTACGGTGACTGCTTTTGCTCCAAAAACCTGTGATTGGTACTTCCGTATTGCCGGTGACTGCCGTAACCGGAGAAACCCTGGCAGCTTTTTTTGCCGGAGAACGGGCAGCAAGAAGCACGGTAATCAGCCCTACAAGAATACCCGCCAGAATACCGGGCAGGCTGACGCCGAAGACAGGCATGTCGGAAAAATACATGGAGCTTAAGTATCTGAGAGCGCCGCAGAGTCCCCAGATGGTGACAACAGAAAGAAGAACACCTATGGGGATAGCGGTTTTACACCAGTTCAGGGCTTCCATGCGCACAAAACGGCGAATCTGCCTGCTGTCTGCGCCCAGGCAGCGGAGAAGACCGAAAAATTCCGTTCTCTGGGCGATATTGCTGTTCATGCTGCTGGCAACCATAAGAACTCCGGCAGTCAGAACCAGAAGAAACAATACACCTGCGATTAGATACAGTCCGGTTACATAGGAATCCTCACTGAAGCCTAAAAGCCCCAGAAGCGCCGTGTTTTCGCCTATTTGTTCCTCAGAAAGCCCAAATTGCGCCTGAATATCCTTTATGGCGCTCCGAATGTTGCAATGCTCAGAAAATTGGATGTAATAGACCATATCCGCATCTTCTGCAGTATTGTTGACCGAGTGATACAGGGATTGGAAGGAGGATAGAGGGAGAAAGCCAATGATAGCGTCAGATTTCATAGCTATTTCGTTATCCATTCCAAAGCCTGAGACCGTATAGGCCAGATAATTTCCGTCAGGGGTTTGAAGGGCAATCGTGTCTCCCAGTTCTGCATCCAGTATTTCTTTGGAAGCTTCCGTCAGAATAATCTGCCGGTCCGTTTCCGGAAATGTCCCTTCGGTTAAATCGTATTCCATTAAAGTGAGCATCGAGGGCTCGATTCCACAGACAGCGGCCCGTTTTCCGCCGATGAAATAGTCGTCCTTCAGGCGATAATTTAATACGTTGTACCAGGAGGAAACAGCCACATCCGGGCGCTGGGCTATGATAACGGCATCTTCCTCTGAGAGATCCTTTATCTGGATGTGCCAGTTGCCGTAGCGGGTGATGGCCTGCAGCTTCTGGCTGCGAATTTCCATGTCTGCCATTCCGAAGATGGCAGTTACCAAAAAGACGGAGAAGATAATGCACAGAAGGGTCATGCGGTTCTGTTTTTTGTGAACCCTTGCATAGGCGGGAATCAGACTAAGATAGCTTTTCATCATGGTTCCCTCCCAAATCTGTTAAATTGCCGTCAGATACCCGAAGAACCCGATCCGCATAAGCAGTAAGTCCTATGTTGTGGGTTATCATTAAAACTGTCTGCCGGTAGTGGTGGGCGGCCTGGGTTAAAAGCTCCATGACCTCCTGGCTGCTCTTGGAATCCAGATTTCCCGTGGGCTCATCCGCCAGAATCAGCATGGGGTTGTGAATCAGTGCCCGGCCGATGGCGGTTCGCTGCTGCTGGCCGCCGGAGAGCTGGCTCGGCAGATGGTTTCGCCGCTGGGTAAGTCCCAGAATGGCCAGAAGTTCGTTCACCCTTTCCATATTTGGCTTTTGGTAATCCAGAAGGAGGGGAAACATGATATTCTGTTCCACCGTCAGTTCGGGAATAAGCTGAAAAGACTGAAAGATAAAGCCAATGTTTCTGCGGCGGAATATGGTTCGTTCCTGCTCTTTCATGGAAAATAATTCCTGACCGCTTAAGAAGACCTGCCCAGAGGTGGGATCGTCAAGTCCTCCAATCAGGTTTAAAAGGGTTGTTTTGCCGCTGCCAGATTCACCTACAATAGCAGCGAATTCGCTTTTTTGCATGGAGAAGGAAGCGTCCTTCAGAGCCTTGACACTGCTTTCGCCGGAGCCGTAGGTTTTGCATAAATGCCGTACATTTAAAATTTCCAATTGTTTGTATCCTCCTAATTTAAGTTGCTGCTGTCTTAATATCCATCAAAATAACATAGGAAGCTTACAATCAGATGAATTTCACCTTACAGTTTTGTAAGCCGGACGAAATTTATGCAGAGGTATACTTGGATGAACGAGGAAAGCTGACAGTGAAAATGGTTCCGGTACCCGGATTGCTTTGCACGGAGATGCTTCCGCCCTGCCCCTCCACAATTGCCTTGGCTAGGGGAAGTCCAAGTCCTGCGCCGGAGGTTTGGCTGGAGGTCTTGCTTCGGTAGAAGCGTTTGAAAATATGGTGCAGATCCTCAGGGGAGATTCCGAACCCATTGTCTGCAATTTGAATCCGGGTTTCCAAGGGAGTCTGCTCCTTGTGGATTTCAATTTTTCCGCCTGAAGAAGTGTGATCCAATGCATTTTTAAGGATATTTCCGATGGCTTCTATTGTCCATACGGGATCGCAGTAGATTTCTCCTTCCCAGGCTTCCAAAAAGAAGATTTCCTTTTCTTCCTGATTGGCCCGAAAGGTAAGGGGCTCCAAAGCAGCATCAAGAAGCTCCGAAACAGGGCAGAGAGTCTTTTGAAAGGTGATGCTGCCAATATCCAGCCGGGCAATTTTCAAAAGAGATAGAATGAGAGACTTCATCCGCTCTATGGATGCATCGGATTTTCTGGCAAAGGTTTGAATGATTTTTGGACAATCCGGCTCCTGGAGAATAATTTCGTTGTACATAGAGAGAGCGGCTAAGGGTGTTTTAAGCTGATGGGAAATATCGGAAATGGTGTTTTTCAGGAATTCCTTTGCCTCATGCTCCGCCTCCTGTCCGGCTTTCAGGGCTCCGGTCATATGGTTGATTTCTCCAAACAGACGGTAGATGCTTCCCTCTCGGGATTCGGGAAGCGGAGTATCAAAAGAGCCGGCCGTATAAGCTGCTACAATCTCAATGGCTTTCTGGTATAGACGCTCCTGATTTAATAGAAATCGAATAATTATAAGGACCAGCAGGAAAAAAGAGAGCAGGAGCGTTAAAAGCGAGAAAAGAAAGGTATTTTGCCCGTAGGCAGACAAAGGCGAAAGCAGGGAGAGGTTTGTGCGCTCATGGATTCCCAACTGATTCAGAAGGTTAATGCCCTCGGGCCCTGATTTGGTAGCGTTTAGTGCTTTGGCAATAAGCTCATCCGGAACCTCCTGTTCCAATAAAGAAGTGGCAATGGCTCTCTCGTGATTGAGTAAAAGCTGCCATGCGGCATGATTTTGATAGGAGGTAACGGCCAAAGTCAGAAAAAATGCCAGCAGAAAGATAAGGAAAAAGGATAGTATGAATTTTTTTGTATTGGTTTCTCGAACAATACTCATGACTTCACCTCATTCCACTGATATCCAAAACCACGTACCGTACTTAGATGTACAGGGTGGGAGGGATCTGTCTCTACCTTTTCCCGTAAGCGGCGGATATATACGGAAAGTGTATTGTCATCCACAAAGCTTCCGCCGCTGTCCCAAAGCTCATCCAGAATCCGGCTGCGTGGGACAACCTGATTGGCATTGCGAACCAGGAGACTTAGCAAACGGTATTCCGCAGCAGTCAAATCTAAAACTTCATTTTTTAAGGAAGCCCGGCTTTGGATAAAGTCAATAGACAGATCGCCGCAGCGAAGAAGGGAAGTCTCATCCTGAGGAGAAAGGCTGGCACGGCGAAGGAGAGCACGGATACGGGAGAGCAGCTCTCCCAGCTTAAAGGGCTTGGTGATATAGTCATCTCCGCCGCTGTCCAGACCACGGATGATGTTCACTTCTTCGTCAGAGGCAGTCAGAAAGATAATGGGAATCCTGCTGTCCTTTTGACGCACCCTGGTACAGATGTCAAAACCGGTACCGTCCGGGAGTGTTACATCCAAAAGAAGGAGGGCATAGGCTGTATCACTGCTCAAAAACTCCCTAGCCTGCGCTGTGGTGGTTGCGATATCCGGAGAAAAACCATTTTTCTCCAGGGCATATTGAAGGCCGTCTATGAGGCTGGTGTCATCCTCTAAGAGCAAAATGCGATTCATACTTAGATTCCTTTCTGCTGATATAATCTATGTGAGGAACTTTTACTTTTCATATTAAACTCATTCTGCTAAAAAGAGATTTTATTATACGCTTTTTAGCAGGTGAAATGAAGAAAAGGACTGCCCAAGATCCTGTGGATTAAAATGGGCAGTCCTTTAAACCTTAAAAATTACAGCTTAATATTCTTAAACAAATCGCCAAGACTGGTTGTCAGCTCTTCTGTCTTGGGCAGAACCACTTTCTCTTCACGAATCTCTTCCGCAGCCACATCATTCAGAGCTTTCATGCTGAGAGAAAGCTTACCCTCCTTGATGGCGATTACCTTCACCTTGACCGTATCGCCTACTTTCAGAACAGCATCCGGTGTCTTAATGCGCTTTTCGGAAATCTGAGACACATGTACCAGGCCGGAAAGTCCATCCCCTAAGTCGATAAAAGCGCCGTAAGGCTGAATGCTCTCAACCTTGCCTTCCGTAACCAGGCCCACTTCAACATTGGAGATTTTTGCCCTGCGTGCCTCTGCAGCCTTTTCACGAAGAATCTCTCTGGCAGACAATACCAGCTTTTTCTTCTCCGGATCTACGGTGATTACACGAACCTGAAGCTCTTTGTTCAAAAACTCTTCCAGATTCTCCACATAGCTTAAGGAAAGCTTGGAAGCAGGGATAAAGCCCCGAAGCCCCTCTACATAAGCGATAACGCCAGCATTTACCACGCCGCCTACCTTTACGTCAAGAACGGTCTCATTTTCCAGATATTCCGCAACCTTTTTCCAGGCCATCTCATCTGCGGCAGCTTTCCGGGACAGAAGAATGTGTCCCTGTCCGTCGTCCGAACGCAAAACGGTTGCAGTAACCTCTTCTCCAATCTTGACATCCTCTTTGATGGAGAAAGACGGATCTTCGGAATAATCTTCCAGACGGATAATCCCCTCGGTGTAATACTTAAGGTCCAGAGTAATCTCGGTCTCAGACACACCAATGACAGTTCCTGTCAGAACATCTCCTTCCTGCACCTTGCGGAAAGAGGCTTCCAGCTCGGTAGCATAATCATCCATGGTCATTTTTTCTTCCATATGTGTTTACCTCTCTTTACTTAAAATATGTTATCACACGTGCCCGGTATCCAATGCCAGAAGCTTGTTATGCCGTCCGTGGAGGATTCAGTTTTTGCGAAGCCCCTCCTGAAACAGGAGCTTCCGGAAAATATGCTTGTAATCATTCAGGTGCAGGAACTTATAGATTCCTTTTTTCTGTGCCAGACGAAATAAGTCCATGACCAAAAGAAAATATTCCAGATAAAATCTAAAAATGCTCAGGTGAACAGGGGGCACTACCAAATGCATAAAGTCCCACTTTTCTGGGTCACGGGTAATCAGGCGCTTTTCATACTGCCTATAAAGAGCCGTACCGGGAATAGGGGTAAAAATAGAAATCCCGATATAGGAAATCCCAAGGCTGTGAATAAAACGGCGCAGGTTCTTAAAATCCTTCCGCCGAAAACGGATATCTACAATAAATAACCCCACCGGCTGTATGGACAGCTCCTGAAGCAGGCGGACGCAGGAGCAGTTGATATCAAGGGAGGTCCCCTTTGCATAGCTGTCAAGCTGCCGGTTGCTGACTGCTTCCAGTCCAATCATTACATATCGGAGTCCGATATGGGAAAGGGCTTTCATAAGCTCCGGATTCTCTGTGATGAAGTCAGCCCTTCCATAGCAAATGAAAGTTTTATGAATATTGTGACTGCGGACCAGGGAAATAAAATCCCAAAGCCGTTCCGTATCATAGAGAAAATCATCATCTACAATCTGAATATTTGGGCTTGCGATGCTTTGGAGCTCTTCTATCACCAGAGAAAGGTCTCTTTGATAATATCTGCCATTGTTCAGCGTTCTTCCGTAGCAGAAAGAGCAGTGATGGGGACAGGAGGAACTTGTCTTCAAAAGGGCCACAGGATGAACATCCAGATAGCGGTAAGAGGACAGATAACGTTCCATATGGCTCCTGTCAGGAATGGGAAGACGGTTGATATCAAAGTCCTCTATAGGATTTTTCTGCCATCCCTCACAGGTATGATAACAGAGACCGTCAATATTTTCAAAGGGTTTTTGCTCCAGTATGTCCAAAATCGCAAAGATATTATCCGAGCGGCAGATAAAATCAATGTCAGGTTCAAAAAAACGCTCCGCATTCTTCTGTGCGTGGGAGCCACCCACCAGAGTGAGAATATCGGGATCAAATGCCTTTGTCCTACTGGCATAGTCCTTGATTCGGTTTTCCTGTGTAATATATCCGGTGATTGCCACTGCTTCCGGGTGGTATTCATAAAGGAGATCTTCAAAGGAATGGGGATCTAGAGCAGCCTCATAAAGATAGCAGGGAATATGGGCAGCCTTCAGCATGGCCGAGATGTATTCCAGCTCCAGCGGCTCTGTGCGCAAAGCCATATCCAGAGAAAATCCATTGTCGATTGATTCCGGTTTTACTAATAAAATCATAATTTTTTGCCGTAGTTGTAAAAAATAGTACGTTAATATCTTTATTATATGGTAAAATGAAGCAGAAAGCAATGGTCAATCCATAAGATGGTTTGTTACGGAACTAAAACAGTAACGTACTGTCCATGCACAGATCAATTTACAGACGCATGTTTTGGCGGCTGGGAATTGATCTATTATGGGTGCATGAACAGTATGTTACGGAACTAAAACAGTAACATACTGTCCATGCACAGAATAATTTGCAGACGCATATTTTGGCGGCTGGAAATTATTCTATTATGGGTGCATGGGCAGTATGTTACGGAACTAAAACAGTAACATACTGTCCATGCACAGAATAATTTGCAGACGCATATTTTGGCGGCTGGAAATTATTCTATTATGGGTGTATGGGCAGTATGTTACGGAACTAAAAATAGAAGGGAAAATCAAATGAAATATTTATATATTCTGCTTCTGTATCTTCCCTCCGGCTTTGGGAGGCTGACTCAGAGGGTGACACATTATAAATATACCCATGTTGCATTGTCTTTGGATGATCGGTATGAGCATTTTTATGCATTTTCCAGATTAAGGGCAAAGACGCCGCCCATCTCCGGGTATATTGAGGAAAAGCGCATTTATTATACCCTTGGTGAAAATATCCCTATTTATACAAAGATTTTTAAGGTTCCTGTTTCGGAACAGGGGTATGCACGGGCTAAGAGATGGCTGGCTAAGGTTCGCCGTGACCCGGAGATTATGTACAATCTGATTCAGATGCTTCTGCTTCCGTGGCTTGGGGGACGGCCGGTTTACAAGGCTTACAATTGCGGAGAGTTTATTGCCAAGGTCTTGGAACAGGCAGGGATTCCCCTTGATATGCCCTATTATAAGTATATGCCGAGGGATTTCAACCGGCTCCTTAAGAGGTATGCCATCTATGAAGGAACCCTGGGGAATCAGAGCAGGGATGGCATGGAGGACGACTTCTTTCAGGAAACGGGGCGGTGGGAGTATTTTTGTAAAACGGCGTATATTGTTCGGGAGCTTTTGTACCGGCAGCTGACGGGACATGCTTCAAAGCACTTTGCACCGGAGAAGGTGCGGTTTGTGTGGGAGCCTGGAAATTGATTTATATTAAGATTAGGATGGATGGTAAAGTCGCAAAGGCGCACGAGAGGAACTTTCATGAGTGCCCTTTCGAATGAAAGTTTCTCTCATTACCGGTGCGCCGAAGCGACTTGACCCTTTAGTGCCATCACGCAGTGATTTTGATAGGAGGACAAAATGGAAATGAATAAAGTTCAGGTTAGAAATATCGTGATCGGAGAAGGGATGCCTAAGATATGTGCTCCTATTGTGGGGCGGACCAGAGAGGAGATACTTCTTCAGACCAGGGAGCTGAAAGCAGCAGAGCCGGATCTGGCGGAGTGGAGAGCGGATTGGTTTGAAAAGGCATTGGAAAAGGAACAGCTTCGGGAAATGCTGGAGCTTTTGCGTGGGGAACTTGGAGAGCTGCCTCTTCTCGTTACTTTCCGGACCGGACAGGAGGGCGGTGAGCAGGAGATTTCTTTGGAGGATTATGAGAAATTTCTTTCGGAGGTTCTTGCGTCAGGCCAGGCGGATGTGATCGATGTGGAGCTGTTTATGGGAGAGGAGCTTCTTTCTGCGATTGCGAAAAAGGCTCATAGAGAAGGAGTAAAAGTAATAGCGTCTAGCCATGATTTTGAAAAGACACCCAATACGGGGGAGATCGTGGAGCGGCTCTGCAGGATGCAGAAGGCAGGGGCGGATCTTTTAAAGCTTGCCGCTATGCCCCGTGATCCGGGGGATGTGCTGACCCTCTTAGCGGCTACCTGGCAGATGAAAGAGTGCTATGCCAGACAGCCGGTGATTACCATGTCCATGGGAGGAACGGGCGTGATCAGCAGGCTTGCAGGAGAGAGCTTTGGATCAGCCCTGACATTTGGAGCGGCCGGTAGGGCATCAGCCCCGGGACAGGTGGGGGCAAAAGAACTCCGAGAAGTGCTGGAGCTGTTGCATGAGAAGCTTTGATATATTGCGGGGAGCGTAAAAGTCTATCCTTTTGGTCGTTTTTAAAATCTGGTCCGATATAAGAGATTTAATATTTTTCTTGACTTAAAAATCTTACAGGCGTAGTATTTTGGTTGAAAGAAAATTGTATTTTTTTACACAATAATCTTACAAAAGTAATATTTACTGACTTTCAGTTATGGTGGTGCGTCAATGGAGCGCATGAGGGACTATGAAAATTTATTTATCTTTCTAATCATTCAGCAGGAGGACAGAGCATGGAGAAGAGAAAATACAGACACAAGAGAAAGAAAAACAGAAAGCTTTTACAAAGCAGTGTATCCATCATAAAAGCAAGACTGCGGTTATTAGCAATGACTGGCGTAATTGCACTTGTAATGACTGGCTGCCGTGATGAACCATTGGAAGAGCCGGATTTTGAAACAGCGGCGGAGAATAGGGAAGAGCCTCTCTTGGCTGAAAGTAATTGTGACAATGGAGACAGCATAGCAGTGATTTATCGTGATATTTATGAAGAGGCGGCTAAGACAGGCACATTAGACAGTCCGGAAACGATGCAGCGTATTGTTTCAAGGCTTGGTGAGAATGGCTATGTGGCTGTTGACAGTGAAAATCAGGTTGACATGGCAGGAGCAGAACAGGTACTGGAATTTTGCAAAGAGGTAGAGGAAAAGAAAAATGCAGAGCTGACCATTATCCTGCTCACGGACCAGGGCTTCCGGAAATTTGATTTGAAAACAGAGAATGGCTGCGTAAACATTGTCAGGGGATGTTACGAATATGACAAAAACGGACAGCTTCAAAATGTGAGTACGGTAAGCTACCCGGCTGATGTATGGCAATATACGGAGGAAGGGTATCTTATCTTTGAGGGAAGCTATTATTCAGATGAGAATTATGTACTGACATTGAGCGATGCAACGGAACATACTGCGCTGCGGATATTGCCGCTGGATGAAAGGTGCAGGGAATTAAATCGGAAATATATTTTACCAATTGGTTATGAACAAAATAATATGTTTCTTACGGATTGGAGCGAAGGAGATTTTGGGAATTTGGATTTTTATGATGTATTTGACTGCTTCTATCCCATTTTGTATCAGAATCCGGTTCCCTATGTCTTAGATGAAAATCCAGAGATTGGAGCAGTTTATCAAATACCGGAGGACATATTTGAAAATGTTATTATGACACACTTTCATATAGATAGAGAAGCGCTTCGCTTAAAGACAACATATCTTTCAAAGGATGCTATGTATGAATACAGGCCCAGGGGATTTTACGAGGTTGAATATCCGGATATTCCCTACCCGGAAGTCGTAAGTTACACGGAAAATCAGGACGGAACCATTACGCTTATTATCAACGCAGTATATCCGGATGAAAATACATCGAAATCCTATTCCCATAAAACAGTAATACGTCCATTGGGTGAGGAGGATTTTCAATATGTATCGAATGAAATACTTCCATCGTTTCCTTCTGGCGGCACAAAGGAATCTGCAAAAGATGAGTTTGATATTTGGTGGCATTCGGACCGTTTGACAGAGGAAGAGTGGCAGGAGACGTATGGGGGAAATGAATAGTGGGAAAATTTATTTTATTGGCAGGTATACTGAGTATTGTCTTATTTTGCTCCTGCAATAGCAGTGGGAAAGGTATGAAAGGGATATATAGCAGTGAAGCAGAAAAGAATAAACTGAAAGAAAATGCAGAAAGCACAGGCGAAGAGCCGGACACAGGCGTACAGCCGGAAATAGGATGAAGTATCAAGAAAAGTTCCAACCGGAGGTTACGCATATCAAAGAAAACGATGACGGAACAATTACTTTGACCGTAGATGCGGTATGCCGGATGGTTTTGTGTGATGATGCAGTTATAACTCATGAACTTACAGTTAGATTTTCTGAGAATGGCAGTTTTCAATATTTGGGAAATGAGATTTTAAATGACGGGATAAAAGGGCTTCCGGATTATCAATATCGTATCAATGAGATGAATAATGAATATTGCTATAACAAGGAATGACCATTTACCGGATTATTTATTTCCAAATATTGAGCTCTGATAAGACAGACTTGGTTATCCTGGCGGCGGTGCTTCCGTCAGCGTTTGTATCATTTTGAATATTAGCGGCAAAAAAGCAGGTGTTGTCATGTGTTTCAACGAACCCAACAAACCAGCCGTTCACATCCTGATCATCTATGCGTCCGGTTCCGGTCTTTCCGTAAAAAGCCATGTCCTCAGATGAAAAAAGGCAAATGGAATCCTTTACTGCGTTTATATTTTCCGGATCAAAGCCAAAGCGGTTGTTATACAGGTCTGTTAAAAGTTCAACCTGCTCCACCGGTGAGATTTTTAAGGAAGACTGCATCCAGAACGAAGAAACGCCTGGGTGGATGCTTTCATTTCCATATCCGATTTTCTGAATATAGTTTCTGACAGCAGATATGCCAAGCCGTTCCTCTATTTCCTGAAAATACCAGTTTACAGAAGAGGGCATTGCAGAATACAAGTCCTGCTCTCCATTCCATGCTTCAAATGGGTAATTCACACCGTTCCATGCAATGAAAGAATCATTGGGCGCAATCACGCCTTCTTCCAATCCAAACAGAGCATCGTATATCTTGTATGTAGATTCCGGAGAGGTTCTAAGCGTGGCATGCTCCATATCATAGATATGCCAGATATCGTCCCTCAAGTTATATAGAACAAAGCTCCCTTCATATTCGGAAAAATATGCGGACAGATCCATCAAAGAAATCCGTTCAGGAGATACGTTCCACTTATAATGGCTTTGGTCTGCCCCATAGGTGGACAGAATTGGGGCAAGTCCCCAAAAAATAATTGCAATGACACAAAAAGCAGCCATTCCTTTTAATTTTTTCCGGAAAGAAGGTTTCTGATAAGAAGAAATATGGAGAATCCTTTTTTGCATTTGCTTCATGCTTCCGCTGATCCCGGCGGTAAAAGGGAATGGTGTGAGTGAAGTTTTTTCCGCAAAATTGATCAGGGTATTTCCGTAATCCTCATAGTCGTTTTTATTCAAAAGCTTCAGGACAGAAGCATCACAGGCTATTTCCCTGTCGTTTTTCATTTCTTTTAATGCATACCATACCAAAGGATTGAACCAATATAACACGCTGATAAGATTCATAAGAGAACCGGCAAGGGCATCCTTGTGCCTGTAATGCTGTAATTCATGCAATAACATGTACCGTATCTGTGAAGCATGAAAGCAGCCGTCGGGCATCTCTTTATGTCCTTCGACATTATCATAGAAATTTGATATCAAATGGATCGGCAGATAAATGCATGGTCTGAATAATCCTGCAAGAATGGGAGACTTTAAAAATGCAGTACTGTAAATGGGAATATTCTTTTTGATTTTCAGTTCTTTTAAACAACTGCCATACAGGATACGAATCGTTTTATTTTGTAAAGGAAGAGCAGACTTTCTCAAAAGGCTTAATTGTTTGTTGGATTTTATCAAAAACAGGAGCATTGCAAAAACACCGGTAAGCCATATCACGCATAGTATAAGGCCCAATATAGAAGATATCCCGCTGCTGACAGACAGTGTAAAATCGTCTATTTGCTTTGCTACTCCGGAAATATTCATATTTCCGGCAGCTTTTAGGGCAGTCTCTGCCTTTGCCGGCCCGGTGCCCGGCCATTTGCCAAGCCTTAAGAAGAATTGCAAAAGCCCAATGGGGCGGACGGGCAGAAAGGGAACGGCCAGCAATCCGGCCAGCAGAAACCACAGATTAAACTGCATCCGGCCGGTCAGGTGATTTTTCAATACACGTTTTACCATAAGAAAGATGCCTGTGATGACGCAAATGAAAATATTACATAGAAAAAAACGTATGCCAAAAGCTGCCATATTAATCCCTCATGCCTTTTTCGCCCTTCAGGAGAAGCGAGCGTAAAGAGGCTATTTCCGATTCGGAGAGTTTATCATCTTCAATATAGGCAGAAAGCATAGCGGCAATGTTCCCATTATAATAACGCTTAAGAAAGGAATGGCTTTTTTGCCCGATATATTCTTTTTCTTCAATCAAGGGGGTGTAAACAAATACCCTGCTCTGCTTTTCATAAGAAAGCGCCCCCTTTGTTACAAGCCGTTTGATCAAAGTCTGGATCGTTTTGGGGCTCCACTTGGTGGTTTGGGTCAATCTGTCCGTCACCTCATTGGTACTGATGGGTGCGTACTTCCATATAACTTTCATTACTTCAAATTCTGCTTCTGAAATTTGCGGTAGTGATTTCATTTTGGGCTCTCCTTAAATCCTACATTTGTAATATAGATTATAGTGTGGAGAGTTTGAAATGTCAATGAAAGTTTTGGAGTGATTTGGACGCTTTTTGTGCAGAACTGTATGTCCTTTTGTACATGGAGGGGAAAATATAGAGAAAACATATAAGGGAGTTGAAGCTGCATAGATTGTAATAAGAATTGTTATAGCGGTGAATTTTATGGAAAATTCCAAATTGGAAAATATGCTGAATTTAGCTTTGGATGCTACGGAGCAGGAGAGGGAAAAATCCCTGAATCTGGATGTGGGTTATGATCAGCAGGAGCAGACCTGGGAGCTGATTGTCAAGTATAACGGAAATTTAAGCAGTCTGGAGATGGAGGGGATTCAGGTAGTAGAACTGATGAATGAGTATGCCATCCTGACTGTTCCGGAATCCCGGATTTCCCGTCTGGCTGAGTACTCGGAAATTGAATATATTGAGAAACCAAAGAGGCTGTTCTTCGCTGTGAATCAGGGGAGGGCAGCCTCCTGCATTACCGGGGTGCAGAATGCGGCGTATGATTTATTTGGTGACGGTGTAATCATTGCATGCCTGGATTCCGGGGTAGATTACACCCATCCGGATTTTCGCAATGAGGATGGAAGCACCAGAATTCTGGCTCTGTGGGACCAGACCATTTCCGGAAATCCGCCGGAGGGCTACCATATCGGAACAGAGTATACGAAAGAGCAGATTGATGAAGCGCTGAAAGAGTATGACGCAGGCAGGGGAAGGGGGCTTGTGCCCAGTATGGATACCAGCGGTCACGGAACCCGGGTACTTGGAATTGCAGCCGGAAACGGAAGAGCCAGCAACGGCCAATACCGGGGTGTGGCCAGCCGCAGCCCTATTTTGGTTGTGAAGCTTGGGGTTCCCCGAACGGAATCATTTCCCAGGACTACGGAGCTGATGCAGGCATTGGATTATGCACTGCGAAAGGCCATAGAATACCGGCTTCCTGTGGCGGTAAATATCAGCTTCGGCAATACCTACGGCGCCCACAACGGAACTTCCCTTCTGGAGACCTACATTACGGATATGGCAAATATCTGGAAATCGGTGATCTGTATCGGAACCGGAAATGAGGGCTATGCGTCAGGGCATACGGGAGGAGTGCTTAAAGAGGGACAGGACACGGAGATACCTCTGGCTGTGGGAGAATATGAAGCGGCATTGAATGTACAGGTATGGAAATCTTATCTGGATACGGTGGATTTTATGCTGACCAGTCCCGGAGGGAGAAGCGTCGGACCGATTCAGAACGTTCTGGGACCTCAGAGATTTACCATGGAAAATACGGAGATTCTTTTATATTATGGAGAACCATCTCCTTACAGCCCTTATCAGGAGATTTATGTGGAGTTTTTGCCAAGAAGAGATTATATTGATTCCGGTATCTGGACCTTTAAGCTCATTCCCAGGCAGGTAAAGGACGGAGTATACCATTTATGGCTGCCAAGCAGCGGAGCTATAAATGCAAATACCCGCTTTTTGTATCCCACTCCTTACACAACCATGACCATTCCTTCCACCGCAGGAAAAATCATTGCGGTAGGGGCCTATGACAGCAGAAGCCGGACTTATGCGGACTTCTCCGGACGGGGCGCCCCCGGAAATGAGCGTATTCCAAGACCTGATCTGGCAGCTCCCGGGGTAAATATCATGACAACGGCTCCTGGCGGCGGCTATGCACAGGCTACGGGAACCTCCTTTGCCACGCCTTTTGTGACAGGGGCGGCGGCTCTTTTGATGGAATGGGGGATTACGGACGGGAATGATCCGTTTTTGTATGGGGAGAAGGTGAAAGTGTACCTTCTGAAGGGAGCGCAGACCTTGCCGGCTTTTCAGGAGTATCCTAATGCGCAGATTGGGTGGGGGACGCTGTGTGTGAGGGAGAGCCTGCCGGGATAGAGTAGATTTGGGGATAATAGGCACTTTATTTTATCATATATGGCATCAAATAAAGTGTTTATATACGTATTGTTTGAATCTTGTTCTGGCAATTGATAAAGCTAAAAGATGCATTAGAACGGACAAATGGAGGAAGTCAGTCATCATATATTGATTAAAATGGTGAAAAAGGATATTATTTAAAGCATAAGTATAGGAATAGGAAGTCCGGAATGGAAAAGAAAGGATTATACATATGAAAGCGAGAAAGAAGATCTATCTGTGCTTAGTTGCGATCATAGCATTGATTTATATCAGTCTGCTGATCATTCTTTACTGTTCGGAATCCGTTGACAGCGATGCAATGATCAGGACCTTTGGAGATGCTTTCTGGTATTCATTGGTGACATTAACTACGGTAGGATATGGTGATCTGGTGCCAGTGACACCACTGGGGCATACTATAGGAATGATATTCCTGCTTTTGTCCGCAGGTATCATGGTGACAATGCTTGGTGCTGTAGTATCCTTTATTACCAGCGAAGGATTTCCTTTTCTTATGCTTAGCCTGCAGCGGCATAAAAATTGGTACTATTTTGCAGATTGCGGAGTGGAATCAAATACACTTGCTGCTAATATCTATAAAGAAGACTCCAATGCACTGATTATCTATGGAGAGAAAAGAAACAGCCAAAGTGAAATTCCCAATTATCCTTGTATCTATCTAAGTGCTTCACCAGCAAAGATTGTGGCGAAAAAGAAAAATATCGGAACAAAGTGTAAAGTCTTTTTGATGAAAGAGAATGATATCGGCATCAACAGGCGGGCAAGTAATCTGCATGAATTGCCGGTAGAGGTTTATGCAAGGACTACAAACGGGCAGGATAAGCTTTCAGGTAATATTAATTTCTTTCACAGCTATGAGTGCTGTGCTAGACAGTATTGGCGCTCCAAGCCATTATGCAGGCATGAAAATACAATTGTGCTCATCGGATTTGGAAATTATGGAAGCAGTATTCTGGAGCGTGCTATATTAACCAATATTGTTTCTGTAGAGCAACATGTGGCATATCACATTTTCGGAAAAGCAGAAGAATTCCTTGCTATTCATTATCGGTTAGGAGAGATGTTTTCTCTGGATAAAGAATCTGAAACGAGAGATTCTTTAATCTTTCATGAGGAAGCCTGGGAAGAGAATCATTTTATTCTGGAACAGGCTGACCGCATTATTATTTGTGAGGATGATGAACAGATTGGGTGGGGGATTTTTTGGACACTGAATAGATATTATAGAATCTCCGGTCGTATAGATTTGCGCAGCAGTTGGAAGGTTCCGGAGATATCTTGCTTTGGGATAAATGAGGATATCTATACAACACAACAGATCATCCGTACAGAGCTGAATAAAGCAGCTGTTATGATTAATGAGATTTTTCGTAAATCTGTTTCTTATCCGACCCGCTGTTGGGATGAATTGGATGATCTGCACCGACAGTCAAAGATTGTAGCAGCAGATCACCTTCTGATGAAAACCAGGATTCTTTTAGATGACGAAACAATTACAGAGCTTACCGCATCTGTAGTAAAGAAGGCGTATGAAAGGTATTGTAAGACAAAAGATTTGGATACTGCAAAAGAAATGTATCGTAAGTTGGATCATATGCGGGGACTGCGGTTCTATACCTTTTATAATTGGAGCTATGGTCCTGTTCGCGATGATACGGCAAGGCAGCATCCAATGCTGTGTCCATATGAAGAATTGACGCCGGAACAAAAGCAGGAAAGGGATGCGGCATGGGAATTGATGGGGAATATCTCTGTTGAACTTGAGTAAAGGTTTCTTCTGTCTGTAAATCAAATAATTGTGCAGTATTTTTAAATATGGGATTTAAATCAAGGAAATAATTTTTAATGGTTGACATGTGCAATGAAAAATGCTAATATATGTGTAATGAAAAATGCTGAAAATGAGTTGCTCAGATTGGCACAGCTGATTTATTTGTAAAATTGCAGATATAAGGATTTAAGTGTAAGGAGAGATTGCATGAATGAAGGAATGACAATATTTTTAAATATGGATGAAAGGAAAACGGATGAGAATGAAGCGCTTATCAAAAGGATAGATGAGCTGCTGCTGAATTTCGGAATAGAATACACCGGAATCAGAAATCTATATAGACCAATAGAACAAGCAAATAGGGATCAAGCAATATTTTCTGCATGCCGTGCACTAAGAGATACGGCCTGGCTAAAAGATATACTGGCTTATACTCCCATTATGAACCGAACAGACACATGCCCCATGACGCAGATACGATTAGACCATATGTCGGAACCGGCTGCAGCAAAATTAAAGTATTATGAAGAATATTATCAGGAATCCCACACATTGGCCCATGGAATCGTAGTGGATGAGTCGGGGCAGTTAAGAGATGGTTATACTTCTTATATTATTGCTAAAAAGTACGGGATTCGTCCGGATATCTATGAAGCATTTGCAGAACAGCCTCTTAAAAAGGTTGTAAGGGGTCGGCATGTAGTATGGGATAAAGAAACATGGAAAATAAAAAGTGATAGATATTATACTTGGAACTATACCCTAAGAGATCCGGTAGTCTGCGGAGACATATTGAAGGTTCGAACGAAAAAAGGACAGGCATTCATTTGTGTGGATAAGATTGATTATGTAACAGGAAAAGGATTTTGTGAAGAACATAGAAATGTAATAAAGCATATGAAAAAGCATTTATAGTCCACTCATTTATTAATTCAAATTGAAATAAATGGAGAAGATGATGAGAAGTACTACTTATGACAAACTAAATCATTTATATCAAGAATTCGGAGGTTATGTCAGCACTCGAAAGCTGATGGAGGAAGGCTTTACCAATCGGCAGATTGCCTTTTTGATAAATGAAAATTATTTGGAAAAAGTGTGCCACGGTTATTATTGGATGTTGCAATGCGGGCATGAGAAACCCTTTGATTACAAATGCATCGAAATATGTTTGAGCAATCCGAGAGCAGTTATATCAATGGCGAGCGCATGTTATTATCAGGGAATTATCAAACGAGAACCGGAACCATTAACCATAGCCACAGAGCGTACCGACCGCAGTGCAATGAAAGTGATGTTTCCGGTGAAAAGGCACTATTTTTCAAGCGGCAATTTTGAGATTGGTATACGTAGAATTCAGACAAAGGATGGAAGTTACAATATCTACAATATAGAACGTGCTTTATGTGATATAGTTCGCTTAAACACTCAGGATACGTCTGATGAATTTATGGTAGAAATTTTTGCTCATATAAAAGAGAGAAAAGAGCAATATGAACGAATCTCCCAATATGCAAAATTGCTTAAAGTAAAGAGTTTAATACCATAAAATTAAAACAAAAGTGAAGAACTATAAAATGAAAAACAGCCAGTATCACAGTAAGCAGCAGAGTGAAAGGAACAAGAGAGGCTAAGGCAGGCGATTGACACAAATAAATGATGATGCTAAGAAAGAGTATCTAAACCAATAGGAGGTTTAGGTACTTTTTTGACTAAATGGGACAACCTATTTATAATACAGAGTATTTTGCGAATATGCAGGTAGAATTCTTAAAGATATTAAACGGGCAATTGGAAAAAGCAGAGCATCTATTGATCCAAAAGAAAAAATAAAGTATGATAATAAAGAATGACTATTTATCATATGGAAAGCACAGGGGGAATAGGAGATGTACCATTGCCATCTTAAGTTTTATCTTATAGGTAATTCTTGCAGGATATTTGAAGTTATAAAGGAAATGGCTCCATTTGAGCACTTTACCCATACGTTTTGGGAAAGTGAGAAACCGGAGATCTCTCTGGCAGAAAAAGCCGATGTGATTCTGGTGAGTACACAGGGATTGGAATCAGAGGAAACGCTTAAGCTTTTGCTTGCTCATAAGCAGAAGTATGCTGAGCTGCTTTTGCTTGCGGATAAAAGCCAGATAGAAATGCTGTCCGACTGTATGCAGGAGATAAAGGATATTTGGACAATGCCTATGTCTGAGGAAGAGATCCGTTTTCATTTCTTAAGGTGGCAGCAAACCTGCAAGATGAGTAAGGACTTCTGGCAGACCAGCCATTATCTGGAGGCGACGATAAATAATGTGCCCAATCTTATCTGGTATAAGGATAAGGATGGTATCCATGAAAAGGTAAATGACAGCTTCTGCAAGACAGTCAATAAGACAAAGCAGCAGGTTGAAGGCCGGGGACATGCTTATATCTGGAATGTGGAAGAGGATGATCCTGCTTGCATTGAGTCAGAGCGAATCGTGATGACAAAGAGGGAAACCTGTGTTTCAGAAGAGGTTGTGAAAGCCGGAGAGGACACAAAGCTTCTAACTACATACAAATCTCCATTGTACGACCTGGACGGAAGCGTTATGGGAACCGTGGGAGTTGCTATTGATGTGACTCAAGAGCGAGCCTATGAGCAGGAGGTTATACAGAAGAATAAGACGTTGGAAACGATTTTTACTACTATGGACTGCGGAATCATGTGTCATACGGTAGATGGTACTCGTATTTTAAGTATCAATCGGGCAGCCCTGGAGATTTTAGGCTATAAATCCCAAAAGGAAATGGAGGAAGCCGGATTTGATATGGTGGCTGCTTCTGTGGTGGAAGAGGATAAGGAAAAGCTTCGGACATGTATACGGGAACTGGATAAAGAGGGCGACAGTGTCAGTGTGGAGTACCGTGTGTATTCCAGAGAGGGCAAAGTCCGCCACATAATGGGGAATATCAAGCTTCTAAGAGAGAATGGAGAACTTCTTTATCAGCGCTTTCTTTTGGATTGCACGGCGCAGAAGCTTCGGGAAAAAGAAAAAGAACAACGTCATATGGAGCTTCTTCATGCCTTGACCATTGATTATAACCTTGCCTGCTTTTTCGATTTGGATACGGGCCGGGGAATGCCTCTGCGCATGGAGAATTATGCAGATGTTGTCTTTGAAACGATCTTTGATGAGAGATCAACTTTAAAAGAAAGCATGGAGCGCTATATAGATCAGTTTGTTTACGAAGAGGACAAAGAAATGCTGCGGCGGACACTGTCTGCAGAAAGATTAGAAAAAGAACTGGCAGAAAGAAACCAGATATATATTAATTATCGTGCGGTTTTAGCCGGCAAGATGAAATATTATCAGATAAAAGTGGTACGTGCAGGAGAATGGAAGGAAAGCCATGGCATTGTTCTGGGACTTCACAGTGTAGATGAGGAAATTCGTCATGAGATGGAGCAGAAAAGTCTTCTGGAGGATGCGCTTTTACAGGCAAATCGGGCGAGTAAAGCCAAAAGCATATTCCTTTCCAATATGTCTCATGACATCCGCACACCAATGAATGCGATTGTCGGCTTTACGGCATTGGCGATTACCCACATAGAGCAGAAGGAACGGGTGGAGGAATATCTAAATAAAATAATGACTTCAGGAAACCATCTGCTGAGTCTTATCAATGATGTTCTGGATATGAGCCGGATTGAGAGCGGAAAAATGCGCTTGGATGAGAAGCCCTGCCGCCTGCCGGATATACTTCAGGGTCTTCGTAATATTCTTCAGGGAGATATACGTGCAAAGCAGCTGGAGCTTTACATGGATGCGGTAGATGTGTTAAATGAAGATATTTACTGTGATAAGCTGCGCCTAAACCAGGTACTTTTGAACTTGCTCAGCAATGCAGTGAAATATACGAAAGCGGGCGGAATCGTCAGCATTCGGGTTACGGAAAAAACAGGAGCTCCCGCCGGAATGGCCAATTATGAATTTTGTATTCGGGATACCGGCATTGGCATGAGTGAGGAGTTTGTGGCTCATATTTTTGAGCCATTTGAAAGGGAAAAAAATTCAACTATCAGCGGAATCCAGGGAACCGGTCTGGGAATGGCGATTACAAAAAATATTGTGGATATGATGAACGGCACGATTCAGGTGAGCAGTGAGCAGGGAGCTGGTACAGAGGTGAAGGTTTCTTTTGCATTTCGTCTTCATAGAGAAGCGTCGAAAGAGCCTCAGGATATTCCTGAATTAAAGAACTGCAGAGCTTTGGTCGTGGATGATGATTTCAACACCTGCGACAGCGTGTCCTATATGCTGGGGCAGATTGGAATGAGGGCAGAGTGGACACTATCCGGAAAAGAGGCGGTGCTTCGCACCCGGCAGGCAGTGACGCGCGGGGATACTTACTGTGTTTATATTATTGACTGGCTGCTGCCTGATATGAATGGTGTAGAGGTGACAAGAAGAATCCGTAAAGAAATGGGGGAGGATGTTCCGGTAATCGTTTTGACGGCCTATGACTGGACCGATATTGAGGAAGAGGCAAAGGAGGCAGGAGTCACTGCATTCTGCAGTAAACCTTTGTTTTTATCAGAGCTGAGAAGCTGCCTGAAGTCCATTGTAAGCGCAGAAGAGGAAGAAGAGAAACCAGAAGAAAATACCAGAATCGTAAATGGCCGAAAAGGCCGCATTCTGCTGGCTGAGGACAATGAGCTGAATCAGGAGATAGCCGTTGCAATTTTAGAGGATGCCGGTTTTACGGTAGAGGTTGCGGATAATGGACAGATAGCCGTGAATATGCTGAAAAGATCAGCGCCGGGATACTATCTGCTGGTGCTTATGGATGTGCAGATGCCGGTTTTGAACGGATATGAGGCAACGAAACAGATTCGCGGGTTTAGCAATCGGAAACTGGCTGACATTCCTATCCTTGCGATGACTGCCAATGCTTTTGAAGAGGATAAACAGGAAGCAGTAAAATCTGGGATGAACGGTCACATTGCAAAGCCTATCGATATTGATAATCTGTTTGACACTTTAAGCCAGGTACTGCTCTAAAGCCAGAATACCAGAATCATAAACTTTTTATTCAATGATCACACTTTGAACACAATTTGTTGCTAGACTAAAAGCAGATTAATTCATATTGGCATAAGTTCAGCATATACAGATTAAGTAAATGGAGAACCATGTACCAAGGAAGGAGTTTTTGACTTATGTATGAATATGGCAGCGGAAGTTCGGATTCTTCCAAAAGTTCATCAAGTGAGTATCGATACAGCGGTCCTTTTTATCAGGATAATATTGGGTCCGGTTCCGGGCACAGAACCACTTTAGAAGTTTCGGAGGGGAAAAAGAAAAGCTTTCCGAGGCTGATGTTTAAGGCGGTCTGTGTGGCATTGGTATTTGGTATTGTGGCAAGCGTTGCTTTTCAGGCAACGAATTATGTGGGGGTTCAGCTTCGCGGCGAGAATGCGGCGGCAGTAACAGGGGAAGAGCCTGCAATAGTGCCGGAGATTGAGACGGTAGCACCCCAGATAGGAGATATCCAGAGGCCGGGAAGCGGCGATGTTACTGCTATCGTGCAGGAGTGTATGCCTTCTCTGGTAGCTATTACGAATGTAAGTATTCGGGAGGTGGAGAACTTCTGGGGTTTTGGTTGGTATAATATGCCCCAGCAGAGAGAGCAGACTTCTACAGGCACGGGAATTGTTATTGGCCAGAATGATACAGAGCTTTTGATTGTCACGAACAATCATGTAATTGCAGGAGCGACCAATTTGACAGTGCTTTTCAGTGTGGATGAAGGCAGAGACGGTGCCAGCGCTGTTGAGGCACAGATCAAGGGTACGGATGCAAGTAAGGATGTAGGCGTGATTGCAGTTCCGCTAAAGGATATCCCGGCAGAAACCTTAAACGAGATTAAGGTGGCAACCATAGGGGATTCTTCCCAGCTGCAGGTGGGCGAGCAGGTGGTAGCCATTGGGAATGCATTAGGCTATGGACAGTCAGTAACCACCGGAATTATCAGTGCCTTGAACCGGGATGTAACCCTGCAGAATGATGATGGAAGCCTGATTAATAATAGCCTGATACAGACAGATGCAGCAATCAATCCGGGAAACAGCGGCGGAGCTTTGCTGAATATGAATGGAGAGGTTATTGGGATCAATGAGGCAAAGTATTCTTCCAGCTATGTGGAGGGCGTGGGCTATGCCATTCCCATTTCGGATGTGGAGGGAATTATCGGAGACCTGAAGACCATGACGATTCGTCCGGAGGTGGATGCAGAAAAGATAGGATATCTGGGGATTAACTGCCAGGATGTGACAGAAGAGATTTCCAAGCAGTATGATATGCCTGTGGGTATTTACCTTAAGTCTGTAGTGAGCGGTTGCGCAGCGGACAATGCAGGGTTGAAGAGAGGCGACATTCTTACCAGATTTGACGGAATCGGCGTGAGTACCTATGATTCCCTTCGGGAGCGGCTGCAGTATTATGAGGCGGGCGAGACCGTAGAAGTGACAGTGATGTCACCAGAGAATGGGGAATATGTAGAGAAGACGGTTACGGTGACCTTGAGCAGCAAAGAAGAAGTGGAGGCAGCTTCCTAATCAGGAGACGGTGTAGAATAGAAAAGGCCGGACACCGGGAAAGAAGGTATTTTTTTCCCGGTGCTTGGTCTTTTTTCAAATCTGTGTTATACTCGTAGAAAGGAGTGGATGTATGGACGAAAAGGATTATTTGGAAGAAGTGGAAGTAGAAGAAACAAAAGAACAGGAACAGAGAGAGGATAAGGACAATGATTATGAAGATGTCTGCTTTCTCTGTCATAGGCCGGAGAGTAAAACCGGAAAGCTGATCACCCTTGCAAAGGGAATCTGTATCTGCTCAGAGTGTATGCAGAAGACCATGGATACCTTTCAGAACAGCAATCAGGATTTTTCTAAGATACCAGGATTTAGTTTTATCAATCTGGCGGATCTGCAGAATATGATTCCCCAGAGGCAGAAGGTAAAAAAGAAAAAGCCTAAGGAAAAAGAACCCGTGAAGGAGTTGGATATCCGAAGCATTCCTGCTCCCCACAAGATTAAAGCGAGCCTGGATGAATATGTGATTGGACAGGAATATGCCAAGAAGGTTATGTCGGTAGCTGTTTACAATCATTACAAACGGGTGGCAACGGGAACCCAGGACGAAATTGAGATTGAAAAGTCCAATATGCTGATGATTGGCCCTACCGGAAGCGGAAAAACTTACTTGGTGAAAACGCTGGCCAGACTTTTGGATGTTCCCCTGGCCATTGCAGATGCCACCTCTCTTACTGAGGCCGGCTATATCGGCGATGACATTGAGAGCGTGCTGTCAAAGCTTCTGGCTGCGGCAGACAATGATGTGGAGAAGGCGGAGCGAGGGATTGTTTTCATTGATGAGATCGATAAGATTGCTAAGAAGAAGGATACGCATCACCGGGATGTAAGCGGAGAATCCGTGCAGCAGGGGATGCTGAAGCTTCTGGAGGGCGCAGAGGTAGAGGTTCCGGTAGGGGCTAACAGCAAGAATGCCATGGTGCCTTTAACTACAGTCAATACCAGGAATATTCTCTTTATCTGCGGAGGTGCATTTCCGGAGCTGGAGGATGTAATTAAGGAACGGCTGAACAAGAAGTCTTCCATGGGCTTTCAGGCAGATTTGAAGGACAAGTATGATAAGGAGAAAAATCTGCTGCAAAAGGTGACAGTGGAGGATCTGCGTAATTTCGGTATGATTCCGGAATTTTTAGGTCGGCTGCCCATTATATTTTCTCTGGAGAGTCTCACAAAAGAGATGCTGGTGCGTATCTTAAAAGAGCCGAAGAATGCTATTTTAAAGCAGTATCAGAAGCTGCTGGCATTGGATGAGGTGCAGCTGCAATTCAATGAGGGAGCTCTGGAAGCAATAGCAGAGAAGGCCATGGAGAAAGATACCGGAGCCAGAGCTCTTAGGGCAATTATTGAGGAATTTATGCTGGATATTATGTATGAGATTCCCAAGGATGATAACATTGGCCGTGTAACCATTACACGGGAGTATATTGAACATACGGGAGGCCCAGTGATTACTATGCGAGGAGTTCTTGAACTGGAAGAACGGGATGAAAAATGAATGTTTGAATGTTTGGAAAGGGATAGCTGCCTTTTTCATTGTGTTTATTCATTGTAATTTTCCAAGTCCTATAGGCGGTATGATGAATGGACTGGCTCGTTTTGGGGTTCCCCTGTTTTTTATGGTCAGCGGCTGCTTTTCTTATGGGAAAGGACCGGATACCATAAGAAGGCGCATCCGAAAGATTTGGAAGCTGTTTCTTACGGCTAATGGGGTATACTTTATCTGGAAGCTGTTTCATCTCTGGCTAAAGAGAGAAATCACTGCAGGTGCAGCGGCGGCCCTTTTTGCTCCGGACAGTTTGATTGACTGGCTGCTTTGGAATGAGTCTCCATTTATGGGACATCTCTGGTTTTTAGGAGCCTTGCTTTACTGTTACATTTTCTATTGGATTCTGGTAAAAGTAGGGTGGGAGGAACGTCTGTATTTCCTGATTCCTGCCTGTCTGACTGCCAATCTCCTGTTGGGAGAGGGGCTTTCCATACTGGGAAAGGAAATCTCCTTTTTATATGTGCGGAATTTTTGGCTGACAGGTTTGCCGTTTTTTCTTTGGGGTCACTGGATGTTCCGGGAGGAGTCTCAGGAAAAATTAAAAATTCGGCCCGGCATTTGTCTGGTGGGAACAGTTATAGGCGCTTGCCTTTCCATGGGAGAAATGCTGTTGTCCGGGGGCGGCGAGCTGTACTTAGGAAGTGTTTTGATGACAGGGGGAATCTTTTCGTTGGCTTTGCGGAAGCCTTCTTTTGGAAAAGGGAGTCTTTTGGCACATGTTGGGGAGAAAACAGCCCTGCACATTTATCTTTGGCAGATGATTGTATTTGACGTGATAGAGAAGCTTGGGTATATGTGCGAGGTTCATGAGCATATGGTATATCAATGGATGATGCCGCTGGGAGTCGGGGCTGCTTCCTGGCTTTTGGCAGAGGCGCTGCTTGGTATGAAGAAAGGAGTTATGAGACAATGAACAGAGAAGTATTGGATGACATTGGGAGAGTAATCTCGGGGGCAGCAGACACAGTCAGTCGGAAGACAGGAGAGCTGGTAGAGCTGACGAGGCTGAAGAATCAGGTTTTCAATCTGGAGCGGGAGATCAAGCGGGATTACGCAGATTTGGGAAAAATGATTTATGAGCAGTATTTAAAAACTGGCGTTGCGGATGAATCTCTGCAGCCAATCTGTCAGGGCATTACCAAAAAGGAAAGACTGGTGGAGCAGTATGAAGGTGAGATCGAATGCCTGAAAAAAGAGCATTAAAACTCCTGCCCTGGGGAATTATGCTTTGTGTCACTTTGCTTTTGCATCTGGCTGCCCGCTTATGGCCTGGGTTTGCAGAATGGTATGCAGTTCAGGTATATCCAATCTTTGTGGGAACATTAGGGCGCTTTTGCTCCCTATTCCCATTTTCAATGATTGAGATTTCCCTTTATGTGGGAATTATCTTGATTTTAGCCGGTATTGCAGCGGTTTTGATGAAAAAACTGTCTTTGAGACGTGCTTTGTGGATTTTGGGAAGAACCTTGGTTGCGATTTTTTTTGTGTTTACGCTTAACTGTGGGATTAACTATCAGAGACTGCCTTTTTCTGAACGAGCAGGTTTTAACATTCAGGAATCTACAGAGGAAGAGCTGATTGCTCTCTGTGAGCGTCTGGTGGATGAGATTAATGAGGCGGCAGAAGAGATTGCATTGGACGAGGAAGGGTACTGCATGCTGCAGGGCAGCCCTGTGGAGACGGCAAGGGAAGCTATGGCGGCGGCAGCATTGGAATATCCGGAGCTTAGGGGATACTATCCCAAGGCTAAGCCAGTGCTTAGCACCTGGTATCTGTCCAGCCAGCTTTTACAGGGAGTGTACAGTCCCTTTACGGTGGAGGCCAATTATAACAATGGAATGCCGGATCAGGACAAGCCTTCTACTATTTGTCATGAATTGTCCCATTTAAAGGGATTTATGCGTGAGGATGAGGCAAATTTTGTGGCTTATCTGGCCTGCAGAGCTTCAGAGGATGCACAGTTTCGTTACAGCGGAAGTATACTGGCCTATATTTACAGCGGCAATGCCCTGTATGCACAGAATCCGGCGGCTCTTCGCCAAGTGAGAGAGAAGCTTTGTGAACAGGCTGTGAAGGATCTGCTTAATCATAATGCATATTGGGATACATACAGGGGTAAAATTTCGGAAGTTTCGGATAAGATGAATGATATGTATTTAAAGGCCAATGCGCAGAGGGCAGGGACAAAAAGCTATGGGCGTATGGTGGACTTGCTTCTGGCTTGGAATCGGGAGCAGGGAGTTGAAGAATTGGAATGGAAATAATTATGGAATATATTGATCTGCGTAATGAGGACGGAAGCCTGACAGGGGAAGTTAAAGAGCGAAGCTTGATACATAGAGACGGGGATCTCCATGGAACCTCCCATGTATGGCTGATTCGTTATCAGGAGGATATGCATTCGGCAGAAGTGCTGTTGCAAAAAAGAAGCAAAAACAAGGATTCTTTTCCCGGAAGCTATGATATCTCATCCGCAGGGCATATTCCGGCAGGAGTGGATTTTATAGATTCCGCCCTGCGGGAGCTTGAGGAAGAGCTTGGGATAAAAGCTAAGGCAGAGGATTTACACTACGGCTTTACACATATTGGATATCATGAGGAGGAGTTTTACGGAAAGCTCTTTAAAAACCATGAATACAGTAAGGTCTATCTGTATGAATGTAATTTATCCCCGGAGGAAATGAGGCTTCAGGACGAAGAAGTGGAAAGTGTGCTCTGGATAGACTATCGGGAGTGTCTGGAGCATATACGGAAAGATGATTTGAAGCATTGCATTTTCAAGGATGAGTTTGAACGTCTTGCGTTGGAGATTGAGACTTATTTTGCCGGGACTGGGCGCCCTCTTTGGAAGAAGGAATTGACAGAAACCTGGGCGGAGGATGCTCAGAATGAGCTGGAGGACTGGATAGAGGAACAGGGAATTTACATTCGGCAGTAAGCGGCAGGATTGTGAGCATGGGGAAAGGCCATAAGGCTTATTCCCCGATCATTTCACTTTTGCTTCCCTTTGGCGGAAGCGCTGAGGGCTGTGTCTTTTGGCACAGCAGGTTATTAAACAAGGCTTTTTCATATCTGCGTCTGGCCTCCGTCCAGTTGATGATGTGGAACCAGTTGTGGATGTATTCTCCCCGAAGATTCTGGTATTCCAGATAGTAGGCGTGTTCCCACACATCAAGGTTCAAAATGGGGTTAAGGTTCTTGGGAAGCGGGGTATCCTGATTGGGCAGAGGAAGGATCACCAGCTTGCCCCTTTCGTCGGCTGCAAGCCACAGATTGCCGGAACCGAAAAGGTCCAGGGCCATTTGGAAGAAGGTCTCATAAAAACTTTCCCAGGTTCCGAAATCCAGCAGAAGGGCATCTTTCAGCTTGCCTGTGAGCTGGGTGGAGTTGGGGGACATTGCGGCAAAATAGAGCTGATGGTTATAGACACCCCCGGCATTGTTCCAGACCTTTTTGCGGATATCCTCCGGAAGAGCCTGGTTTTCCAGAATCAGCCGTTCCAGAGTCCACTCATGAAACTGGGGATATGGCCTAAGCAGGGTATTGAGATTGTCTACATAGGCTGCAAGATGCTTGGAATGATGAAAAAACATGGTTTCCATATTGATATAAGGCTCCAGGGAATCATAAAGATAAGGGAGCGGCAGTACTTCAAAGGGGTAATGCTGTATCATAGGTGTACCTCCTAATGGGTGTCGCTTTCATTATATGTGTTGATAATATAAAATATGCACTTGACAAATGGCGCAAAATCGCATACAATAATATTCGCACGTAACGGAGTATGGCGTAGCTTGGTAGCGCGCTCGGCTGGGGGCCGAGAGGTCGCAGGTTCAAATCCTGTTACTCCGATCTAAAGGCAGGAGCTGTAGCAGACATTGCAACAGCTCTTTTGTATTATACAGCGTTCTGATTTTTCCTGCAAGGAGTAAGATGGGGCCGGATCTTTCTATTGACAAAGTCCCCGGCAACTGCTATATTTTGAAACAGAGCAAAGGCGTTCAATATAGGGAAAGAGCGCCTTTTTTTGCATCTTAAAAGCTTTATGTAAAAAAGCACGGATAGGAAAGGAGAGATGAAATGAGCCGTTATTCAAAAAAAGATATTCTCAGGCTGGTAGAGGAGGAAGACGTGGAGTTTATTCGCCTGCAGTTTACGGATCTATACGGCAATCTGAAAAATGCGGCTATCACTGTGAGCCAGCTGGAACGAGTGCTGGATAATAATTATGTATTTGACGGTTCCTGTGTAGATGGATTTGTGGATGATAATGATACGGATATGTTTCTGTGCCCGGATCTGGATACCTTTGTAATATTTCCATGGAGGCCTCAGCAGGGGAAGGTTGCCCGTCTGATCTGTGATATAAAAAGACCGGACGGAACTCCCTATGAGAGTGATCCCAGGTATATTTTAAAAAAGGTTTTAAAAGAAGCGGAAGATATGGGTTATCAGTTCGATGTGGGGCCGGAATGTGAATTTTTTCTGTTTCATACGGATGATAATGGGGAGCCTACGACCTTCAGCCATGAACGGGCCGGATATTGTGATATGAGCCCCATTGATCTGGGTGAAAATGCAAGGCGTGATATGGTTATGACCCTGGAGGAAATGGATTTCGAGGTAGAATCCTCTTTCCATGAGGTAGCCTCTGCTCAGCATGAGATTGATTTTCGTTATGGCGAGGCAATGCTGACGGCGGATCACATTATGACCTTTAAACTGGCGGTAAAGGCTATCGCAAGACGGTTCGGACTTCACGCTACCTTTATGCCGAAGCCGAAAACCGGTGAGAATGGTTCCGGTATGCATACCAATATGTCTCTGTCCAGAAACGGGAGAAATATGTTTCAGGATGACAAGGATCCCAATGGCTTAAGCAAAGAGGCGTACTATTTTATCGGCGGAATTATGAAGCATGCCAAGGGGATTACGGCAATCACCAATCCCTTGGTAAATTCCTACAAGCGCCTGTTTCCGGCCCAGCAGGCATCGGGCTATATGGCTCCGGGCTATGTGGCATGGTCTGCGGTAAACCGTGCGCAATTGATTCGGATTCCTGCTCAGCGGGGTGAGAACGTAAGGATTGAACTGCGCAGTCCGGATCCCTCCTGCAATCCCTATCTGGCGCTGGCCGTATGTCTGGCAGCAGGATTAGAGGGAATTCGGGAGCATATTATGCCGCCGGAACCGGTGGATCGAAACAGCCGCCGGATGGCAGAAGGGGAACGGAAGGCCAAAGGAATTGAGGCGCTGCCCCGAAGCCTGGAGGAAGCTCTTGATGCCATGGAAGCGGATGCTTTGGTGATGAAGGTTTTAGGAGAAAAAGTCAGCCGCAGTTACATTCAGGCAAAGCGCAGGGAGTGGGAGGAATATTGTACTCAGGTATCTGCCTGGGAGCTTGACAGCTATCTGTATCGGATTTAATGCTTTACAAAACGAGATTAGGAGGGGCGCATAATGAATATCATTGTATTGTTTCCAAAGGCAGAGGATGCCGGAAATGTGCGCAGCCTTCTGGTGCGGCATGGATTTCAAGTGTCAGCGGTCTGCACTACGGGGGCGCAGGCATTGACACAGGCCAATGCTCTGGATGATGGAATTCTGGTCTGTGGTTATAAATATCCGGATATGATTTATTCAGAACTGAGGGCCGCCCTTCCCTCCCATTTTGAGATGCTGCTGGTAGCTTCGCAGCGGGTATTGGGTGAATGTTATGATCCCTCTCTCATGTGTGTTGCAATGCCGATCAAGGTGCGGGAGCTTTTAAATACGCTGGATCTGATGGGGGAGCAGATTGCCCGACGGAAAAAGCGTCTTCGGCTGAAACCCAAAGTGCGCTCAGAGGAAGAGAAAAAGATACTTTGGGAGGCCAAGCACCTGCTTATGGAACGAAATCATATGAGTGAGGAAGAGGCCCACCGATATATTCAAAAATGCAGCATGGACAGCGGCACCAATCTGATAGAAACGGCGCAGATGGTATTAAGTATTATGAACTTTTAAAGTTCTGCGGAACTGGAGTATTTAAAACAGCGGAACTTAGACAGTGCACTGTATAAGTTCTGCGGAACTAAAATGGAGAGAAAAATGAAGTTTACAAAAATGCATGGAATCGGCAATGATTATGTCTATGTTGACTGCACAAAGGAACCCTTAAAGAATCCGGAGGAAACAGCCCGGCTGGTGAGTGATCGGCATAAAGGCATCGGAGGAGATGGTTTGATTCTTATTCAGCCTTCACAAGAAGCGGACTTTGAGATGGCTATGTACAATGCGGACGGTTCCTACGGAAAAATGTGCGGCAATGGAATCCGCTGTGTGGCAAAATATGTGTATGATCACGGCTTGACGGACAAGACGGACTTAAAAATTCTTTCCGGAGGTGCAGTGAAGTATCTGAAGCTGACGGTGACGGATGGAAAGGTATCACAGGTACGGGTGAATATGGGAGAACCTATCTTAAAACCGGCACTGATTCCGGTAGTCGGGGAGGGGGAACGGCTGGTGGCGGAACCTGTCTGTGTTGATGGAAAGTCCTACAAAATGACTTGTATATCTATGGGAAATCCTCATGCAGTTGTTTTTATGGAGGATGTAAAGGGCTTGGAGTTGGAAAAGCTAGGTCCAAAGTTTGAGAAACATGAGCGTTTTCCGGACCGAGTGAACACAGAATTCGTGCGTATTATTGATAGAGCAACCCTGGAAATGCGTGTGTGGGAACGAGGCTCCGGCGAAACCATGGCCTGTGGAACAGGAGCTTGTGCGGTAGCGGTGGCTGCGGCTTTGAACGGCTTTGCAGGACGCAGCGTTACGGTCCGGCTTCTTGGGGGAGACTTACGGATTGATTGGAGTGAGGAGGATAACTGTGTATATATGACAGGCCCTGCGGCAGAGGTCTTTCAGGGAGAGATTGATTTGGAAATGCTGCGGAACCAGTGCGTAGCAACTTAATCAGTAATATCCCATCAATGCACAAATCAATTTACAGACGCATGCATCTGTGGCTGGGAATTGATTTAGATTGGGGTGTATTGATGGGATATTACGGAACTTAGAATAGGAGGAAATACCATGTATAAAATTAATGACAATTACTTAAAACTGCCGGGCAGCTATCTTTTTTCTACTATTGGCAAGAAGGTGGCGGCTTACTCGTCAGAGCACCCGGAAAAGAGCATCATTCGTTTGGGCATAGGAGATGTGACCCAGCCTTTGGCTCCGGCGATTCTGGAGGCTATGCATAAGGCTGTAGACGAGATGGGGGATGCAAAGACCTTTCGGGGTTATGCGCCGGATTTGGGCTATGAATTTTTAAGAAATGCCATTGCCAGGGAAGACTATCAAGCCCGGGGAGCGGACATCAAAGCGGACGAAATCTTTGTGAGTGATGGCGCAAAATGTGATTCCGGTAATATTCAGGAGATTTTCAGCCTGGATAATAAGATTGCGGTCTGCGATCCCGTGTATCCCGTTTATGTGGATACCAATGCCATGGCAGGCAGAACAGGAACCTACGATGCCAAAACGGAAATGTGGAGCGACGTGATCTATATGCCCTGTTTGGAAGAGAATGGCTTTGCTCCGGAGCTTCCAAAGGAGACACCGGATCTTATTTACCTGTGTTTCCCCAATAATCCCACCGGTTCCACTATCACAAAGGAGCAATTGCAGGTATGGGTAGATTATGCCAACCGTGCAGGGGCCGTGATTATCTACGATGCAGCATATGAAGCGTATATTTCCGAGGAAAATGTGCCCCATACCATCTACGAATGCCAAGGAGCTTTGAACTGTGCCATTGAGCTGAAAAGCTTTTCCAAGAATGCAGGCTTTACAGGAGTGCGTCTGGGTTATACAGTCATCCCCAAGGACTTGAAATGCGGAGATGTGTCTCTTCATGCATTGTGGGCAAGACGTCATGGAACCAAATACAATGGGGCTCCCTACATCATCCAGCGGGCGGGAGAGGCTGTCTACTCCGAGGCGGGAAAAGCTCAGCTAAAGGAACAGGTGGCCTACTACATGAAGAATGCCAAAACCATCCGGGAGGGTCTTAAGAGTGCTGGCTACACTGTATCCGGAGGAATTAATGCCCCCTATATCTGGTTGAAAACACCGGGCAATATGACCTCCTGGGAATTCTTTGACTATCTTCTGGAAAAAGCCGGTGTAGTAGGAACGCCTGGCTCCGGCTTTGGTCCTAGCGGAGAAGGATATTTCCGGCTGACAGCCTTCGGCTCCTATGAAAATACACTGGCGGCGCTGGAGCGGATTAAGAAGATGTAGATAGGAATAAAGAATTTTTTGAATTTAAGCCATAGGAAATGTCAATACAGATTGTATTTGACAGATTCCCGTGGCTTTTTAAGTATTATAATAAAAGCCGGATTGCAGTTATGGATGTAATTTTCTATTTGATATTGCAATAGCTGTATTTTTGAATTTGAATATTGGAGAAACTATTTCTTGCATAAGGTTTAAGAACAAAAGTCATTTTTCAGACCTGCGCTAATCACTTTGCCGATTGATATGGGGCTATATGGTTAAGATATTAAAATTAACAAGCTTAAAATTTTGTATAGAAGTTTCCCGTAGAAAAACATTTACATTGAAATCAGATTTTACTATAATGGTGTGTAGAAAAGCTGTGAGGGCAGGCAAAAGGCCTGCTCCAATGACGCAGGAGGGAAAGCATGGCGGCAGTACAGGTAAAAAAGGCACAGATACAGGCGGAACAGACTATTTTTGCTCTGGATATCGGAACCCGGAGCATTATCGGAATGGTGGGAACCGTGGAGAATGAAAAGGTCCGGATCATTGCGATTGAAAGGGAAGAGCATGCGGAACGGGCGATGATCGATGGACAGATCGAGAATATAGATAAGGTAGCGGCTCTGGCCGGAAAGGTGAAGCAGAGGCTTGAGAGCAAGCTTCATTTTAAGCTGGAGCGTGTGTGCGTGGCGGCGGCTGGAAGGGCTCTTCGGACCAAACGGGCGGAATTTGAGATGGAGGTTTCGGGAAAGGAGCTTATTGATGACGAGATCATCAGCCGTTTGGAGGCAGGAGCCATCAGCAAGGCAGAGGAAGTTTTTGATGCGGAGAACCGGGCTATGGAGGACAACCGCCGGTTTTATCTGGTGGGTTATACGGTGTGTCAGTATTATCTGGATAAATATATGATTTCCAGTCTGAAGGATCACCGGGGAAAGAGCGTGAAGGTGGATCTCATAGCCACCTTCCTGCCAAGTGAGGTAGTGGAAAGTCTCTATACTACTATGAACAAGATCGGGCTGGAGGTGGCGAGCATCACCCTGGAGCCTATTGCTGCTATCAATGCGGCGATTCCGGCCAATCTGCGGCTTTTAAATCTGGTAATGGTGGATATTGGCGCCGGGACCTCGGACATTGCGGCCTGCACGGACGGAAGTGTGACCGGCTATACTATGGCTACCGTGGCAGGCGATGAGGTGACGGAGACCTTGATGAAGGAATATCTGGTGGATTTTCAGATGGCGGAATCTATGAAGGCTCAGGCGGACCAGGAGGAGGAAATCACCTTTACGGATATTCTGGGCTTTGAGCAGACGATTTCCAGGGATGAGCTTTTGGAGTGTATACAGGACACCACGGATCTTCTTTGCAGGGAGATTGCGGAGAAGATATTGGAAATTAATGGGAATCCGCCCTCGGCGCTGTTTCTGGCAGGAGGCGGCAGTAAGCTTACGGGGCTTAAGGAGGGCTTGACGGCGGCTTTGCAGATGGATGCCAAGCGTGTAGCCATTGCGGGCAATAATTTCCGGACCAGTGCATTTTCCGATGAATATGACCTGAACAATCCGGAATATGCGACACCTCTTGGGATTGTGGTTTCTTCGGGCTTGAATCTTATTAATGCCAGCTTCCGTGTGCTTTTAAATGGCAGACCGGCGAATCTGTTCCGAAGCGGCAGTTTTACGGCCCTCAATCTTTTGATGATGAACGGCTACAGCTTTTTGGATATTATGGGACGCAGCGGTGCGAATCTGGTTGTGACAGTGAATGGAAAGCGGAAAGTGTTCTACGGAACACCGGTGGAGCCTGCTGCGCTGTTTATTAATAAAAAGGAAGGGCGGCTGTCAGAGATTATCCAGGCAGGGGATGAGATTGATTTTACTCCGGCTGTTTCGGGAGTGTCCGCTAAGGCGAGCCTTGGAGATATTGACAGGGCGGCGGATGCTGTGGAGCTGACCCTCAATGGAATACCTGCGGATCTGGAAACACAGCTGAAAATGGGCGATGTGATTGTGATGAGGTGTCCGGGTGAGGATGCGGAGCCGGAGGAAGCTGCAGAAACCGAAGGAACTGTGGAATCGGATGCTGTGCCTGAGCCGGAAGAAGGAACGGAGCCGGAAAGGGCGGTTGCGTCAGAGAAAGCAGCAGAGCCGGAAAAGACAGTTGTGCCAGATAGAGCAGCAGAGCCGGAAAAAACAGTTGTGCCAGAGCGGGCAGCAGAACCAGAAAGGATAGCTGTGCCAAGGAGGGCGGCAGAGCCGGACATGACAGTCGTACCGGAGCCGGCGGAAGCCGTTGAAAAATCCGGTGAACCGTTAAGTGGGGGAGAAGCGACCAAGACAGCGGATGATGTGAAGCCGGAAGAGGCACCGAAGCCGGTGCTGAATCCTCAGGGGAATTTTGCGCAACGCTCTGTTTTGGAGGCGGTATCTTCCGGCTCTGAGGCTGCAAAAGGGGAAAAAGCGCCTGTGCAGCCTCCGGAGATACATTTTCATCTGAATGGCCTGCCCATTACTCTGCCCAGAAAAGCGGATGGGACGCCTTATTTTCTGATGGATATGATTCAGTATTCCGGAATTGATTTGAAGCAGCCTAAAGGACGGATTGTTCTTATGGTCAATGGGATTCAGGGATTGTTTCAGCAGGAGCTTAAGGACGGAGATAATATTCGGATTGAGGAAGAGATGTAATCATTCCGTTATCTGAATGAATGATATGTTTTCGTAAATGCAGTTATGGCAAATGTGTTAATAAGGTCACGGACGAAAAGGGACTTGTTTTATCCTCTGTGGCAGAGAAGGAAGAAACATTTATGAAGATAGCAGATATTCATATACACGTATTTCCAGATAAGCTGGCGGAAAAGGCGGCGCATTCCATCGGTGAATTTTACGACAAAACTGCTTATACTATTGCGAGTACGGAGCGTCTGGTCAATGAGCTTGCAGAGGCCGGCATCAGCCGTTGTGTGATAAGCAATTCCGCCACCACGCCCAAGCAGGTTCGCAATATTAATACCTTTTTGGCCCAGGCAGCCCATGAGCATCCCGGTTTTATGGGCTTTGGCTCTCTCTATCCGGGGATGGAGGGCTATGAGGAGGAGTTGGACCGGATGGAGGAGCTGGGGCTTCGGGGGCTTAAGATTCATCCGGATTTTCAAAGGGTTCCCATTGATGCCTCCTGTGGAATTGATATGTATCGTTCCATAGCCAGAAGAGGACTTCCGGTGCTGTTCCATATGGGGGATGACCGCTATGATTATTCCTCACCCAAGCGCCTGACGAATCTCCTTAGAAAGGTGCCGGATTTGAAGGTGATTGCCGCTCATTTCGGGGGATGGACCATCTGGGAGCGATCGTTGAATCATCCCCAGCCGGAGAATGTTCTCTATGATACCTCCAGTACGATTCCGCTGGTATCTGAGGAACTGGTATACCGCATGTTTGACCGCTTCGGTCCGGAACGGTTCCTCTTTGGCTCGGACTTTCCCATGTGGAAGCCTAAGGATGCGGTGGAGCAGCTCTTGCGCTTTGATCTGGGAGAAGACGTAATGGAGAAGATTTTGTATGGGAATTTCTGCAAGCTGCTGGGGCTGGATGCGGAGGAGGCAAGCAGCTAGCAGTCCGTTATGTCCCATCTTCTGAACTTGCACACACAAGAAAATATCCTCGAAAATTTGCACGGGAACTTCAAGTATGGACTACGAGAAGACAGGTATAAGAGTGTGGAAAGAGCATAGAATAGATATATGCCTTATATGCTTCTGTGATAAGGAGCCATATAAGGCATATTGTTTGCAAGTCAAGAATTACTAATGTGTAATTTGGTAATGTATAAATTACTAAAACGTAATTGACTAAATAAAAACGGTATGTTATAGTATAGGCAGGAAAGAATCTTGGGAGGTTAGGGGATGTTTATTGGCAGAGATCGTGAACTGGCTTCTTTAAATCGATTGTACGCTTCAGATAAATTTGAGTTTGCGGTGCTCTATGGCCGCCGGCGGGTGGGAAAAACTGCCCTTATTAATCAATTTATCAAGGACAAAAAAGCGATCTATTTTATGGGAGTGGAGAGCAACGTCAAGCAGAATCTGGAGAACTTTAGTAAAAATGTCATGGAGTTTGGGGCAGGCATTGAAGCGGAAACCGCTTTTGTATCTTTTCAGGCAGCTTTGGAGTATGTTTTTAAGCTGGCAGAAAAGGAGCGCCTGATACTTGCCATAGATGAGTATCCCTATGTGGCCCGCTCTTCCAAAAGTCTTGCTTCCACCCTGCAGCTTTTAATTGATAAATACAAAAATAATTCAAGATTGATGCTGATTCTCTGCGGATCTTCTATGTCCTATATGGAGGATCAGGTACTGGCCTACAAAGCGCCGCTTTATGGCAGACGAACAGCGCAGATGAAGATATTGCCCTTTGATTTTGCGGATACTTGCCGGTATTTCAAGAACTTTACCCGTGAGGATGTGGCTCTGATTTACGGCATTGCAGGCGGAACACCTCAGTATCTTTTGCAAATGAACGACAGGCTGAGTGTGGAGGATAACATTAAGAATACGTTTTTAAATTCCGCCTCATCACTTTTTGAAGAAACGGAAAATCTGCTGAAGCAGGAGGTCCGGGAGCCTGCCCTTTATAACGCCATTATTACTGCGATTGCCAACGGCGCATCCCGAATGGCAGAGATCTCTACAAAAGTAGGAGAAAATACGAGTGTCTGCACTGCCTATCTGAAAAATTTGACAGCGCTGGGGCTGCTCAAAAAGGAAACACCTTACGGTGAAAAGACATCTCGAAAATCAATCTATACAATTGATGATAACATGTTTCGGTTCTGGTATCGGTTTGTGCCGGAGAACCAATCCATTATTGTTCGTGGAGCGGTGGAGCTGGCTTATAAGCGGATAGAGCCGCATTTGTCAGACTATATGGGAAATGTGTTTGAAGAGATCTGCAGGCAGTATCTCTGGAAGCTGCTTCTGAATGGAGAATCGCAGGTGGAGTTCAATGATCTTGGCCGTTGGTGGGGAACCGATCCGTCCACGTACAGCCAGACGGAGATTGATATTATGGGAGAGCAGGACAAGGATTG
Organism: Candidatus Merdisoma sp. JLR.KK006; assembly: GCF_036941035.1. Lineage (NCBI taxonomy): Bacteria > Bacillati > Bacillota > Clostridia > Lachnospirales > Lachnospiraceae > Candidatus Merdisoma > Candidatus Merdisoma sp. JLR.KK006. The sequence continues at coordinate 58,855 of NZ_JAYMNS010000008.1, read as the reverse complement.
TGCTCTGTTTGGGGAATGTAAATGGACAAATGAGAAAGTGGATGTGGGAGTTCTTGAGAAGCTGGAAAAAAGAAGCCGGCTGTTCCATTACCATAAGGTCTGGCTTTATTTGTTTGCAAAGACCGGATACACGAAGGGCTGCAGGGATAAGGCGAATGAATTGGGGAATGTGACGCTGGTTACGTATCCTGATATTTTTGAATATATGGTTCCGGGGCTATATTCTTAAAGGGTATCGGCAGATGTGCTGGCACTTCCGTTTGAACGGCGCAGCAAAATCCAAAATGGAAGAGGCACGGACTACTCCGTCCGTACCTCCCCGTCCTGGGTGCTTAGCAATAACTGACATTGGTTCAGATAAGCATCCATCTGCCCTTTCCACTGGCTGAAGATTTCCTCGTCATAGGGAATCCGATCCTGGTCAAAGGTAAAGGAGCTGCCGGCAATCTGAAGAATCTCCCCCTGTTCGCCCAGGCGGAACACCTGATAATCATACCCGCCATAGGTATCCCGATCCTCTATATGCACTCTCATGAGAAACGGCGTTCCATTAAGTTCCCCCAGATAAATATTGTTCCATCCGGCCCGGGCGGTGTGGGCGCCCTCTGAGTAGAGAATGTCTCCGTTTTCATTTTTAAAAAGTACGATTCCGCTGTCACCGTCCCCGATATTCCCCGTATATACCTCCGCCGTTTCCGTTCCGGCGCCATCCCCAAAGTCTTCCTTTACATTGTACGCCTGGGTATAATAGGTTTCCAGAGGATCAATTCCCTCCATTTCCGGAAAGCTTAAGATGTCCTCATACCAGGTATCCGGGACAAATGGCTCATAAGTAATGCCAGAGCCGTACCATGCGCTTTCCAGAATTGCATAAGTAATTACATTATCCTGAAAATGCAGGGTGCACAGAGGATTGATCCAGGAAAATCCATCCTCAGCAAGCTTTACGAATTCGTCAAAGTCCACATCTTCGTAACGGATAGAATTCATCTCCCGGTTTACCCGGAAAACACAGTCCTCTGAAAATGCAAGAAAGGGAAGCTCGTCTATGGAATCCTCCGTAAACATATCGATCACATAGCGGTCAATTCCCCGGGCACTCCGGGCAATGCTTTGGATGTTCAGCCGGAATGTCCCGTTCAAATCTGCCCTTGCCAGAAGCGTTTCCAGATCCGACCGGGACAGATAGGGAACGGACATATCTAACAGCATTTCATCTTGGGATCCAGGGGAAGAACTCTCGCTGCCAGAAGGCTTTGCCTGTCCCTGCGTCTCTTCCGAATCCTGCTTTATAAGCTCGCACCGAAGCCCAAAGCCAAATTCCGATAAAAATCCCTCCACTTCCTCAGGTGACATATTCACCCAGATCTGATAAGTTTCCGGAATTACCTCCAGAACCTCTACAGAGTTTAAGAATTCCTCATTCTGTACCTGGCCGTTCTTATCCTCCGTCTGCCGGTAGATATTCAGCATATCCCCGGGCCGGGCGTCGGGCGCCATCCCAAGGGGTACGGTAAAGCGATACCGGTTTTCCTCGGCAGGCTGTAGGGCAAAGGGTCCCCGGCCCATGATCTCGATTTTCTCGGCCTTTTGGGAAAACTGGGCGGGATAGGTTTCCATAACGGAGATTTCTTCCCCCTTTGGAAATGTAATCCGGATGAGATCTCCGGCTTCCAGGCCGTTAAAATCTATTTCAATGTAAGGCTCGATGCTGTCGGCTTCCGGAATTTCCACATCACCGAAACGGGGAATGCGGACTACCAGGGGAAGTGTCTCTCCATGGGAATCTTCGTAAGCAACTATGCCGTAAAATGTATTTTCCCCGGCGGCGGAATCGGTTTCATCCGTTGGATAAGCAAGAAATTGTATTGCAAGGGTGACACAGGCAATGGCAGCAGCAATGATTAGAATCCGGGCGGGCTTTCGGTAATGAAGAATGTTTTCAATTCGCTGCTTTGTGTCTCCCTCTCCAAAGGCAAGGGGAATTCCTTTTATTATACGGTGGCCGGAAGCCAGGGCTAAGAGAGAAGCGGAGTAATCCTTTTTTACACTGCTTCCGATTTGACGGATTACGGCTTCGTCACAGGACATTTCCATATCCTTTTCGCTTAAGGAAAAGGCCAGCCAGACAAGCGGATTAAACCAGTGGATGCAGAGAGCCACATAAGCCAGGGTCCGGAACAGGGGATCTCTTCGGCGGATATGAATCTGCTCGTGAAGAAGCATATAGCATTCTTCCTCTGGTGTGAGGGCCTGGGAGAGATAGATGCGGGGGCGAAGGATGCCGTATACAAAGGGCGTTCCTTTTCCGGGCATTCGGTAAATATTTTCTTTTTCCCAAAGGGCGGTTCTTAGCTTCTTTTTTAGGAAAAACAGGGACAGGGCGTTGCGGAACGCCATGACTGCCATACCAAGAATCCAGATCCACATTCCGATAAAAAGTACAACCTGCAGGGGATTTACGGAGCCTGCAGGATTGCCGGGCGGAAGCGTGTCATTTACAGCGTCGCTGATGCCCGGAACCGGGAGGCTGACTTTCGGCTCCATCTGGTAGCCGATGTCCTCCGGAATATATTCCATCCGTCCGTCATTTACCGCTTCTTTTGCAAAAATACCCACGAAGGAGAGGCTGGAAGAAAAGGACACCGGGCAGAGCAGACGGAACAGCACTACGGCCCACAGGATGTAGGAAAAGCTTCTTGGGGCGCTGCGAAAGCACAGGCGGACTATGAGCATGGCTAAAATGATCACGCTGGCTGTAAGGCTCATATTTAGGATAGAAATAAATAATTGTTCCATCATTTGTCGTCCACCTCTTCTTCATATTCTTCAATCAGCTTTCGGAGATCTGCGATCTCCTGTCTGCTTAGTTTTTTTCTTTTGGAAAATGCGGTGAGGAAGCGGGGGAGAGAGCCGTCAAAGTTTTCTATTAAAAATTGTTCTCCCTGGGCTGCCTGGAAGTCTTCTTTGGATGTTTTTATTTGAATGGTGCCGTTTACGTTTTCGAAGAGATTTCGCAGGCAGAGGCGTTTTAGCATTGTGTAGGTGGTGGTTCGCTTCCAGTTGAAGGATTGTTCGCAGAGGGTTGTTAGTTCCTTTGAGGTGATGGGGGCGTGGGTCCAAATTAAATCTGCGAATTTTTGTTCCATTTCTCCTAGTTTGTAGGGGTTCATGTTGGCCTCCTGGGTTATGTTTGTTTTTGTATGGGGCGCTTTGTTACATTTTGGGGGATACGGAAGGCTGTGTAGGCTGCGGGCAGGTACCGCCACCTAGATCCTAAGGAATCCACCAAGCCTTGCTTGGTACCCCTTAGGATAACTCCTGCTCGGGGCGGCCCTCCTCCCCTCCGCCGGTAAGCTTTTGGTACATATGAAGTTGTTGGTTTGTCTAATGGTATTAGACGTGTATAGTCTAACATTGTTAGACATGTCTGTCAATGGGGAAAATGGGCGATGGCTATTTTTAAAATATTAGTACTTGACAATACATAGTAGTTGGTGTAATCTAATAGCAGAACCGGATAATGAAGGGGATAGGAAACTGGAATGGAAATTAGTATACCTTGGATGGTGTCTGGGTGGATTTATGGGCGCAAGGTTTTGTGGACGGAAATGCATCTAAATCAGGGGATGCTGTACATGGGATACGGAACGGGAATGGAGAGTACATGAATCCACAATTTAAAAAAGGGGTATTGGAGCTTATTGTTCTGGAATCTGTGCGTAAAAAGGACATGTACGGATATGAGCTGGTGGAGGAGGTCTCCCAGGTGATTGATGTGAATGAGGGGACGATCTATCCGCTCCTGAAACGATTGACCAATGAGCGTTATTTTGAAACTTATTTGCGGGAATCTTCTGAGGGGCCGCCCCGGAAGTATTACCATCTGACTGCGGCGGGGATTCTCTATCGGGATTCTCTGGAGGCGGAGTGGGAAGAATTTCAGACAAAGGTCTGCCGATTTTTGAAGGAGGGAAAGGAATATGAATAAAGAGACATTTTTGGAAGATCTGCGTGGGTACCTCCGGATTCTTGAGGACCAGGAGCAGGAGGATATTCTGGCGGAATATGCACAGCACATAGACATGAAGCTTCAAAAGGGCTTGAGTGAGGAGGAAGCCATACGGGATTTCGGTCCTATGCGGGAGCTGGCGGCGGAGATATTGGAGGCTTATCATGTGAAACCGGAATTTGATGAAAAGTCTTCGTCTCGTCGACTGGATATGAAAGGGATTAAGATAGTGGACGCAGGAAAGAGTTTTCGGAAAATGGGAGGCTTTCTGAAGGGTAAGTTTGTGGCCTGTATGCATGGAATCCGTCGGGGCTTTCAATGGTGTGCCGGTAAATGCCGGATGACGGCAGCCTGGATGGTAAGGCCATTTTTCAGGAAAAAGGTTTTAAATGGGACAGGAGATGAATTTATGTATGGAGAGACAGGGGTGTTACATAATGAAACCTATGTGAATGGAGAGCATGAACAGATTGTTTCGGAGCAAATGGAGGGCGGAAAGGAAAGGGTTCTGATAGAAAAGGGCATAGAGATGAGGCAAAAGCCAAAGAGAAGTTTTCTCTCAGCCGTTTTTCAGGGAATCAAAGCAGCATGGAATCTGTTTGTAGCCTTTTGTATCTGGTGGCTGCGATTGTTCTGGAATCTGACCTGGCTGTTTATGGCCGTACTCTTTGGCTTCTTTGCAATGCTTACGCTAATGGGCCTGGGGGCAGGGGTGGTTTTGATTCCACAGGGATATCCGGTTGTGGGAATCCTGCTTATCTGCCTGGGCGGAATGCTCTGCTTTGGGGCGCTGTCCTGCGGTTCGTTCAGTCTGCTTATACGAAAGAAAAAGGGCGTTTCCAATAGGGAGGCAGAGATAAGTCGGGAAGAGGAAAAGGCGGAAGAAGAGGAAGCTGCCGGTGAAGAGACGGAATTAATGGAAGAGCAGGCAGACCCGGAAGAAAAAGCAATGGATGAGAAAATTTAACTGTAAATGAATTACGGAACTGGAATATAAAAATAGTAATTCTCCTTGGAAGTGCCAGAACGATTTACGGACACATGCATTTTGTGACCGGAAATCGTTCTAGATACAGGGTACTGGAAAGGGGAATTACGGAACTGGAATGGGAGGCAAAGTATGAGAAAGCTTCATATAATTTTGATTGGCGTATTTGCAGCAGGCGTTCTGTTGACCGGAATCGGTGCGGGGGTTCTGTTTACGGAATTTACCGCATTGTCCTACGGAGGAAAGGAACTGCTGGGAAAAACCGATATGCGGACAGAGAATTTTGATGTGGAATTTGAGCCGGGGGAGGAAAGGGCCTTTATCACTGGCTGGTATAACTGGGAGCAGGATGAGGTGCTGACGGATGCCAGGGTTCCGGAAAATACCGTTCGCTTTTGTGTAACCTACAATAAAGAACGGACCGTACCCCTTCCCAAGTGGGAAGAAGAGTATAATGAGGTTGTGCTGCTGACACGCTGGGTTGCTGAGGATGATGATGTGGAGCTGATGATGGAGGCAAAGGATCTGCTCCTTGAAAATCTAAAGGAGGGACGGCTTGTATCCTTTGATGCCCTGGGGATCGAGGAGGTTACGGTTACGGTGAATCCGGCCAACAAGGCTGACGTGCGGCTGGTCTGGTAGTGCAGGGGACATCTTTGAACTTAGTTTTCTGCTACGGAGAAAAGGATTTTTTCATTGTAAGAAATCTGTAAGAAATACCACGATTCTTTTGTAAGAAATATTTCCTACCATAAATACAGGCTTGAAGGATGTGGCTGCCGCAAAATAAGCCATCAGTCATTTCCATATCCCATGTTCGGACGGTTCACGTACACTCAGTTTGCTCTGTACAGACATTACCTGGAGCGTTTTGCGATTAAGAAAGTATTTGAGGTAATGTCTGCCCATATCAAACAGAGCGTTCGTGAACAGCCGGACACTGGATATTGGAAAAGCCTGTTGTCTTATTTTGCGACAGTCCATGCATAAGGAAGGAGAACGATAATGAACGAATGTGTGCTGGTGGTGGATGACGACCGGGAGATTGTTAAGGCCATTGGGCTTCTGCTGGAAAAGGAGGGCTACCAGGTGCTGAAGGCTTATGACGGCATGGAGGCTCTGGAGCTTGTGGCGGAGCATCCGGTGCGGCTTATCATTATGGATGTGATGATGCCGAAGCTGGATGGCCTGTCTGCAGTTATGAAGATTCGGGAGCGGAAGAATCTGCCCATTATCGTCCTGAGCGCCAAGAGTGAGGATACCGACAAGGTTCTGGGGCTTTCCATGGGAGCGGACGACTATGTGTCCAAGCCTTTTAATCCCCAGGAGCTGGCGGCCCGGGTGAAAAGCCATCTGAGACGGTACACGTCTCTGGGTGATATCCACGCACAGCAGCAGGCAGACGTGATACGCAACGGACGTCTCTGTTACCGCATGGAGGAGCGCACCCTCTATGCGGACGGGGAGCCGGTGAAGCTTACTGCTACGGAGACGAAGATTGTGGAGCTTTTGATGCGGAACCGGGGGCGGATCTTTCCGGCGGAGGAGATTTACCAGAGGGTCTGGGAGGAAGACGCCTTTGCACCGGAAAATACGGTGATGGTGCATATCCGGCGCATTCGGGAAAAAATCGAACTCAATCCTAAGGAGCCAGAATATTTAAAGGTGGTGTGGGGAATTGGATACAAAATGGAGAAAATTGAGAATCATTGTTAGTTTTACGGCGTTTTTTGTGGGTATGACCCTGTTGCTTGGAAATTTCCTGTCTATGCTCAGTCTCATTGGCAGCAGCCCGGACAGCTTTAAAAGCCGTATGGGAACCGATTACCAGGAGCAGGCGGATTTCCGTATGTATATGTCCAGCCGTCTGGAGGAGCTTCTTGGGGTGGCAACTGGCGGTAAGGGCTGGAATAATTATGGCGTGACCTACGCTGGTGACAGCTATTATTTTTATGACGGATATTATGGAAACGGGTGGTGGGGCTATCCATGGGAGACAACTACTGAGGTGCAGGAGGCGGAACGGGTATATTTAGATGAGATTGCTGAAGAGGAGGCCGATGCTTCGGAGGACACCTGGGATGAGATACAAAGAGAGTATGGCATAGCGGATGATACCTGGGATGCAATACGCAGAGAGTACGATATATCGGACTACAGCAGGCCCAGGGATCAGAAAGAGGCTCTGGAAGCTTACATGAAAGAATATGCCAGGGACAAGAATCTTCGCTATGCGGTGATTTACCAGGGAAAGCTTCTTTATACCAATATGGAGCAGTTAGAGCCACGGATAGGTGCAGAATTGAACAACCCGGACTTTCAGAGCTGCCTGCCGGCAGAGGAAGAGTATAATTTCTGTCTGTGGTATAACGAGAAGGGTGATGGTAAGGTTCGTATCAGCAAGGACGGGGAGGAGCTGGATGTCTATGGGGACGGTGTATACACGGAGGACAGTCTCTGGTATGTACCCGGCTATACCAATTTTAATGTGGATGAATCTGCTAAGGATGCCGTGATTTTTATGGCGGCAGCCAGGAATCCGAAGCTTTATATTACGGGAGATTATTCGGAATATGGTGCTGTTTGTAACAGGGGAGGGCTTTATTGGATGCAGAAGAACCAGGCGTACCGTTATGAGAGGTATCAGGCGGTCAAATGGCAGCTTATTGCGGCCCTCTTTTTGCTGACCCTGGCGGTTTTGCTGCGGAAAGACAAGCGTCTGGCGGATGGTGCCATTGGGAGATTTCTGGGTCATATCTGGCTGGAGCCGAAGGTTTTGCTGTTTGTGGGAATTCCGATTGGGTTTTTGCTTATAGGAGGGAGAGAGATTCTTCAGGAGCTTATCTGGATCTATGAGGATGGCATCTACATGAACATGGAGGAGCTGGGCTATTATGCCGGCAGGTTTGTGGCCAGAGGTTCGTTCTTAACGGCTGCATTTTGGATGATTTATCTGGGCGTGGTGGATCTGCGTACCAATAAGGGGAATCGGAAGTCTCTTTTGGGACCGGTGATTCGGAGTATGCGGACGAAAGAATTGAAGCTTTCCGTGCAGAAACGGATGGTGGAACGGTATTGTCAGGTGTTTGTTTTGGCAGTGTTGTTTTGCGTATTTGCCGTTTTTGCGGCGGTTCTTTACTGCAGCACGTATTATTTAACGGCTCAGATTCTTGTGTTGCTGTTGTTTGCGGTATTTTTTGGTATTTGTTTTCTGCTGGTTGGAGTATGGAATCTGCGGAGGAATAAGGAGCTGGCTCAGGATCTGGGAGCTTTGTCGGATCAGATTGCGGCGGTTCGGGAGGGAAATTTGACTGAGAGACTGGCTCTGCCGGAGGATGCGGATCTGAAAACGGCTGCGGAGAATCTTAATGAAATCCAGCAGGGGATGGAGATGGCTCTTCGGGAGCAGACCAAGAGTGAGCGCATGAAAGTGGAGTTGGTTGCCAATGTGTCCCATGATATTAAGACGCCGCTTACTTCGATTGTGAGTTATGTGGAGCTTCTTAAGCAGGAAGAGGATTTGCCGGAGCATGTGAAGGAGTATGTGCAGATTCTTGGGGAGAAGTCGGAGAGGCTTAAAACTATGGTGCAGGATGTGTTTGAGATAAGCAAGGCGGCTTCTAATCAGCTTCCGGTGAATCTGGAACGGTTGGATCTGGGCAAGCTTCTGTGGCAGACGCTGGCGGATATGAATGTACAGATTTCGGAAAGCGGGCTGGCTATGAAGACTGTGATTCCGGAGACGCCGGTGATGATTCTGGCGGATGGGCAGAGGCTTTATCGGGTGTTTCAGAATTTGATTCAGAATGCTCTTAAGTATTCTCTTAGCGGGTCACGGATCTTTCTTACGCTGACGGATAATGGGAGTGTGGCTGTGGCGAGTATTAAGAATACTTCCGGGGTGGAGATTGACGATGAGGTTGATTTTACTGAGAGATTCGTTCGGGGGGATGCGAGCCGGACGGATGGGGGCAGCGGACTTGGGCTGTCTATTGCTAAGAGCTTTACGGAGGCTTGCGGGGGGAGCTTTCAGGTGGAGCTGAATGCGGATTTGTTTACGGTGACGGTGGAGTTTCCGAAGGTTTCTTAAGGTTTTTTGTGGCTCAATGTGGTGATTGGGCATAGGATGGTATGGGGGTGGACGGCTTCGAGACAGGCCGGGCGCTGAGAATTTTCCATATCCTGTGTTCGGACGGTTTGTTCGACATCGGTCTGCTCCTGGCGGACTTTGTATTTAGGGATTTTGATGGCTTCGCCTGGAAATTTCTTGCACAAAGTTCGCCAGTATCAGACAGAAGTCGCCAAACAGCCGGACACTGGATATAGGAAAATCCTCAGCGCCCGGCCTGTCTCGGAGCCTGGTTGTTGAAAGAAGTTTTATTATATTTTGATTGTGAAGGAGAGATTGGCTGTGGAAGAGGTTTTGTTGGAATGGGCGAAAGCCATACATAAGGAGAATCCGGTGGTGGATGCGCATCTGGATCTGGCGGCGGAGGTGTATAGCCGGAGACTGTATGGGGAGAGGGATGTGGTGGAGCGGCGGTATCTTACGGATTTTTTGGAGGCTGGGGTGAATGTTTGTGTTTCTTCGGTGTTTGTGTCCAGTAGGGATCTGCCGGAGAAGGGGCTTCATGTGGCTATGGGGCAGATTGAGGCGCTTCGGGAGGATTTGGAGCCGGTTCGGGATGTGATTTGTGTTGTGACGAATCGGGAGGAATTGGAGACGGCTTTGGGGGAGGGGAGGATTGCGGTCCTTTTGTCTTTGGAGGGGCTTGATCCGGTTGGGACGGATTTGTATCTGCTTCGGGCTTTTTATGATCTGGGGGTTAGGGGAGCCGGACTTACCTGGAGCCGGCCCAATGCTTTTGCCAGAGGGTGCTGTAAGGCGGGAGAGATGCTGGAGATTCGAGGGGGGCTTACAGAGCTTGGACGGGAGGCTGTGGCGAAGCTGGAGGAGCTTGGGATGTATGTGGATGTGAGCCATTTGAATAATGATGGGTTTGCGGATGTGCTGGGGTGTGCAAGGAGGCCCTTTGTTGCCAGCCATTCGGATGCCTGGAGTGTGCATGAGAATTATCGGAATCTGCGGGATGATCAGATTGGGGCTTTGGCGGCTCGTGGGGGTGTGATTGGGGTGAATGCCTGTGGGACCATTGCCGGAGCTGCAATCTATCCCAGGGAGCAGGCGGTGGAGTGTCTCTGCCGGCATGTGGAGCATCTTGTGTCTGTGGCCGGGGAGGAACATGTGGGCTTTGGGTTTGATCTGTGCAATGGGCTTTCGGCTTCTGTGCCGAGGCTTGATTTTCAGGTGGAGGAGGATGATCTTTTGCTGAATCACAGGGAGATGCTGACGCTTAGTGCTGCGCTTTTGGGGCGGGGGATGTCGGAGGATACGCTTGTTGGGGTGATTGGGGGGAATTTTCTTCGGTATTTTCGGACTGTGCTTTCGTAGATTGGGGGCTGGTATCTGCGGAGTGCTTTGCGTTTTATTTTGACGTAATCTGGGGAAATATTCAAAATAAAAGAATGTGAAAGTGACAGGCACAGGGCATAACGGTACGCCGGTACAACGTCTTAACCACATAAGGGCTTGTGCGAGGGAGATTATGAACGGGGGGATTATTTACATTTAGACATTGATGGCGGTAGAGAGAAATCTTTGCCGCTTTTTATTGATTTTCGGACGCATGTGTCGTATAATAATTTCAGACACATGTGTCGGAAAGTTGGATTGCTTATGAATAAAAGAGGACAGGAAACACGGAAACATATAAAGAAATGTGCATGCTCTTTATTTGCAGAGAAAGGTTTTAAACAAGTGACAATGAAGGATATCTGCGATGTGGCGAAATTAAGCAGAGGCGGGTTGTATTGCCATTACGAAAGCACACGTCAAATCTTTCAGGAGATTATTGATGATATGACCAGTGAGCAGGATAATGAGATTGATTTAAAAATAGAACAAAATTGCTCGGCAGTAACTATTTTGGATGAAATTTTAAACAAGTATGAGAATGAAATGCTTGACAGCCAATCTTCATTAAGCATAGCAATATATGAATATTTTAGCATTCGTGATATTGCAACTCAGAGTAATACGTTATATGAACAATATTTAATTTCAGCAAATACATGGAAGAAGCTAATGCAATACGGGATGGACAGGCATGAATTTAATGAGGTGGATATTTCCGCAGTATTCGATTTGATTGTGTTTTCGTATCAAGGGGTAAGGATGTACAGTAAACTTATGCCTGTGGATAAAGCAACACCTTCCGGAATAATAAAAGAAATAAGAAAAATATTAGTGAAAAGGGGCAGTAACAGCGATACTGTTTAAATATTTTCACTTGAATTCTTGTTCCTTGCAATGAAGGTAAAAGGTGGTGTGAAAGATTTGAAATTAAAAATTATTGGCAGCGGCGGCATGTCAATTATTCCCAGTTCATTTTGTAAATGTAAAATTTGTGAAGAAGCCAGACGAAAAGGCGGCAGGTATGAACGGTTAGGACCAAGCCTATATATTGACGATATAAAAATGTTGATAGACACACCCGAAGATATTGCGGTAGCCTGCAACAGACAAGGAATATCGGAAGTGAAACACCTTTCCATTTCCCATAGGGATCCTGACCATGTCAGGGGTATTCGGATTGTTGAAAAAATAGGTTGTGACTTCATCAATGGAACAAGTATGCCTATTGGCTTTTATGCTCTTCCTGAGGTCATCAAAGATATAAACCAAATGAACCGTGACTGCTTTAAATATTATGGCGATGTTCTTCGCTGTATTTCTGTTAATGAAACATCGCATATAAAAATAGATAATATTGACATAGACTTAATTAACAATAACCCAAGCCGAAACATTACTTTTTATATTCTGAAAGAGCATGAAAAAAAGGTTATCTATGCCTGTTGTAATCCAAAACCTTTTGCTCATAATGATTTATATTTTGATGCAGATATTTTGATTATAAGCATGGTTTCTGATGATGGAATATTAAATGATGGAACGAAGCTTATGGATACGCCTTTAAAAGATGAAATATTCACTTTGGATGAGGTTATAGAACTGAAAGACTACTATCGAATCAAAAAGATTATAGTTACACATATTGATGAAATATGGGGAAAATCATATGGCTATTACAAGGAACTTGAAAAAGAACTTGACAATATTTTATTTGCTTATGATGGTATGGAAATCATAGTTTGAAAAATCCAGGAGAAGTTTCATTTGGCAGAAGAAGCAGCTAAAATGTATTTGTAAGCATTACAGGCAGAGCATACAATGATGTTCTGCCTTATTTGTCTGAATCATATTTGAAGAATTTACGCACTTTGGTATGTTATGGAGAAGCAGTATGTCCGTGATTTCCTGTTTCAGCATGCCGCCTGCTATGGCAGCGGTTATTTCAAAACGGGAGGTTGTTTTTCTAACAATTTCAAAAATCTCTTGTCGTTCATCTGCTCATTTGTAAGATAGCTGCCGTCTAAAAATAATGCATAGGTAGTAATTGGCGTTGGAGCATTTTGTGCGTCTTCTTTGCTCTGCAAATGAATGGATTTAAATTTGATTGATTTCTCTTTTGCAATATTTTCGATTATGGGGACATATTTTGCGTTAAACGGGCACTGGCTGGTGTAATACAAGACGTATCCCGTATCTTCAATATGAGGGTGCTTCGCACATTCTTTGAATTTGGGCGAGAAAGCATTTTCTGCAAAAGGCAAATGCCATAGCTGAATACCGTTATCTGCCTCATCACTAATGGCAAAGCCTTTGTATTTTAGGAATTTAGGGTCAGCCAGAAATGGTTTTTTCTTTGACGCAGATAAGATGCACAGTCCTTTTTTTCCTTTGCTTTTGCTGTCTTCAATGCAGGCATTCAGAAGTTCTGTTGAATAGCCATGTCCTTTGAACGAGCCGGCCACCCATAAACAGTCAATATACATGCAGCCATCTGCGATTATGGGATTCCACGCATTTTCAGCGGGAATATATTCAATAAAACACTTTCCACGCTGTTCGCTTTTTAAGAAAATCAAGCCCTCATCAAAACGTTCTTTCAGCCAAATCTTTTTTGATGACACTTGAATATCGTTATTGTTTGAAATTGCACAGCATATATGTTCTTTTTCGATATTCTCCTTTGTTACTCTGATATATTCCATAAGGATACCTCTGTAAATTTCTGATTTTCCGTTGCTTTATCATAGATCCTTTTTTCCAAATGTGAAAGAGATTTCTTATACTTTCTGTTCATCAAAAAGGAGTTTATATCCATGCCAATCGGTGGAGTGATTGGCATGGATATAAAAAGTAACGAAGCTTGAACAAGGCGGCGGGGATTAGTTTTTCCAACGCTTCAGTGTCGGGAACCATTCAAGCATGATTTTTCTGGCTTCTTCCTCACTCATATTGGGGTTGGCAGCAGCCATATTTGGTACACATACCTCAATCATTTCTTCCATTGTACCATCAAAAGTAAACTTGCCGTTTTCAAAACAATACCTGCAATATTCCTCATTTTTGCTGCCATCGGCATTGGTCCCGAACAGTTCATCGGTATCTCCCATAGGCATACCGCAACACTGACAAAAGTTCTGATTCATTTCCTTCATTTTTTACCTCTTTCTTTCTGATGTGTTTAAAGTTACTGTATAGCTGTGCTGCTATGCATTTAATTTAACACACATATCTTGACACCTTTTGTCAGGGTTTATTTTTTTATAAATTGCTTGTGTTTGTGCGGCTGAAACACATTTCAAATACCGTTCTTTGTGTTTACTTTAAATATTCATGAAAGAACTGCTCCAGCTTATCAAACGGAATTGCATCTTTTCCACCTCCGTCATACAGGTCAGTATGGACTGTATCGGGAATAATCAGCAGCTCTTTGTTGTCAATATATGGATTATTTTTCACCATAGCGGCATATGCATCACGGCTGAAATAGCAGGAGTGGGCATTTTCACCATGCATCACCAAAACGGCGCTGCGGATCTCATTGCTGTATTGAAGAATGGGCTGGTTTAAAAAAGACATACATCCAATGGTATTCCAACCTCCGTTGGAATTTAAGGAACGCTTGTGATAACCACGCTCCGTTTTATAATAATCGTGATAATCCACCACAAAGAAAGGCGCATCCTTCGGAAGCGGATCAACAACACCGCCGCCCAGTGCATAACTGCCATTTTTATAGTCTGTAATCCGCTGGGCGTTTAAGGCTTTCTTTTTGGCATATCGTGCGTCGGCGGAGTTCTCGGCATCAAAATATCCGTTGGCATTGACACGGGACATATCATACATTGTGGAGGCAACGGTCGCCTTGATGCGGGTATCCAATGCCGCCGCATTCAAAGCCAGACCGCCCCAGCCGCAAATACCGATAACACCAATACGTTCCGAATCAACATTTTCCTGTACGGAAAGGAAATCGACTGCCGCCTGAAAGTCTTCGGTATTGATATCCGGAGATGCCATATATCGGGGCATCCCTCCGCTTTCTCCGGTAAAGGATGGGTCAAATGCAATGGTGAGAAATCCTCTCTCCGCCATTGTCTGTGCGTACAGTCCGGCCGCCTGTTCTTTGACTGCACCAAAAGGACCGCATATAGCGATAGCAGCCAGTTTGTGGGCAGCTTCTTTCGGCTCATAGAGATCTGCTGCCAGAGTGATACCATAACGGTTGGGAAATGTCACCTTATGGTGATTCACCTTTTTGCTTTTGGGGAAAGTCTTATCCCATTCATTTGTTAATTCCAGCTTTGTAATATTTTCCATTTTACATATACCTCTCTTTCTTTTTTGCTCTTTTTGATTATATTCTCTTGTGTTTCATCTCACTAATGGCTATATTTTATATCATGATATGAATTATAGGAATATCAAGGGAGGCTATATGGAACTGCGAACCATGAGATACTTTCTTGCGGTGGCAAGAGAAGAAAATATGACACGTGCGGCAGAACTGCTTCACGTTACCCAGCCTACGCTATCCAAACAATTAAAAATACTGGAAGAGGAACTGGGGAAAAAGCTGTTTACACGCCACAGCTTCAGCATTCAACTTACGGAGGAAGGTATCTTGCTGCGGAAACGGGCAGAGGATTTGGTGAAAATGGCGGATAAAATTACGACGGAATTTCTTGCATTAGATGATGTTTTAGGCGGGGATGTCTACTTTGGTCTGGCAGAATCTTACCAGATCAGGCATCTCGCCGGGGCAATTAAGAGATTCAAAGATACTTATCCGGATCTACATTATCATATTACAAGCGGAGATACGGAACAGGTTACGGAGAAGCTGGACAAGGGCATCATTGATTTCGCTGTGCTGGCACAGGAACCAAATACTGCAAAATACCATTATTTAACATTTCCTGACGCTGATTTGTGGGGAGTTGTCATACCCGCCCACTGTCCTCTGGCGGAAAAAAGAGCTATCTGTGTGGAGGATCTGGTTGGACTTCCCTTGTTTTGTTCAGAACAGGGCTGGAATCATGATATTTCTAAATGGTGCGGCAGCAATATGGATAAATTACATCTTGAGGGATCGTTTCGTTTGTCCTATAACGGTTCACTTTTTGTCAAAGAGGGACTGGGCTATCTTTTAACCTTTAAGCATTTGATTGATACGAATCCTGATAGCGGGCTTGTCTTTCGTCCCCTTACACCAAAACTGGAAACAAGTATATATTTAATATGGAAAAAGTATCAGGTTTTTACGCCCATTGCTGAACGGCTGCTTGAAGCATTAAAGTCTGAGTTTTCAGAATCATAGTCAGGACAAGGCGATAAAAATTTTTTAGATGCATGGTTATAAAAGTGAAAGGAAGTACTGAAGCAGTACTGCCCCGTCTTCCATGCGGATGTCTGCGTATTCGAAGCACATCCGCTCAGGGTGCCACTGGACGCCCAGGATGGGCAGATGTTCGTGGTACATGGCTTCTATGACGAAGTCGTGGCTGTACTGGGCCACCAGAAGCCCATCGCCTACGGTGCCTACGCCCTGGTGATGGGCGCTGTTAGTTGTGGGGGCACTTCCGTAAAGCCGTTCGGGGAAGGTTCCGCCTGCGGCTTTTGTGGGGTGGATTTTGTCTCCGTTTTTGCGTACGATCGGCATTTTGTGGCACATGTCCTTGTCCTGTTGGGGAGGGCAGGCTTCCTCCGGTGCGGCATATGCATGGACAAGTTGTGAGTGCTCCGGCAAATCCTGGATGATGGTTCCGCCGAAATGGACATTTATGATTTGGAGGCCCTTGCAGATGCCGAGGACGGGTTTTTCTGCCTGTATAAAGTCTCTGAGGGTCCGAAGCTGAAGGCAATCCAATTGTTCATCAATATCACGGGAGCCCTCGTTTGCAGCTCCGAAAAGGGCAGGAGCGATGTCCCCGCCGCCGGGAAGAACAAGACCGTCGTAGTCAAAGGGACAGTAGGACAGCCGGGGCAGCGATAGGGGAGGAGCCGTAGGCCTCTGGTCGGATGTGTGCCCGGGAGCTTTGGGCGGAAGGGTATCAAAGGAAGCGCCCAGCCTTTGAAAGGCATTCTGATAGTTTAAAGTGGAATCGGCATAACCGGCGATTAAGAGCTTTTTCATGGGAGATCTCCTTATGTAATGCTTTTGGGACTGATGCTAAAAACAGGTTTTAATAAAATATATGAAAAAATATGAAGAAAAAGACGAGCCGTTTTCGTTATATTAGATGAACCTTCTCATAAATTTTGGTAATAAGAGCTTTTAGGAAAACACTTTGGAAATGAAGAAATAGAGAAATAAAACTTAAGATTTTATGAATCCTATTGATCTTATGACTGGATGTGTTATTGTATTATTCAAGTAATACATAAGGGAAATGATTGAAAAAATTTACGGAACCGGAAACAGTATCTCTTTTCGGTTAGGTTAGGGTGTAGCGAAAAGGGATTACGGAACTGGAATAAGAAAGGGGAGCTGTATGAGTGCACTGGTAGAGGTAAGGGATATATGCAAGGTCTACAATCCCGGCGAAAATGAAGTACGGGCATTGGACCATGTAAGCCTTACCATTAACAAGGGAGAATTTGTGGCAATTATCGGGCAGTCCGGCTCCGGCAAATCCACACTGATGAACATGCTGGGCTGCCTGGATGTTCCAACCTCCGGGAAATATTATCTGAACGGAAAGGATGTTTCCAAGCTTACGGATGATGAACAGTCGGATATTCGGAATCTGGAGATTGGATTTATCTTTCAGGGCTTTAATCTGATCAGCAATCTGACTGCCATTGAAAATGTGGAGCTTCCGCTGATATACCGTGGCGTGGGCAAACGGGAACGGCACAAGCTGGCAGTGGATGCCCTTAAAATCGTGGGCCTTTCCCATCGTCTGAATCACAGACCCAACGAAATGTCCGGCGGACAGCAGCAGAGGGTGGCCATTGCCAGAGCAATTGCGGCGAAGCCCCCGGTGATACTGGCCGATGAGCCTACGGGTAATCTGGATTCGGCCTCCAGCAAGGAGATTTTACAGATTTTAAAAGAACTGTATGTGGGAGGCAGAACGGTGATTCTGATTACCCATGACAACGGCATTGCGGCTCAGGCAAAACGGGTGATCCGCATTATGGACGGAAAAATCGAATCAGATATGGAAAATGAGGAGAATCAGTAATGTTTAAGAGGAAAAAGAACGAACAGGAAGCAATGGAAGCGGAAAATGCAATAGGGATGAGAAGCCCTCTGGATGAGTGGAACGATTCCCAACAGGATGATTTGGGTGCAAAGCCGAAGAAGCGGTTCTTCTTTCAAAAAGAAAAAGGAGAAAAGCCGGAAAAGGAGCCCCTGACACCGGAGCAGAAGAAAAAGCGGAGAAAGCGTCTGATCATCGGCGGCATTGTGGTGGTTATTCTGGCCCTGAATATTGTGCCGAAGATGTTTGCGCCGGAAGTATTGCCTGTGGTAAGCGTGGCGGAGGCCTACCAGGGAACGGTGGAGCAGACCATTGAGGGCAGCGGCGACGTGAAGTCGGAACGGGTTAAGACGTATTTTTCTCCTGTGTCGGCTACGGTTTCGGAATTCGACCTTAAGGTAGGAGATACGGTAGAGGCAGGAGCTACGCTGCTGACCTATGATGCCGTGGAATTAGATGAGCTTTATCGGCAGGCGGAGCTGACAGGAAGTGCCGCAGGCTATGGCTATCAGGATGCGATTACGAGAGATAATAAAAATGTATCCGAATACAACCGTTCCTCTGCTGCATTGGGCGTTCTTGAGCAACAGGTGGAGGACGAGAAGAACGAGAATGAGCATGTGCAGGATCGGATTACCGAGTATACGGAAAAGCAGGCCGCTTCCTCTATGGTGATTGGCGAACAGCAGGCCATAGTTGCGGATGCGCAGGCCAAAATCGACCAAGCACAGGCAGACCTGGCGGAAGCGAAAAAGAAGCTGCAGGAGTTGGAGGCAATGGGAGCATCGACTGCAAGTATGGATACGGCTCCGTCAGCAGCCCCGGAAGCGGCTTCAGCCGACGGCTCGGCCCCTGCGTCAGATGCAGGGGCAGATCCGGTTGCTGCACCAACTGCACCAACAGCTCCTTCCACCCCGGATCTGACACAGGAAAAGGCAAAATGGGAGGGTGTAAAGGCAAATGCGGAAAAAGTGATCCAAGAGCAGACCGCAATCCGTGATGCCGCTCTCCAGAAAATCCGGGAAGAGCAGGGCGCCTTAAATGAAATCAACGAAAAGCTGAACAAATATCAGGATCGCTTAAAGGATTCCACCGAGAACCTGGAAAAGCTTCAGACCAACAAGGCCAAGGAAGAAGGAATCAAGGATTCTACGGATGCCTCCAGACTGACCTCTGCGGCAAGAAATGAGCTGTCAGCCAATAATAATCTAAGCAGTCTCAACGCTCAGATGACCAAGGATGAGATCAATGAGGGCAAGGCCGGAATCCAGGCGGAATTCTCCGGTGTTGTGACGGAGGTAGCAGCCGTATCCGGCGGACCGGCGGCGAAGGGCGGCAGTCTCTTTACCGTAGCAAGCAATGAAGATGTTATTGTTGACATGTCCGTGACACGGTTTGACCTGGAAAAGCTGGAGGTAGGCCAGAGCGCTGAGATCAGTCTGGCAGGAAAAACCTACACCGGAGAGGTGAGCAAGCTGAGCCGTCTGGCGGCGGAGAACAGCAAGGGAACACCGGTGGTCAGCGCCGAGATACATATTGACAATCCGGACGATAACATTTACCTGGGACTGGAGGCTAAGGTAATAATCAGCGGCCGTAAGGTAGAGAATGTGATTGTGGTTCCGGTGGAGGCAGTCAACACGGGTATGGACGGAAGCTTCTGCTATGTGGTTGACGAGAACGGCGTTGTTGTCAGAAGAGATGTGGTAACCGGCCTTGCTTCCTCCATGGAAATTGAGATTCAATCAGGCTTAAATGCCGGAGATAAGGTAATCCGCAATACAACCGGCATGATGCTGGAAGAGGGCATGAGAGTTACGCCTATGGAGGAATAGGGATGGCACAATTACTGGAATATTTGAAAATGGCTGTGGATAATATCCGGGCCAACAAGGGCCGCTCCATTCTGACCATGCTTGGAATCATCATCGGTATTTCTTCCGTAATTATGATTATGTCCATCGGACAGGGAGCCAAAGGAGAGATTGGAGATCAGCTGAATGCCGTTGCAGGAGGTCAGATATACATCAGCGGCGCTTATGGAGACAGTGACTTGATTTATCTGACGCCGGAGGATCTGGAGGCAATCAAAGGGGTGGAGGGCGTCAAGGGCGTAACGCCGAATGACAGTATGTCCGGAAAGCTGATTTCTCCCAGAGATATTGAATTTGATGTGGGAATTACCACCGGAACGGAGGATGTGAAATATACCCACAATCCGGAGATGAAATACGGCCGTTATTTTACGGATTCCGATGTGGAGGCCATGAACCTGGTGGCGGTTATAGGTGAAAATGATGCCCGGAAGCTGTTCGGAACGGACGATGTGGTGGGAATGAGCGTGGAGGCCACTATATACGACACAACTCAGGAGATCACCATGATCGGCGTTATCAAGGAGGAGCAGACGGAAGAGAGCGGCCTTGTGAACAGCATGATGTACAACTCCAACCGGGTGTCCCTTTACATGCCCTATACGGCCAACTATGCATTTGGTTATATTTTAGAGGATTTTTATGGTATTTTTGTCATAGCGGACAGCGGCTACAGCAGCATAGCTGTCAGCAGTGAGGTTGTAAGTCTTCTGGAGCGGCGTTATCAGGTCCAGGGGGAGGATAAATTCTATGTGGAGGATGCGGAGAGCCAGATTAAAATGATCACGGATGTGCTGGATATGCTGACTGCCTTTATCGCATTTGTTGCGGCCATTGCCCTGCTGGTAGGCGGCATCGGTGTTATGAACATTATGCTGGTATCCGTAACCGAGCGGACCAGGGAGATCGGCATCCGAAAGGCTCTGGGCGCCAGAACCCGGTCTATTATGATGCAGTTCCTCTCAGAATCCGCCATTATTACGGCCATGGGCGGTATCATAGGCATTGTCCTGGGAATTATGGGAGCCAAGGCCATCTGTTCTCTGCCCATGCTGGGCTTCCCTGCCAGGATCAGCATTTCAACGATTATTCTGGCAACTTTCTTTTCTTCTTGCGTGGGTATTTTCTTTGGAATCTATCCGGCCAGGAAAGCGGCGAAGTTAAGTCCGATTGAGGCGTTGAGAAGGAATTAAAAAATTTTAGAAAAATGATGATTGAAATAGCCCCCGGTATCTGACTAGGGGCTATTTTAAAAAACTATTTATTATTAACAATCAAAATTACTCAGTTTGAATATGGCCGGCAGATTCATTTGCGGTATCATCAAAGGCTTTTGCAGCAGCTTCAATATCGCCTCCGGAGCCAATTTCCTGAAGCATCTTCCACCATGCGGTACGTGCCTCCGTCCAGCCGGGGGTTATTTGATGGTAATCGCTCATATACTGGGTGAAAGTTCCATATTCTGTCATAAGCCGGTCATTGACATAGAGATCCTCCATGGGACGCACGGGCCAGTAGGTGGTGGAAAGAACTGTTTTGGCGTATTGGCTGTCCGTTCCAGTCATAAAATCCACAAAGGTCTTGGCAGCCTCTATCCGTGCGGCATCGCCATTGTCAAAGATTCCAAAGCCCCAGATGCCGCCCTCTAAAACAGGAACGCCAGTGGGAGAGGGAAAGGCCATGGGGAACACATCAAAATTAAGATCGGGATTTACCAGGGTTTCGTTGATCTCTCTAGCCACATTCCAGCAAAAGGTCATAGCCAGATCTCCACTGGAGAAGCGCTTTACCTCATCGGCACCAGTCATATCCGGTGCAAAATCAATCCCTTCCAAATCATATAAAAGCTGCAGAGCCTCAATATTC
The DNA here is from genome assembly GCF_036941035.1 of Candidatus Merdisoma sp. JLR.KK006. NCBI lineage: Bacteria > Bacillati > Bacillota > Clostridia > Lachnospirales > Lachnospiraceae > Candidatus Merdisoma > Candidatus Merdisoma sp. JLR.KK006. Next base: position 37,434 of record NZ_JAYMNS010000008.1, on the reverse strand, counting down.
TCCGGTGTATTGATGGTGTAATAGCTGTGCTCGGGGTCTGTAAAAGAGCCGCCGTAAAGATTATTCACCAGAGCCCTGGTACCTTGATCTCCTGCCTGGCCGCCGCAGTAGACGGCTCCCACCTGTTCTACGCCATATTCCTTAAGTGCAGCAACCGCCTTGATAAAACCTTCCGTGGTCCAGGTGTGAGTTTCCTCATCCAGATACTGAAGTGCTCCGGCTGCTTCAAATAAATCGTGATGAATCGCCATGCAGTGAGCGCTTTCGCAGACGGGAAAGATATAATAAGCTCCATTTTCTGACTGACAGGCAGTCTGAACATGATCATAGATTTGACTGGCAGAGCTGGAGGACCAAAGCTGGGAGAGATCCGCCATAAGACCTCTGTCGCCCCAGTTGGCACACAGGCGCTCAGGACCTTCAAAGACAATATCTGGGGCTTGCCCCTTTGCGATAGCGTCTTCCATAAGGCTGTCGCCGGTGTTGTAATCCAGATATTTCACAGAAACCCGAATGTGGGGATACTGCTTGTTAAAATCGGCCAACAGACTTGCAACCATGGTAGAATTGGACCAGTTGCCGATAGGATAGGTCCACAGAGAGATTTCAGTAAGGTCTGGTTCCTTTTCGGAATGGCCGGCAGAGGCAGCAGCTTCCCGGCTTTCTGTCTGGCTGTCAGAGGCACTTGCGCCAGGAACGGTTTGGCAGGATGCAAGGCTGAGACAGAGAATGAGAAACACAGTCAGGGAAAAAATAATCAGTACCAATCCTAATTTGTTTTTCATAGGAGCACCTTTCCTTTCTTAAGGATTGAAATATTACTTTATATATTGTTCAAGTAGACGGGCAACCTCTTCCACATCAATCGGCTTAGCCATATGAGCGTTCATACCGCTGTCAAGGCAGTGTTTGATATCGTCGGCAAATACATCAGCACTCATAGCCAGAATAGGAATGGTGCCTGCATCCGGTCTGTCAAGGGCGCGAATAGCCTCCGTAGCTTCAAAGCCTGTCATTATAGGCATCCGCAGATCCATCAAGATGGCATCATACCAGCCGACATCTGAGCGCTCGAATTTCTCCAGGCAAAGCTTCCCATTTTCTGCCCAGTCCAGGGTAAGCCCCAGATCCGAGAGAAGCTCGTTGGCTATCTCCCAGTTCAGATCGTTATCTTCCGCCAGAAGAATACGCTTTCCGGTAAAGTCTACAGAAGCAGGTGCCTCATCTTCCTCTCTGTGTGTTTCCCCCTCAGCAAACTGGCGAAGGGCGAAAAACAGGGTAGAGCGGAACAAGGGCTTGGCAATAAAACCGCTGATTCCTGCTTCAACAGCATCGAAGGTCAGATCGCTTCGATCCCCGGCGGATATGAGAAGGATAGGCACCTCATTGCCGCAATGTTCCCGAAGCCGGCGGGCTGTGTTCAGACTGTCTGTCTGAAGCAGTGTCCGGTCTAGAAGAATGATATGGTAATTCTGATTCTGAGCCTGGCGTTTTTCCACCATTTGCAGGGCCGTGTCCCCGTCGGCTGCCCAGTCCGCCCAAACGCCCAGAGATTTCAGGGAGGTTACGGCGCTTTCGCAGACCATCTCATCATCGTCTATAATAAGAAGGTTCCAGTTGGGAAGAATCATGTCTCCGTCCTGGTCAATGGCCTTTTCCATATCCAGAGTAATGTGGAATTCCGTACCCTTTCCGGGAGCACTGTCTACCGCAATGGTACCGCCCATAGCGTCCACAATATATTTGGTAATGGACATGCCAAGGCCGGCGCCCTCAGTTTTCTGAACCCGGGCATTGTCCTCGCGGATGAAGGATTCAAAGATTTTGCTCTGAAATTCCTTTGTCATGCCGATTCCGTTGTCTTTTACACGCAGATGAGTGCGGATGTAGTGGCTGCCCAGAGGGGAAGGTTCCTCATAGAGCACTACTTGAATGCTTCCGCCCTCAGGAGTGAACTTGACGGCATTGCCCAGAAGATTCAGAAGGATCTGGTTAAGCCTGAGGCTGTCGCTGCATACATTTTCTACGGAAATATCCTGTATATAGACATTGAAATACTGTCGTTTTTCCCGGATCTGGGGCTGCATGATATTTACAATGCCCTGCATAATGTCTTTTAGGGAGATCTGTTCAATATTCAATGTCATTTTGCCGCTCTCGATCTTGGACATATCCAGAACATCATTGATAAGCCCCAGGAGGTGGCGGCTGGAAGCGGTGATCTGCTTTAGGCAATGCTGTACCTGCTGGGTATTTTCAATGTTGGCAGAGGCAATGGCCGTCATTCCCACAATGCCGTTCATGGGGGTGCGGATATCATGGCTCATATTGGATAGAAATTCGCTTTTGGCTTTGTTGGCCTGTTCAGCGGTTCTGCGGGCAGCATCCAGAGCATAAAGCTGCTTTTTTGTCAGCCGGAAATATCCTACAAATACGAGCAGCAGGGCGCCGAGGACCAGAAGACAACTTCCAAGAGCGGATATGTTCCACTGATATCCAAGCTTGTCGATGGATTCGTCCAGTGCGCCGTAGGGCATAGACAGAAGCAGATACCATTCGGAATCGGGCAGTTTGGTGCAGTAGAGGTTTCGTCGTTCTCCCTCAATGGAGATGGTGGCAGCGTATTTCTGATTGAGCTCCATGGCAGCCTGGATCTCATTCAGGTATTGCTGAACATTTTTTTCAGGGGTATTGTCATAGAGCTCCCGAATACGGTCAAAATAATTTTCTCCTTCCACACCATTTCCATGAATGATGAAGCTGCCGTCCCAGCGGATGACAGAGTAGTTGATCATGGGATCGTCCATGTTAAGGGCCAGGGTTTCCCCTATGTAACTGCTGGGGAGACCGGCCACCAGTGCCAGACAGCTTGTTCCGTTATCCAGGCTGTAGGCAGCAGGAATTCCCATAAGTATGATATCATTTCCCTGGATGTCGGTTCCTACAGCTACCTTGCTCGCTCCATTGCTTAAGGACTTATGAAATGCCTCCGGGTCAGTCAGCGTCACCTGGGAGCCGTAGATCATGTCGAAGAGGCCGTCATTGGTATAGAAAGCCAGATAGTCAAAGCCCCTGGCTCTTGCGTTGTAGGTCAAGGATACCAGCGCAGAGGTGTCTACCTCAGAGCTTGCCGGAGGAACGGAATCTACCAGTGCTCCTACCTGGGAGAGACGAAGCTCGATGATGGTTTTGAAGTGTGTGTCCACCTGCTTGCCCATGCCGGCCATGTAGATTTCGCCGATTTCCTGGATGGTCTTGGCACCTCGCCCATTCATCCGGGCGGCCAGGGAGGTGAAGACGAAAACGCAGAGAATGGACACAGAAATCAGGCTGATGGTTAAAAATCGAGTAGTTTTGTTTTTCAAACTTGGGTGCCTCCTGTTCCAGAGTTTATTCTAGTAGTACGGACTACTTGTTCCGCAGGATCCTTATAATTTCAGAAGATGCGGATGTTTCTCAGTTAAATTTATCATAAAAAGCAAAAAAAGTATAGTGAGGAAGGAGATATATTGCCTGCCTTTACCGTATCTGCTGCAAAGAAGCTAAGTCTGATTGAGGATTTGAAGAGAAATTGAAACAGCATTCTGTAAAAAATACTGGAAAGTGCATCAGCAACATTATATAATGAAAACAATTGCAAAAGTATCAGAGGAAGGAAATGATTATGACAAAAAAAGAACTGGCATTAGAGCTGATTGACAGGCTGAAAAAGGAATATCCGGATGCCGGCTGTACCCTGGATTATAATCAGGCATGGAAGCTGTTGGTGAGTGTGCGCCTGGCCGCCCAATGTACAGATGCCCGGGTAAATGTGGTAGTAAAGGATCTCTATAAAAAATATCCGGATGTAAAAGCTTTGGCAGAAGCGCCGGCGGAGGATATTGAAGCTATTGTAAAACCTTGTGGTCTGGGCCATAGCAAGGCAAAAGATATCAGTGCCTGCATGAAGATTCTGATGGAACAGTATGGAGGAAATATACCAAATACCTTTGAAGAGCTTCTAAAACTGCCTGGTGTGGGGCGGAAAAGCGCAAACCTCATTATGGGTGATGTGTTTGGAAAGCCGGCCATTGTCACAGATACCCATTGCATTCGTTTGACAAACCGCATGGGCCTTATAGACAACTGCAAGGATCCTAAAAAGGTAGAAATGGCTCTTTGGAAACTGATACCTCCAGAAGAAGGGAGCGGCTTCTGTCATCGTCTGGTATATCACGGACGAGATGTGTGCACAGCCAGAACCAAGCCCTACTGTGATAAATGCTGTGTAAAAGATATCTGTGCCAGAAATGGTGTGGAGGATTAACTCATGGTGCATGCAGCAGTAACCCTGAAGAAGGGTGAGGGCCGAGCTTTTAAAGCAGGCGGCCTGTGGATATATGATAATGAGATTGCTTCTGTTATGGGAAGCTTTACAGATGGAGATTTGGTACTGGTTCATGATTTTGACGGGTATTGTCTGGGACGAGGTTTTATTAATACCCACTCCAAAATCAGAGTTCGTATGATGACCCGAAGAAAAGATCAGGAAATAGATGAAGCATTTCTACAGATGCGTCTTCAGAATGCCTGGGACTATCGGAAGCATACCGTGGATACAAGCAGCTGTCGTCTTGTTTTTGGAGAAGCAGATTTTCTGCCGGGGTTTGTGGCGGACAAGTTTTCTGATGTGTTGGTAATTCAGTCCTTAGCGCTTGGAATTGAACGAATGAAAGAGAGTTTGGTACGGCTTCTGAAAGAGATTTTGGAAGAAGACGGAATTTTTATTCGGGGCATTTATGAGCGGAGTGATGCTAAGGAGCGAGAAAAAGAGGGTATGGAGCGGTACAAGGGCTTTCTTGGGGAAGCTTTTGACACCAATGTGGAAATTCAGGAAAATGGCGTTCGCTATCTGGTGGATGTGCGGGATGGACAAAAGACAGGTTTTTTTCTGGATCAGAAATACAATCGGCTGGCTGTGCAGAAACTCTGTAAAGAAGCAAGAGTATTGGACTGCTTTACCCATACAGGTTCCTTTGCGCTGAACGCAGGAATAGCCGGAGCCAAAGAGGTTTTGGGTGTGGATGCTTCGGAACTGGGCGTGGAACAGGCTCGTAAGAATACGGCATTGAACCATCTGGAAGATAGGATACAATTTCTTTGTGCCGATGTTTTTGATCTGCTTCCAAAACTGGAAGCCGAAGGAGAGTGTTATGATGTGGTAATTTTAGACCCGCCGGCATTTACCAAGTCCCGCAGTTCTCTAAAAAATGCGATCAAAGGCTATCGGGAGATTAATATGCGTGGTATGAAGCTGGTGAAGGACGGCGGATTTCTGGTTACCTGTTCTTGTTCGCATTTTATGACTTATGAGCTGTTTACCCAGACAATTCATCAGGCGGCAAAAAGTGTTCATAAGCGCCTGCGGCAGGTAGAATACCGCACCCAGGCACCGGATCATCCCATTTTGTGGGCGGCAGATGAATCGTATTATCTGAAGTTTTATATTTTCCAGGTGTGTGAAGAAAAATAGAGTTTTGGAAAAATACTGAAAGGAAAAGGGATCATGACTCTGCCACAAGAATTTAAGGTGCGGATGGAACAATTTTTGGGAGAAGAATGTGAGGCGTTTTTAGAGAGTTGGGATCGGGAACAGGCTTTGGCTCTCAGAGTAAATCCTCTGAAGATAACCCGAGAAGAATTTGTAGCGCTTAGCCCCTTTGACCTGCGTCCGGTTCCATGGGCAGACACTGGTTTTTATTATGGGAAAGATGCCAGGCCCGGGAAGCATCCCTATCACGAGGCAGGTCTCTACTATATCCAGGAGCCAAGTGCCATGGCAGTGGGAGCTCTTGCCAATGCCAGGCCGGGAGAACGAGTGCTGGATCTCTGTGCTGCGCCAGGCGGCAAGACAACTCATTTGGCAGCGTCTATGAAAGGGGAAGGGCTTCTTGTATCCAATGAGATTCATCCTGCACGGGCTAAGATTCTTTCTTCCAATGTGGAACGCATGGGAATTCGGAACTGCATAGTTACCAATGAGAAGCCAGAGCGTTTGGCAGAGCGCTTTCCTGGGTTCTTTGATCGGATTGTTGTGGATGCCCCCTGCTCCGGCGAGGGAATGTTTCGGAAGGAGCAGCAGGCGGCTTTGCAGTGGAGTCTTGAAAATGTGTCTATATGTGCTGGACGCCAAAGAGAGATTCTTCATGCAGCAGCGGGTATGCTGCGGCCAGGCGGTATATTGGTATATTCTACCTGTACTTTTTCACCAGAGGAAAATGAGGGGAGCATCAGTACTTTTCTGGATGATTGTCCGGAATTTTCGGTGAAAAAGGTATTAGCCTGTGACAGCTTTTCAAAAGGAAGACCAGAGTGGATTGACGCCCGGCCAGAGACAAAAGATACTTTCCGCCTTTGGCCCCATTGCCTGGAAGGAGAAGGGCATTTTATAGCAATTCTTAAAAAGAATGGAGAGGCACCTTCCAGAGAATTTTCCTGGAAGATGCAGACAGTTGAACGTAATATATGGAAGCTTTACAAAGAATTTGAGAAGGATTCTTTGGACTGTGAATTTGAGGGAATTCCGGCGTTGTTTGGCGAACAGCTATATCTTTTGCCTCAGGCATTCCCATTAAAGGGTTTAAAGGTGCTGCGAGCCGGACTTCACTTGGGAACAGTGAAAAAGAACCGATTCGAGCCGGCTCATGCACTGGCTTTGGCATTGAAGCATCAGGAAGCAGTTCATTGCTGTTTATTGAATGTACAGGAAGCGCAGGAGTATCTGAAAGGGGCGGTTTTTGAGAAATCCGGAGAGAAGGGCTGGCAGCTTATGCTGGTGGACGGATATTCTCTGGGCTGGGGGAAGCAGGCAGGCGGAATGGTAAAAAACCACTATCCAAAGGGACTGCGGAAAAATTAAGTAAGCCGGATGAATTTGAGCAAAGGAAATTATTCCTGTGGGCAACGAGCCAAGCGGACGTGCTTGCACGTCCATTTGGCGACTGTCGCAGGGGTCCAATATCCCGCAGCTCTGTTGTGCTGCAAGCTTGATGCCCCGTCAGCTTGCTGCGGGGTATTTGACTCATAGGTAGATTTCGTCTTGTTCCGGCAACACAAAAAGGAAAAGAATGAGATTGGCAGGAGCTGTCGTTATTTTGCGGCAGCTCCTGCGGGCATTTCACAGCCGCCGGAAGATTTTTTCATAAAGCAGTCCGGTGAAAAACCACACCGGAGCATAATCCAGACGGATCACACCGTCAATGTTCCAACGTGCCTTGCTGTAATCCCAAGGGCACATATCACGTTTTTTCAGCAGACTTCCGGTGATGAATTCCCCAAGGAAAATGGCGCAGGCATAGACGCTCCCCCGAAACAGCGTCCCTTTTTTTTGAATCCAACGGGAGACAGGAGCCAGAAAAGCAGCCATTCCGTAGATGGGGAACATCCAGATAGAGGAATGGCCTATGAGCTTCATCTGCCGCCGTTGAAAGGATTTGAGGCCTGTCCAGAAGATTTCCAGGCACCAGCCGATAAGTCCGCAGAGGATAAATTTATTTTTCATGTGGATAGTATGCGCCAAAAGCCGGGAAGAAATTCTATTGAAATAAAGCGGAGGGTGTAATATACTGGAAATGCGATAAAGGAATAAAGGCGGAACAAAAAATGACATACAAAGAAGCAAGAGCCTTCATTGACGATACATCAAAGTACGGCTATATCTTAGGTTTAGACACAATAACCGAGCTGCTTAACCGGCTTGGGAATCCTCAGGATGATTTGAAGTTTGTACATATTGCCGGAACCAACGGCAAGGGCTCCATACTGGCCTATGTATCTACCATATTAAAGGAAGCAGGCTATCGGGTAGGAAGGTATATTTCTCCTACGATTTTTGAATATCGGGAGCGGATTCAGGTAAATGAAGAATATATTTCTGAGGAGGCGGTTGCCAGGCTGGCACAGCGGATCTATGAAAAGGGGCAGGAGATGCTGGCCGAGGGCCTGGCTCATCCTACGGCCTTTGAGGTGGAGACAGCCATGGCATTTCTGTATTTTCAGGAAATGAACTGTGACATCGTAGTGCTGGAAACCGGTATGGGCGGTTTGACCGACGCTACAAATGTGGTAAAAACCACCCTGATTTCGGCATTTGCCTCTATCAGCATGGACCACATGGGATTCCTGGGGAATACCCTGGAGGAAATTGCAAAAATCAAGGCAGGCATTATCAAGCCGAATACCATGGTGGTGAGTACGGCCCAGAATCCGGAGGTGCGTAAGGTCTTAGAGGCGACCTGCAGACAGCAGAGAGCTTCCTACCATGAGATACGGGAAGAGGAAATCACCGACAGACAGGTGAGTTTTGAGGAACAGAGCTTTACCTACAAAGGCTGGAAGAAGCTAAGGCCGGGAATCCTGGGAAGCTGTCAGCTTGAAAATGCGGCCGCAGCAGCAGAGGTCATCTATGAGTTAAGAGATCTGGGCTATCCGGTTTCCGAGGAAGCCATAAGACAAGGTCTGGAAAAGACCCGTTGGATTGGCCGCTTTACCATCGTGGATGAAGATCCGCTCTTCATCGTGGACGGAGCGCATAACCGGGATGCGGCGGATCGGCTTTTGGAGACATTGAAGCTCTATGTTCCCCATAAACGAAAGGTTTTTATTATCGGGGTTTTGGCGGACAAGGAGTATGATTATATCATGAGCCGCCTGGTGCCGGAGGCGGAGCGGATTGTGACGGTCATGACACCGAATAATCCAAGAGCCCTGCCGGCAAAAAAGCTGGCAGAGACAGTGAAGCAGTATAACTCAGAGGTGGAAGCCGCCCAAAGCATTCGGGAAGCGGTACAACTGGCAAAGGGCTATGCGGATAAGGATGGCATGATTCTGGCATTTGGTTCCCTGTCTTACCTTGGGGACCTTATAGAGGAAGTGCGGAAAGGAAAAGAGACATGAGAGATCTGGCGGAACTGAGAAAAGAGATTGATGAGATTGACCAGCAGATGGTGAAGCTCTTTGAGCAGCGCATGGCCGTCTCGGAAGAGGTGGCAGAGTATAAGGTAGCCGTGGGAAAGAAGATTTTGGACAAGGAGCGGGAGAGGCTTAAGATTCAGGCAGTACAGGCCATGACCCATAATGAGTTTAACAGCCATGGGGTGGAGGAATTGTATAACCAGATTATGGCCATGAGCCGGAAGCTCCAGTATCAGCGTATGGAGCAGCAGGCCATCGGGCGTCTTCCTTTTGTCATGGTGGACGAGCTGGAAAAGAAGAGTGTCCGGGTGGTTTATCAGGGAGTAGAGGGAGCCTATGCCCAGCAGGCGATGTTTGAGTTCTTCGGGGAGGATGTGAATCATTTTCATGTGGAACGCTGGAGAGACGCAATGGAAGCGATTGCGGAGGGTATGGCAGACTATGGGGTGCTTCCCATTGAGAATTCTTCGGCCGGGATTGTAAATGATAACTACGATCTCCTTCAGGAATTTGACAATTATATTGTAGGGGAACAGGTGATGACTATTAGCCATGCTCTTCTTGGAACACCGGATGCCCGGCTTTCCGATATACGCACCGTCTATTCTCATCCCCAAGGCTTGATGCAGTGCGCCAAATATCTGGATGAAAATCGTCAGTGGCAGCAAATCAGTCTTCTCAATACGGCGGTAGCCGCCCAGAAGGTGGCGGAGGACGGAGACAAGACCCAGGCGGCTATTGCAAGCACTCTGGCAGGCAAACAGCATGGACTGAAGGTTTTGAAGGAGCAGATCAACTTCAGCGGGCAAAATTCCACTCGTTTCCTTATTGTAACCAATCAGAGGATATTTCGGAAGGATGCGGGAAAGGTGAGCATCTGCTTTGAGGTAAGCCATGAGAGCGGCTGTCTTTACAATGTGCTGTCTCATTTTATTTTCAATAACCTGAATATGTGCCGGATTGAGTCAAGGCCCATAGCGGAGAAAAATTGGGAGTATCATTTCTTTGTGGACTTTGAAGGAAATCTAAATGACAGTGCCGTCAAGAATGCTCTCAGGGGGATTAAGGAGGAAGCATTGAATATGAAGATATTAGGGAACTATTAGGGAAGCTGCGGAACTTACAATAGGAGGCATAGGATGAACAATTATATAATTATGACGGACAATATGGCAGATCTGCCGGAGAATTACATTCGGGAGCATGAATTGGAGATTCTGTCTCTAAGTTACATTTTGGATGGAGAGACTTATGACAGAAATCATCCGTTAGAGGAAGCGGAGTTCTACAGCCGAATGCGGAACGGTTCTATGCCTACCACTTCTCAGGTGAACCCGGAACAGGCAAAGGAGGCATTCACGGCCTGCCTTAATCAGGGAAAGGATGTACTTTATATTGCCTTTTCTTCAGGACTTAGCGGAACTTATAACAGTGCGAGAATTGCGGCAAAGGAGCTGAAAGAGGAGGGAAAGTTCCCGGATCGGAAGCTGGTTGTTCTGGATTCTCTAAGTGCTTCCTTGGGCGAGGGGCTTCTGGTACACAAAGCAGTTAAGCTTAAGGAAGCAGGAAAATCTTTGGAAGAGGTGGCGGCCTGGGTGGAAAAGCATAAGCTGGAGGTTTGCCATAACTTTACCGTGGATGATCTGTTCCATCTCCATCGGGGCGGCCGGGTATCTAAGGCCACGGCTATTTTGGGCACCATGATTAATATCAAACCCATTCTCCATGTAGATAATGAGGGGCATCTCATTGCCATCGGAAAGGTTCGGGGAAGAAAGAAATCCCTGACATCTCTGGTGGAACGGATGGGCGAGCAGATTCAGGGTTTTGAGAATCCGGAGGTATTCATCAGCCATGGGGATTGTCTGGAGGATGCCCAGCATGTGGAAAAGCTGGTGCGGGAGCGTTTTGGAGTGGAGACCTTTATCATCAATTATGTGGGACCTACCATCGGCGCCCATTCCGGCCCTGGTACGATGGCACTGTTCTTTATGGGGAATCCACGATAGAAAAAAAGCCCTGTTTATTGGGGGTGTCGGGAAATAAGACATCCCCTTTTCTATACCCAAGAGGCGTAACACCATATTTTTCTTTAAACAGCTTTCCAAAATAACTGGAGCTGCAAAACCCGCAGGAATTGCCGATTTCAGAGATGGATAGATTCGTCTCCTTTAATAAATTGGCAGCCTGGATTAAACGATACTCATTGATATATTCCATAGGCTTCTTACCGGTATATCGGTGAAAAGAGCGGAAGCATTCGCTTCGGCTCACATGGGTGTAATTCGTAAGATCCCGAATGGTGATATTCTCAGAAAAGTGCTCCTGTATGTAGGCAATCATTTTCTTAACTGTATCGCTATGGTGATGGGCAGCAGCTTTTATGACAAAGGAGTGAGTTTCTTCGGATATATAATCCAACGTATAAAGCCAAAGCTGACTGACCAGACTGAAGCAGCGAAGTTCAAAACCATAATCCCTTTCCTGAAGCCCGCAGATATCTCTAATTGTCTGAGATATTTTAGGATAGTAAGAATTGGCGGTTTCTATCCGAAAACCCTCAATAGGCATCCGAATAACAGATTGGAAATATTTGTGAAATGCATTTCCACCGGGAAAAAGGGTGGCGGGAAAGCCTACGCCGATCATAACGGCATTTTCCCGAAGGCTGGTCTGCTTTGCCATATGAAGTACATTGGAATTGACAAAGATACAGTCTCCCTTCATAAGCTTCAGGCAGGTTTCGCCTGTATAAAAATCCAGATTCCCTTCCGTGAGTATTCCAAATTCAAAAGCATTGTGCCAGTGGCAGTTCAAGGTGCGGTCCATAAAGCTCCCGTATACATCCTTCCAGATATCCAAAGGGAAGGAAGCGTCTTTGTAATCAATAATCTCCCTTAAATGTTCATCTGTCTTAACCGGGCCTGCCTGCATGAAACCTCTCCTGAGTTGAAATTATAATTATAATATTTTGGACTATAATTATATACAAATTTATTTTTTGACATTATTATTATATTTATTCAATTTACATATGTCAAGGAAAGAGAGGAATATAAAGATGCGGTTTCTGGGCATTGGAAAGCGTATGGCCGGTCACAAGGAGAAGGGCAGCAGAGTAAAGGACATGACACAGGGAAATCCCACAAAGCTGATTTTTTCATTTGCGCTGCCGCTTATTTTGGGAAACCTGGGCCAGCAGTTATATATGATTACGGATACGGTGATTGTAGGACAGGGAGTAGGGCTTAATGCCCTGGCATCCCTTGGAGCAACAGACTGGATCTATTGGCTGGTACTCTGGCCGGTGCAGTTTTTGACACAGGGCTTTGCGGTCTTAATTACGCAGAATATCGGAGAGGGAAATGAGAAAAGCATTCGAAAATCCATTGCCATGTCTGCAATTTTATGTGTGGTAATCGGTACGCTGATTTCTGTGATTTTTCCCTTTTTGGCAAAGCTTATGCTTCATTTGCTGAAAACGCCGGAAGACATTTTTGACGGTGCCCATTCCTATGTGACAGTGATGTATGCAGGCACCCTGATTGTAATGGCGTATAATATGGTCTCGGCCATATTGCGTGCTTTCGGTGATGGAGAAACGCCCTTGATTGGTATGATAATTGCGGCGGCTGTGAATATCGGTCTGGATCTGCTTCTGGTTATGGGATTTCATTGGGGAATTGTAGGAGCTGCGGCAGCTACGATTATTGCTCAGTTGATTGCTTTCCTTTACTGTCTGCGGATGATTGGGAAAATTCCGGCAGTGAATATGGAACGGGAGGACTGGAGAGCGGATGGAACTGTGATAAAGAGACTGCTGAAGCTTGGAATGCCTTTGGCTCTTTCTCATGTTGCCATTGTCGCCGGAGGCATCTTTCTTCAATCTGTGATCAATGGTTTTGGGTCTCTGTTTGTTGCGGCTTTTACGGCAACGAATAAATTGTATGGTTTGTTGGAAAGCTCGGCTATTTCTATCGGTTTTGCAACAGCAACCTATATAGGGCAGAATTGGGGAGCCCGTAATCTGGAAAGGATCCAAAGAGGAATAAAGAGTGCGATGAAGCTTTCCATAGTATTTGCAATATCCATTACGATTGGAATGCTGCTGTGGGGCAAATATTTGCTGATGATGTTTATCTCATCCGCAGACGCCGATGCATCCACGGTGCTTGAGATGTCCTATCAGTATCTTACTATTATGAGTGTAACGCTGATTATCCTTTATGCTCTGCATGTATACCGGTCTGCTCTGCAGGGAATGGGAAATACAGTCATTCCAATGATTGCAGGCATTTTGGAGTGTGTGGGACGTATATCGGTTGCGGTATTCCTTCCGAGCATTATGGGCGAGTTTGGCTTGTTTTTTGCTGAGCCCACCGCATGGCTGTTCAGTGCGGTCTGCGTCACCATATCCTATCATGTTTTGGTGAGTAAACTGCCTGTCCGGGATGGGGCCCATGTGGGCTTACAATGATTCCGCCCCTTTGTTTTTCAGATTCTCCCATATGTCATAAGGAACTTGAAGATTCCCTTTGCCGCTGCCCATCTGGATCAGCGGCTTATTTTTTCCGTGAAAATCAGAACCGCCGGAGATGGAAAGGCCCATCTCTTGTGCCAATAGGCGCAGATTTCGCTCGTCATTTCCGGAATTGGAGGAGTGAATGGCTTCGATTCCTTTCAGGCCTGATCCCTTAAGCTCCCGAATAAGTGCTCTGAGCTCCGGATCCGGCATATGATACAGCAGGGGATGAGCCAGAACCGGGATGCCTCCTGCGTCCAAGATTCCGTGGATGGACTGATCGAGGGAGGAAAGCTTTTTGGGAACAAAGCAGGGGCAGCCTTCACCGATATAACGGGCAAAGGCTTCGGATATGGAGGTTACATAATGCTGTTCAAAGAGCCAGCGCCCGAAATGGGCACGGGTAAGGACAGAGCTTTTATAGGTCTCCTGAAGCTTAGGGAGTGTAATATCAAAGCCTTCCATGCGGCGCAGCCGATCTGCCATTTCTTCATTTCGTGCTTCCCGGCTTTTCTGAAAGCTTCTTAATAATCGGGAGAAGTCTTCCTGCTCCGGATTAAGGCCCAGTCCCAGGATATGAATATCCCTGGCATGGTATGCTGCGGAAAATTCGATTCCGGGAATCAGCTCGATACCATATTTTTCTGCGGCTGTCATGGCCTCTGAGATTCCCTCCATAGTATCGTGATCCGTCAGGGCAAAAGCGGCAAGCCCTTTTCCTGCGGCACAGGCAGCGAGCTCGGCGGGAGCCAGGGTGCCGTCGGAAAATGTGGAGTGAACGTGAAGATCTACGAGTTTCATAAAATAAAGCCCCCTTTCTGTTTGTATTATATCCCGAAACATGCAATTTGTCATGGCAAAAGGTTATTTTGGGAAACGCTTGTATCACATAAAGGAAAATGCTAAAATAATTATGGTACAGCCTATGGGAAACAATTCATAAGCACCATGCTATAAAACAGTGGTAGTAAACTGTACAAAGGAGAGATATTATGAAACGCTTGTTAGTAATGGCAGCTCTTATGCTTAGCCTGACAATGGCGGCAGGCTGCGGGAAGAAGGAGCCCCAGCCTGAGGAGCTGCTTACGGAATATATTGATTTGCTGAATGAAGAAAAATACGAGGAAATGTACGCCTATCTGACAGAGGAGGCAAGGGCATCCATTGATCAGGAAACCTATGTGGAACGGTATCAGAATATTTATGGAGGAATTGAGGCCATGAATATTCAGGCGGATATCGAAGAACGGGAGGAAGGTCACAAGGATAAAAAAGCCGTAACACAGAGGGTAAAATATAAGCTTACCATGGATACCCTGGCAGGAGAGCTGGCCTTTGATACGGTAGCTATTTTTACAAAGAATGAAGAGGGCGCCTACAAAATGAGCTGGGACAGCCAGGATATTTTCCCAGGGCTTTATGAGGGGGACAGAGTGCGTGTGAAAACCATCTCTGCCAAGAGAGGGAATATTTATGATCAAAATCAGACAGCTCTTGCAAGAGAGGGCACAGCTTCCTCTGTGGGCCTGGTGCCGGGAAAGCTGGCTGAGAATCCGGATCGGGAGGAGAACCTTGCCCGGCTTTCCGAACTGCTGGGATTAAGTGTGGAGCGGATAGAAAAGGAACTGAATGCCAGTTGGGTTCGGGATGATACCTTTGTACCTCTGCGCACGGTTTCCAAAGATGATTATGAGCTGAAGGAACAGCTTTTGGAGATTCCGGGCGTGATGATTACGGATACGACAGTACGGTATTACCCCTTTAAAGAGAAGGCTGCCCAGTTGACCGGATATGTGCAGAGCATCACGGCAGAGGAACTGGAAGAACGAAAAGGTCAGGGCTATAACAGGAACAGCCTCATAGGAAAAGCAGGAGCAGAACGGATTTATGAGGATATTTTGCGTCCAAGGGACGGCTATTCCATTCAGATTATTGATGGGCTGGGGGATGTGAGAAGCACCGTACTGGAAAAACCTGCAGAGGACGGAAAGGATGTAGTGCTGACCATTGATATTGTACTGCAGCAGCATTTGTATCAGGAGCTTGAGGGGGACGAGGGCTGTGCAGTTGCCATAGATCCGAAAAGCGGCGCAGTGCTGGCTATGGCCAGCGCCCCGGCTTATGATCCCAATGATTTTGTTATGGGTTATACTTCCGCCGCATGGGAGGAGATTAATAATGATGAGACCCAGCCCCTTTACAACCGTTTTCTGGCTTCCTGGGTGCCGGGATCTGTCTTTAAGCCGGTTACGGCGGCCATAGGACTGACAAACGGAACGCTGGACCCCAAGGAGGATGTGAAAAACGAGGGACTAAGCTGGCAGAAGGATTCCGGCTGGGGCGATTATTATGTGACGACCCTCACAGATTATGCGGTAAAGAATCTGGAAAATGCTTTGGTTCATTCGGACAATATTTACTTTGCAAAGGCGGCTGTGAATGCAGGAGAAGAGGTCTTTACAAAGGGACTTGATCAGGTAGGGTTCGGCGAAACGCTCCCATTTGATTTTGAGCTTAAGCCGTCTGCCTATGGCAGTGAGGGAAAGCTTGCCTCAGAGACAGAGCTTGCGGACAGCGGCTATGGACAGGGGAAGCTTTTGGTGAATCCTCTTCATCTGGCAGTTATTTATTCGGCTTTTGTAAACGAGGGAAATATGGTACAGCCATATCTGACGGGGAATGAAAGCGGAAGATTTTGGAAAGAAAGTGCCTTTACGCCGGAAGCGGCACAGAACGTTCTTGATGCCCTCTATCAGGTAGTGGAACATCCGGAGGGGACAGCCCATGAGGCTGCCCCGAGTGAATACCGATTGGCCGGAAAGACGGGAACGGCGGAGATCAAGGATTCCAAAGAGGACGTGAACGGCACGGAGTTGGGCTGGTTTGTGGGAATCAGCGGGGCGGATACGGACAAGCCCCTTTTGATGGTGATGATGATAGAGGATGTAAAGGGACGTGGGGGAAGCCATTATGTGATTCCCAAGGCAATGGTGGGCTTTGACGTTTACAATAAGGGGGAAGCGGAAGATGAAAGATGATTCATTTCGGAAATATTTGTTTATCAGTCTGGCAGGAGCAATAGGCATTATTTTGTGTATTGTATTCTTCTTTGCCCTGTTTCGGTTTCAACAGATGATAGAGGGAATACGGACCCTGGAAAATATTCTCATGCCTTTTATCTACGGAGCGGTAATTGCCTATCTTCTGACACCGGTGTGCAATTTTGTAGAACTTCGCCTGAATTTATTTCTGGCAGGAAGACTTAAGGTAAAGGAGAAAAAGGCGGCCAGGCTTTCGGCGGCTCTGGGAATTGGACTCAGCCTTTTGTTTGGTTTCTTTATTGTCTACCTGCTTCTTGCCATGGTTCTTCCGCAGGTGTTTACCAGTGTCCGGGGGATTGTACAGGTGCTTCCTGGCAATGTAATGAAATGGAGCGACTGGATACAGCAGAAGCTGGCAGATGATGAGGTTCTTGCCAACTATGCGGAGCAGTTTATCAACACGGCTTATCAGAATATGCAGAGCTGGCTGGAGACAAAGCTGCTGCCCAATATGCAGGTGATAGTCAGCGGCGTGTCAGCCGGCCTTATCAGCGCTCTCGTTGCGGTGAAAAATATTTTGATTGGTATTTTTGCAGCGGCCTATATGATGGGAAATCGAAAGAAATTTGCCGCTCAGGGGAAAAAGCTTATTTACAGCTTTGTAAAAGTACCTGTTGCAAATGGGATACTGGATGAGATACACTATATTAATCAGGTGTTCGGCGGCTTTATTGACGGGAAGCTGTTAGACTCTCTGATTATCGGCATTCTCTGCTTTGTGATTATGAATCTGCTTAACATGCCTTACAGCATGCTGATCAGTGTGATTGTGGGAGTGACTAACATTATTCCTTTTTTCGGTCCATTTATTGGGGCGATTCCCAGCGCACTCATTATACTTACAGTCAGTCCCATCAAATGTGTGTATTTTCTGATCTTGATTTTGGTGCTTCAGCAGCTTGACGGAAACTTTCTTGGACCGAAGATTCTGGGGGATTCTACGGGATTGTCAAGCTTCTGGGTGCTTTTTTCCATCCTGCTTTTCGGAGGTCTCATGGGCTTTGTGGGAATGGTGATCGGCGTGCCGACCTTTGCGGTTATCTATGACCTGATCAAGAAATCTTCCAATTGGATGCTGCGGAAAAAACAGCTTTCCACGGATACGTCCGTTTATGAGGATCTTTCTTCGGTAAAACAGGGAGGAGAAGGGTATTGCTATATTTATAATAAGGAAGAAAAGATTGAGGATTAAGGGCGGCAGGACTTGGCAGAGATAAGACACGAAGCCGGGAAACAGGAATAAGAGAGGTCAAAAAGTATGATTTTGGCAATTGATATCGGAAATACCAATATTGTAATTGGCTGTATTAAGGAAAGGCAGATTCTTTTTGTGGAGCGTCTGCATACGGATGCAAAAAAATCAGAGCTGGAATATGCCATCAGTGTGAAAAACGTATTGGAGCTTTATGGAGTGGAACGAAAGGAACTGGAAGGCGGGATTATTTCCTCCGTAGTGCCTCCTGTGACAGGAACCATTCGTAATGCGGCGGCCAAGATTATCGGAAAAGAAATGCTGGTGGTGGGGCCAGGCGTAAAGACGGGGCTGGATATCCGCATTGACAATCCGGCGCAGCTGGGGCCGGGTCTGGTAGTAGGGGCTGCGGCCGGCATTGAAGAATACGGAAGCCCTCTGGTGATTATTGATATGGGAACGGCCACTGCCTTTACTGTGGTGAATGAAAAAAGGCAGGTGATTGGAGGAATGATCATGCCGGGTGTGGGAGTGGCGCTGGATTCCTTGACGAATCGAACCTCCCAGCTTCCCAAGATCAGTCTGGAGCCTCCTAAGAAATTTATTGGAAGCAATACGGTTGACTGTATGAAAAGCGGTGTGCTCTATGGCAACGCCTGCTGTGTGGACGGAATGATTGGCCGGATTCGTGATGAGCTTGGGGCATCTCCCCAGGTAGTGGCTACGGGAGGGCTGGCAAAGCGTATTATTCCTTATTGCAGGGAGACGATTCATATGGATGATGCGCTTTTGCTCAAGGGGCTGAACCTGATTTACGGAAGAAATCAGTGACTACAGAAAACGCCCCCTTTTTATGGCATCCTCTCCGTATTTTCTGCGAATGGAGTCCAAAGCGGTGTCAAGCTGCTTCAGCTTTTCAGGGGAGGGAGCGGCTGTTGTAGCTTCCTCCGGCTTAGGAGTGAAAGGCAGATCAAAGATGGAGAGTTGAACGGGTTCTTCCTCGGATACCAGCCGGGAGCTGCGGACACCAAGGAGACGGATGGGCCGGCCATCCCAAAGCGCTCCAAAGAGGGAACAGGCAAGCCGGTGGATCTCGCCGGTTGTATTGCAGGGAGATAAGGTCTGGGCCTGATGGGAGGCTTTGGTGAAGTCATGATATTTTATCTCTACCGTAATGGTTCCGGCCAGCTGTCCGGCCTTTCGCAAACGCCCGGAGACACTCTCGCAGAGGGCAAGGAGAACCTTTTCGGCTTCCCCTGGATCAGTAATGTCCTCTCTAAGAGTTGTGGAATTGCCGATTCCTTTGGCTTCCTGCTTTTCTGAGAGTACAGGAGAATCATCAATGCCATTGGCAAATTCCCACATAAGGCGGCCATGGCTTTTAAAGTGGGTGGTGAGAAAGGCAGGATCCGTGCGGGCCAGTTCACCGATGGTTTGGATGCCGAAGCCAATCAACTTTTCGGCGCTGCGCCGTCCTACCATAAAGAGATCCGACACGGGCAGAGGCCACATTTTTACAGGAATTTCCTCGGGATAAAGGGTATGGATTTTTCCGGGCTTTTCAAAATCGCTGGCCATCTTAGCCAGAACCTTTGTATGGGCAATTCCGATATTGACGGTAAAATGCAGGGTGTCAAAGATGTGGTCTCGAATAAGGGCCGCCGCATCCTCCGGGGAGGAATACAGATGGGCAATGGGCGTGAAGTCCAGGTAGCATTCATCAATGGATACCTGTTCCAAATCCGGGGTGAAGGAGAAGAGAAGCTCCATCATGGCACGGCTGTAGCGGTGATAGAGATCGTGATCCGGAGGCTCCGTCACCAGAGCAGGGCACTTTCGAAGGGCGGACGCCACAGACTCAGCGGTATGAATGCCATATTTTTTGGCAGGTATGGATTTGGCCAGTACAATTCCATGGCGGCTTTTCTCATCGCCTCCAATGATGGAGGGAATGGTGCGCAGATCCACGCTGCTTCCATTTTTTAATTTTTCCAGGGCGCTCCAGCTTAGGTAAGCGGAATTTACGTCGATATGAAATATGACAGGGGACATAACAGACTCCTTGCTTGTGTGAAAGTATGTTATCCGCATTGCAGATTTGGAAAAATGTGCTCCTTTCCATTATAGCACATCAGAACATTTGTTTGCAATAAAGAAATGGACAGAAAGAAGGAATTTACAATGTATAACCCAGCATCCAAAAGGGCGGAAGAATTTATGGATCATGAAGAGATCCTGGCTTCCATTCAATATGCACAGGAAAATAAAAACAACCGGGAATTGATAGAATCTCTGCTTGCCAGGGCAAAGGACTGCAAGGGACTGTCTCACCGGGAGGCGCTGGTGCTGTTAGAGTGCGAGGAACCGGATCTGCTGGAGCGGATATTCCGGCTGGCCCGGGAGATTAAGCAGAAGTTTTACGGAAACCGGATCGTGATGTTTGCGCCTCTGTATCTTTCCAATTACTGTGTCAATGGGTGTACCTACTGTCCTTATCATTTTAAGAATAAGCATATTGCCCGTAAAAAGCTGACCCAGGAGGAGATTCGCCGGGAGGTGACTGCCCTGCAGGATATGGGGCATAAGCGGCTGGCTTTGGAGACAGGGGAGGACCCTGTGAATAATCCCATTGAATATGTGCTGGAATCTATTCGGACCATTTACGGGATACGGCATAAGAACGGTGCCATCCGCCGGGTGAATGTAAATATTGCGGCGACTACGGTGGAAAATTATCGAAAGCTTAAGGAAGCGGGAATCGGGACATACATTCTTTTTCAGGAGACCTATCATAAGGAAAATTATGAGAAGCTTCATCCTGCCGGACCCAAGCATGACTATGCGTACCATACGGAGGCTATGGACCGGGCCATGGAAGGAGGCATTGATGATGTGGGAATAGGCGTCCTCTTTGGTCTTAATCATTACCGCTATGATTTTACGGGATTGTTAATGCATGCGGAGCATTTGGAGGCGGTGTTCGGGGTGGGTCCTCATACCATCAGTGTTCCGCGGATTCGGAATGCGGATGACATTGATGCCTCCGCCTTTGAGGATGCCATATCCGATGAGCTTTTTGAGCGGATTGTGGCAGTGATTCGGATTGCTGTTCCCTACACGGGAATGATTATTTCCACCCGGGAATCAAAAGCTACCAGAGAAAAGGTGCTTAAGCTTGGGGTGTCCCAGATCAGCGGCGGTTCCCGTACCAGTGTGGGCGGCTATGCCAGGGAGGAGACGGAAGAGGAAAATTCCGCCCAATTTGACGTGAGTGATAAAAGAACCCTGGATCAGGTGGTGAATTGGCTGCTAAATCAGGGGATGATTCCAAGCTTCTGTACAGCCTGTTACCGGGAGGGGCGTACCGGAGATCGCTTTATGAAGCTGGTAAAATCCGGACAGATTGCCAACTGCTGCCAGCCCAATGGGCTGATGACTCTGAAGGAATATCTGATAGACTATGCTTCGGAGGACACCAGAAGGAAGGGGGAGGCCCTGATACGGGAAGAACTGAAAAGCATAACCAGTGATAAGATTCGGAAAAGGGCGGAGCAGAATTTAAAGGAGATTGAGAATGGAACAAGAGACTTCAGGTTTTAGACAGGGATGGGAGACATCCCGGAAATATCGCTGGAAGGAAAGTAAGGATGGGGAGGATATGGAGGAAGACCGGGCCTACGTCCAAAGGTTTGAGACGATTTGCCCCGTAGACTCCTCGAAGGTGGTGCATACGGTGCGCTTTCTCAAAAGTACCTGCACTCGTGTGGATGATATTGTGGATGATTTTCACTGCAGCCGTAATGGGAGCTGTGTGAAATGCACTGAGAATTACCGATAAGAATTTAGCAGGAAAAAATATTCCGGTCAAATTTTCGGGCAAAAAGATGTGGCAGGGAGCGTAGAAATTCTGCATCCTCCTTTTGAAAAGTATAGGGACTATTTTCATTTCCACGTTCCCAGTCAATATAACGAAGATTTCCCAGAGAGAGACCGCTTCCAAATGGATCAAAAATCTGATCCATAAAAGAAGAGTTCACAGCCAGGGTTTGGAGGAGCAGCTCGTCTGCACAGACAGAATGGCGAAAATGCTTTTTAATCCAGTCTTCATGATTTAGGACATACTGTGCAAATGCATGCGTAATGCTGAACCAGTTAGCCCCTTTCTGCAAGGAAAGGGATTGCCCTTTCAGCCGGTCTACATGGAGAAGCCGCTGAAGCTTTGTAAGAAGCATATCTGCAGGCTCAGCCAGGGAACAGGAACTTTCCCGAAAGAAATGATAAAGGGAAATGCGCTCACGTATCTGGGGAAGAAATTTTGGCGCATCAAAACAGAGAAATTCTTTTCCGGCATGCTCTTCAAAGAACTGATGAATCTCGTCCTGGGTTTTTAAGGGAAAGTCGGAACCGGATAGGAGGTGATAGTAGGCATAATGACGGGGAACGGCAGCTTTTAAGAGTACCAGCTCGCAGGCTGTCTGACTGTAGCCGCCCCAGTGGACATTCAGGCGTTTGGTAAAATACAGGGATGACTTTTGAACAACATGAGAAAAGCCCGTAAAGTCAAAGTTCTGAGCTTTTTGATCTATATGAAGATAAATATCATTGCGTTCATCATCCAAAGCCAGAAGCAGTTCTTTTAAAAAGGAAAATTGATGGTGGGCCATGATCAGGTATGCATGACGGTTCATAGAGTTCTCCCCCCTATGTTTTTTATCTTCTCATTAACGCCCATTGTATCACAACAAAAGAAAAAGCACCATTCTTTACAGCAGATTTTTGAAAAATTTTATTACAAGGAACATATTGCTTTTTGCTTAATTTTCTTGGGAACTCTCATCACATTGAGCTAAATAGTTCAGGTAGGACACTAAATGGTTTTTTCCGGAAGGGGATAGATGATCATAGGTTTCCAGCAGATATTCCTGCTCAGTAGTCAAATCTTTGGAAGAACGTTCAAAAAACTGGGACACAGAAACACCGCAGGCAGAGCAGATCTTTTCAAGGGTCTGCACACGGGGATCGGTATTTTTATCAAACATGGAGGTCAGAGTGGAAAGAGAAATACCAGCCTTACATGCAAGACGGTATGCATTAAAATTGTTCTTTTCCATAAGCTCCTTGATACGTCTAATACAAAAATTTTCTTCGTACATGAAAAATAGCTCCGTTACGATTATTATACGTTCTATTTTAGTATATTATACGGTGTATATAAAAGAGTTAGAATCCGATGAAAAACATAGAATATGCGTTGTGAATGTGATATAATAACGACATACTTTGCAACAGAAAAACGACAAAGGAGGTGAATAGGACACTTGAATAGGAGAATTCGTAAAAAGAAAGGGCTTTTAAAGGATCGGCATTATAATCAGATGAAAAAAGAATTGTTCCAGGCTATGGAAGAAAAAGCTGGTATTCTGGAACAGCAGGCTGCAGTTCAAAGTGCAGCTAATAAATAAGGAGATGTGGGAAGCATTGAGATGAGTTAATAAGATTGATTGTTAACTATAATAAAAAACGAGTTGACAATCGAGCTTCTTTTTCGTATACTTACAAAAGAAACTGCCTTTTGGGTGGAGCTTAGATAAGACGAATGAGGAGCAGAGCGAATATGAAACAAAAATCCATGACCACATATCAATTGGCACTGACTGGGGTAATGACTGCCGTAATCTGTATCTTAGGACCAATGACTTTAATGATTCCCATCAGTCCGGTACTGATCTCTCTTGCAAATCTTGCTATCTGTCTTTCCATTGTTATCTTGGGAATGAAGCTTGGGACCTTAAGCTGTATTCTCTATCTGCTGATTGGACTGGCAGGGCTTCCTGTATTTTCCGGCTTCAGCGGAGGAATCGGGAAGCTGGCAGGACCTACGGGAGGGTATCTAGTGGGATATCTTTTTTTGGCATTGATTGGAGGAGTTTTTGTAGAACGTTTTTCCGGAAAGGGTCTTGAGCGGCGTGCGGTGGAGGGCTTAGGGCTGGTGCTTGGAACGGCGGTTCTCTATGCTTTTGGAACCGTATGGCTGGCTTATATGGCAGGAATGAATTTTGCGGAAGCCCTGGCAGTCGGAGTATTGCCTTTTATTCCGGGAGATTTGGTTAAGATTTTCCTTACGCTGCTGCTGGGGCCGGAGATTCGGACCCGTTTGCTTCAGGCGGGGTATCTCAACGGCGTTCCGGCTGCTAAGGCAGAGCCGGATTTAGGCGGATATACTCGATAGAGCTGTTTTTATGAGGATGTACGGTTATACGGTTGGAACATAGCATTCAAACGGTATGACCGTATTTTTATATCCTGATGTTTCTGCTTGCAAAAGAACAGGAGATATTATACAATAAACAGCAGTATTTAAAAGCAGGAAGAGGTTAAGGAACCATGGGAAAAGAGATGGTTCAGGCTCACAGCCTGGTATATGAATATAAAAAATATGATGAAGAAGGTCGGGAGACAGATGCTGCCCGGGCCGTGGATCAAGTCAGCCTGCAGATACAAAAGGGCGAATTTGTAGCGATTTTGGGACACAACGGTTCCGGAAAATCCACCCTGGCCAAGCATATGAATGCTATTTTGACACCTACCGGGGGAACTATGTGGGTGGATGGGAAGGATACCAGGAAGGAAGAGCATCTATGGGAGATCCGCCAGAGGGCAGGAATGGTGTTCCAGAATCCGGACAATCAGATCATTGGAACGATTGTGGAAGAAGATGTGGGGTTTGGCCCTGAGAACATGGGAGTGCCCACCAGGGAGATCTGGGAACGGGTGGAAGAGAGTCTGAAAGCAGTAAATATGCTGAAATACCGCCATCATTCGCCTAATAAGCTCTCCGGCGGTCAAAAGCAGAGGGTGGCCATTGCAGGAGTAGTGGCTATGCATCCTCAGTGTATTGTATTGGACGAGCCAACGGCTATGCTGGATCCGAACGGCCGGAAAGAAGTGATTCGGGCCGTTCGGGCGCTGAACCAGGTGGAAGAAATTACGGTGATTCTCATTACCCATTATATGGAAGAAGTTATTTATGCCGATAAAGTGATTGTGATGGATCAGGGCAGGGTGGTAATGGAAGGAACGCCAAGGGAGATATTTTCTCAGGTGGAACTGCTTAAATCCTACCGTTTGGATGTGCCCCAGGCAACACTGGTGGCCTATGAGCTGAAGAAAGCTGGTATGGATCTGCCGGATGGAATACTGACCAGGGAGGAACTGGTGGAAGCATTATGCCGGACAGCAGCACAGTCATCGGAACGTCAAATCATTAACGCTGCTGTTAAGGATACGGACTCCCGCAGTTTTTGCCAGAAGGATGAGCAGGCACCTGCGGCTCATAAGCTGCCGGGGGCGATAAAATTAGACCATGTGAATTATGTGTATGGTTCAGGGACCGCATATGAGATTCATGCTTTGAAAGATATTAATCTGGAATTGGGAGGCGGGGAATTTGTCGGTCTGATTGGACATACCGGTTCCGGAAAATCTACTTTGGTTCAGCATTTGAATGGACTTGTGAAGGCCACAGATGGTCATATTTATTTTCATGGAGAGGATATCTATGGAGCAGGCTATGATATGCGCCGGTTAAGAAGCAGGGTAGGATTGGTGTTTCAGTATCCGGAGCATCAGCTCTTTGAAGTAGATGTTCTAAGTGATGTTTGCTTTGGACCAAAGAATCAGGGTCTTTCTAAAGAGGAAGCGCAAAAACGGGCAAAGGCGGCTCTTGAGATGGTGGGACTTGGAGAGGAGTTTTATTATCAGTCACCTTTTGAGTTATCCGGAGGGCAGAAGCGCAGAGCGGCGATTGCCGGTGTGCTGGCTATGGAGCCGGAGATTCTGGTATTGGATGAGCCCACGGCAGGACTGGACCCCAAAGGAAGAGATGAGATTCTGGATCAGATTAGCAAGCTTCACAGAGAAAAGAAGATTACGATTGTGCTGGTTTCCCATAGCATGGAGGACGTGGCAAAATATGTGGAACGTATTATTGTTATGAATCAGGGTGAGGTTTTGTTTGATGATGTGCCAAGAGAGGTGTTTCGTCATTATAAAGAGCTGGAGCAGATAGGCCTGGCTGCTCCCCAGGTGACATATATTATGCATGCCCTGAAAGAAAAGGGGTTTCCCGTGGATGAGGATGCCACTACCGTTTGGGAGGCGCAGCGTACGGTTTTGGAGGCTTTGGCAGGTTTGAAATCTTAGGAGACGACACATGATTAGAGATATTACGCTGGGGCAGTACTACCCGGCAGATTCTGTTCTTCATAAATTAGATCCGAGAGTAAAGCTTTCGGCAACCCTGGCGTTTATTGTAGCATTGTTTTTAGCCAAGGGATGGCCGGGGTATTTGGCAGCGACTGTTTTTCTGGCAATGGTGATTAAGCTGTCAAAGGTGCCGCTTTCCTTTATGGTCAGGGGCTTAAAGGCTATTGTAATGATTTTGATGATTACGGTGGTTTTTAATCTGTTCCTGACGCCGGGAGAGCGGGTGCTGGTGCAGGTGTGGAAGCTTAAGATTACGGATGTGGGGCTTCGGACGGCAATTTTTATGGCTGTTCGTCTGATTTACTTGATTGTGGGATCCTCGGTAATGACATTGACTACCACCCCCAATGATCTGACGGACGGTCTGGAGCGTCTTATGGGGCCTTTAAAAAAGCTGCGTGTTCCGGTCCATGAGATTGCTATGATGATGTCCATTGCACTTCGGTTTATTCCGATTCTTTTAGAGGAGACGGATAAGATTATGAAGGCCCAGATTGCCAGAGGTGCGGATTTTGAACATGGAAATCTGATCCAAAAGGCGAAAAACCTGGTGCCGCTTTTGGTACCGTTGTTTATTTCAGCCTTTCGCCGGGCCAATGATCTGGCTATGGCTATGGAGGCCAGATGTTATCACGGCGGTGAGGGCCGTACGAAAATGAAGCCTCTTGTGTATGCCAAAAGGGATTATGCGGCTTATGGCGCAGTAGTCCTTTTTCTGGCAATTATTATTATATTGAGAATCGTCTTATGAAGCGTATTTTGTTGGTGGCGGCCTATGATGGAACCAATTATTGCGGATGGCAGGTGCAAAAGAATGGAGAGACTATAGAAGGTGTTCTGAATCGGGAACTTTCTAATCTTTTTCGGGAAGAAATTCAGGTGATTGGAGCCAGCCGTACGGATTCCGGCGTTCATGCTCTTGGAAATGTGGCGGTTTTTGATACGAATACCCGGATGCCGGGAGAGAAGATTTCCTATGCATTGAACAGCCGGCTGCCTGAGGATATTCGGATTCAAAAGTCTTTGGAGGTGGAAGGAGATTTTCATCCCAGAAAGCGTGCCTGTACGAAATATTATGAATACCGGATCCTGAATCGGGAATTTGAACTGCCGGGTGAACGGCTGAACACTTATTTTTATCGCCATCCGCTGGATGTGGAGCGAATGAGGGCAGCTTGTCCTTATTTTCTGGGAGAGCATGATTTTAAAAGCTTCTGCAGTATTCATACCCAGGCAGAGACTACGGTTCGGACCATTTATTCCTTAGAGGTGAGACGGGAGGGGGAGCTGATTCGCATTCAAGTGTCGGGAAACGGATTCCTCTATAATATGGTAAGAATTATTGCCGGGACTTTGATTCAAATAGGAAGCGGCATGAAGGAGCCGGAAGATATACTGGCTGTGTTAGAGGCTCTTAACCGGCAGGCTGCCGGCCCTACGGCTCCGGCGAAAGGGCTGACACTGATTGGGATGGCGTATGAGGGAGTAGAATTTTCGGCTGAATATTTGGAAAAAATGGGTTGACACGCAAGGGTGAGTGTACTATAATATTTTGGTGCGACGAAGTGCAAAAATGCCGGATCCAAGCCCCGGTAAAGGCATTTTTTCATATGGTATTGGACGAAGTCCATCTACCCCGAAGAGGTATGCACGGCGGTATATCCTTTGGGTATAGAGTATTGAATAATTTTTCAGGAGGAGAACCAATGAAGAGTTTCATGGCCAGTCCGGCAACGATTGAGAGAAAATGGTATGTGGTTGACGCTTCAGGATATACATTAGGACGTTTAGCTTCTGAGGTGGCTAAGGTTTTGAGAGGCAAGAACAAGCCGATCTTTACACCTCATATTGACACAGGTGATTATGTAATTATCGTAAATGCAGATAAGGTAAAAGTAACCGGCAGAAAGCTGGATCAGAAGATTTACTATCATCATTCCGAGTACGTAGGCGGTATGAAAGAGACTACCTTGCGTGAGATGATGGCAAAGAAACCGGAAAAAGTGGTAGAGCTTGCCGTTAAGGGCATGCTTCCGAAGGGACCGCTGGGAAGACAGATGTACACCAAGCTTCATGTATACGCTGGCCCGGAGCACAATCATCAGGCTCAGAAGCCGGAAGTATTAACATTTTAAGTGAGAAAGCGGAAGGAGGAAATCTACAGTGGCTAATTCAAGATTTTACGGAACAGGCAGAAGAAAAAAATCAATCGCCAGAGTATACCTGGTACCTGGCACCGGAAATATTACCATCAATAAGAGAAGCATTGACGAGTACCTTGGTCTGGAGACTTTGAAGGTTATCGTTCGTCAGCCTCTGACGGCAACCGAGACTACCGACAAGTTCGATGTACTGGTGAATGTACACGGCGGCGGATATACCGGACAGGCAGGAGCCATTCGTCATGGTATCGCAAGAGCACTGCTTCAGGCAGATCCGGAATATCGTCCGATTCTTAAAAAGGCCGGATACCTGACACGTGATCCGAGAATGAAAGAGCGTAAGAAGTACGGCCTCAAAGCGGCTCGTCGCGCTCCGCAGTTCAGCAAGCGTTAATCGGCTGGCGGGATTGTATCAAAATTGCTCAAAAACCCCGGAAAATCAAATGTTTACGGTTAGAGGGAAGTAATTTCAGATTAGGCGGTATAGCCCCGATTACAAGGGCTATACCGTCTTTTTGAGTTCCTATGCGCCTTGCCGTTTCGGTTGCATGTCAGAAAGGAAATTGAGTTCACACACAAAATTGAAAACAATATCTACTTTCTGTACCCGTTTCCCGTTCACCTTTTCCGGCGCATGGACTATGATTTTTTTGATAAATTCATTGACGATTGCGGGGGTGAGTTCCTTTATCCCCACATACTTGCGGATAATCGCGGCGAAGCTGTCAAAATCGCTCTTATTCTGTTCGTAAGTATCGACTTCCTGCTGGTCTGCCTTAACTTTTTCTTCCAGTTCCCGCTGTTCCGTTTCATACTCTGCGGACAGCTTCAAAAATCTGTCATGGCTGATTGCACCGCTTATGTCGTCCTCATAAATCCGCTTGAAGATACGGTCAAGTTCCGCTATCCGCTTCCTCGCCTGTCCGACTTCCCGCTTCCTGCGCTTCATTTCTTTTTCTGTTTCAGCGGAGCGTTGCTGATACATCATTTCATGGAAAGCCATGATGTCATCAAAGAAAAGGGCGGTCACATCAAATATTCTGCTCCATACTATCTGCTTTAACACTTCCTTGCGGATAAAATGAGCCGTACAGCTTCCCGTATTGCTCTTGTACTTTGCACAGCGGTAATGGTCTTGTGAGCCATTAAAACTTTTACAAGTGGCAAAGTGTAATTTGCTCCCACAATCCGCACAGTATACCAAGCCGGAGAACAAGCCCTGTCGGTCTGCTTTTGTTGGGCGGCGTTTGTTCGCCCTTAGTTCCTGCACTCGTTCAAAAACTGCGTCCTCCACAATCGCTTCATGGGTATTATAGAAAACCGCCTGCTGTTCCTTTGTGGTAGGAATCCGCTTTTTCAGCTTGTGGGATTTGGAATAGCTTTTGAAGTTCACCGTATGCCCGCAGTAGTCCATACGCTCCAAAATACCGACAATGGTACTATCCCTCCAGTCATAGGGATTTTCGGGAAGTGCTTTCCCCTTTTTCTTTGCGTAGTGGGCTTTGGCAGTCAGTACCTTATCTTCTTTGAGGATTTTTGCTATCTGCATGGGACCTTTCCCACCGATACATAAATCAAAAACCCGTTTCACCACAGCGGAGGCTTCTTCGTCCACAATCCATTGCTTCTTGTCAGCAGGGCTTACCATGCAGCCGTAAGGCGGCTTTGTCAGATGTTCCCCCGCCTGTCCTTGCGCCCGCTTGATTGCCCGTACCTTTTTGCTTGTGTCTTTGGCGTAAAAATCGTTGAACAAGTTACGGAACGGGGTAAAATCGTTGTCGCCTTTTGCGCTGTCCACACCGTCATTGATTGCGATATATCTAACGTCACGTTCTACGAAAAAGATTTCCGTATAGTAGCCAACTTTCAGATAATCGCGCCCTAACCTTGACATATCCTTGACAATGACCGTTGCCACGTTTCCGGCTTCGATTTCTGCAATCATTCTGTTAAAATTTGGTCTGTCGAACGTCACACCCGATACACCATCGTCAATGAAGAAAACGGGATTGGAAAAGCCGTTGTCCGCCGCATATTTGGAGAGGACTGCTTTCTGGTTCACAATGCTGTTGCTGTCGCCCTCTAACGTATCTTCCTGCGAAAGACGGGCGTATAATGCTGTTATCTGTCCGGGCTTATATGTATTTGCTGTCATATGTTCATTCCTCCTGTAATGAACGCCCGACAAACAGTAGTGCTAACTTTATTATAGCGCACTTATCCCTGTTTGTCATTGGGCGGTTTGACGGTTTCCGATTTTATGAGCCGTATCATCTTGTCGCGGAGCCGTTCCGAGCCGCCGCAGGAGGTAGACACTTCATAGTATGTGCCGCCGATTTTGTAGCAGACGGTTTCCTCTGTCGGCTTCCCTTTTTCCGGCAGATAGCCGCTGTCCTTGATTTCTGGTTCCCAATCCATTCTTTTCCCTTCCTTTCCGTATTTGCGAAATGATAAGTTTCGGAGCAAGCATAGGAAACGGGTACCCATTTCCGTAAATCTGCCCGTCCGCGCTACGGCTTGCTGGACAGATTTTGCTTGTTGGGAAGAATCCCAAACCCTCTGATAATTCCTCTCACTACCTACAACACCACACAGGGCAGTTTTGACGGAGTTTTGAGAGAAATTCTTCAAAAAGTTTTCCTTGTTTCTTAATACGGGGAAGTTTGAGAAATGCCAATGCCACAGAATAAATCAGCAAAAATTTTTTTGTGCCATTGACAAATTCTCTGATTTGCAGTATCATATAACAGCGATATATAACACCGTTATATACAAGGGGGGGAGAAAATGAGCGAAGCAGAGCAGACAACACTACATTTAATCCATTCAGCCGCCATGCAGGAATTTCTTGAAAAAGGCTATAAGTCTGCTTCCCTGCGGAATATTGTCAAAACGGCGGGGGTAACGACAGGCGCGTTTTATGGCTACTATAACAGCAAGGAGGATTTATTTGAAGCACTGGTAGGCGAACACTACAATTTCTTATTGGAACTCTTTTGCAAGGCACAGAAAGAATTTGCAGAAATACCGCCAGAGGAACAGCCCGACAATCTTACTTCTACTTCCGGCGTGTATATGTATGAAATGCTCTTGTACGCCTATGAACACTTGAATGAATTTAAGCTCATACTTTGCTGTTCGGAGGGAACACGTTTTTCAAAGCTGATTGATGAAATGGTGGAAATAGAAACAAAAGGAACACATGATTATTTAGCAGTTCTTGAAAAGTTAGGCAGACCAGCGCCGCCCATTGATGAACGGTTAGAGCATATTTTGATTACGGGAATGTTCAACACATTTTTTGAGCTGATTATACATGAAATGCCGCTTGAAGAAGCAAAGCACTATTTGAAAGAAATGAGAGCTTTCTATACCGCCGGGTGGATGAAAATTATGGGGCAATAATAAATCGAGCAGGCTCGATTACAAATAAATGTGATAATAAGATTTGATAATGGAAAGTTTACACTTTCCATTATATTTGACGCATAGGTTAGTTTTAGCTAACTTCATAAAGACACCACTAATCAAATAAGGATATTCGAGGGCAGTTATTTAGTCCTCATATCATAAAAAATTTTCAAGGAGGTTTTTTTCAATGAAAAAACAGTCTAATCTATCAAGACTGATGGGCTATGCCGGAGGGCACAGAATATTAACCTATCTTTCTTGGGTATTGTCCGTAATGAGTGCGCTGTTAGCTCTTGTGCCTTTTTGGTATATATGGCGTATCATTCACGACATACTGGAAGTTTCCCCGAATTTCTCACAGGCGGGGAATGTTACAAGCTACGGTTGGTCTGCGGTATTGTTTGCGGTTATCTCTATTGTTGTCTACATAGCCGCCTTGATGTGTTCGCATATGAGCGCGTTCCGGGTTGCCGCAAATATCCGAAAAGAGCTTATGCGCCATATTACAGCCTTGCCGCTTGGGGTAACGGAAAAGTATGGAAGCGGAAAGCTGCGGAGAATAGTAAATACTTCCAGTACCGCTACGGAAACATATCTTGCACACAGGCTTCCCGACAAAGCGGGGGCGATTGCCACACCCATAGGGCTGCTTTTCCTGTTGCTTGCCTTTGACTGGCGGTTAGGGCTTTTAAGCCTTGTTCCAGTTGTGCTTGGTTTTCTGATTATGATGAAAATGACAGGAAAAGACATGGAAAAGCGAATGGAACAATATCAAAATGCGCTTGCTGATATGTCAAACGAAGCTGTTGAATATGTGCGGGGCGTACCCGTAGTAAAGACTTTCGGGCAGACAATTTTTTCTTTCAAACGCTTCAAAGACGCGATAGACAATTACGAAACATGGGTAATTGCATATACAAAGGGGCTGCGTCTGCCTATGATGTTCTATACAACAGCAATTAACGGCGTATTCGCGTTTCTGATTGCCGGGGGTATTCTCTTTACAAGGGGCGGCGTAACAAATGAACTTCTGTTAAACCTTATCTTCTATATTGTGATTACTCCCGTCATTGGTACGACGCTTACAAAAATTATGTTTATGAGCGAGGACGCAATGATTGTAGGCGACGCAATCAACAGGATTGATGAAGTGCTGAACGAAAAACCATTATCTGAAAGCAGCGTGAATAATATTCCTAAAAATAATGGAATTACATTGGAACACGTTAGTTACAGCTATGACGGAGAGAAAAACGCACTCAATGATGTATCACTTTTAATAAAGCCGGGGCAGACAGTAGCATTAGTAGGAGCGTCCGGCGGCGGTAAGACAACGCTTGCAAATATCGTCACAAGGTTTTTTGACCCTCAAAAAGGGCGCGTACTGATAGGCAATACCGAAATACGTGACATTCCGAAAGAAACATTGATGAATAAGGTATCTTTTGTATTTCAGAACAGCCGCCTTATCAAAGCGTCCATATTAGAAAATGTGCGTATGGCAAAACCTAACGCTACACGCAAAGAAATCGCCCATGCTCTGGAAGCTGCACAGTGCTTGGATATTATTGAAAAATTACCGAATGGCATTGATACGGTTGTCGGCACAAAAGGCGTGTATCTGTCCGGCGGCGAACAGCAAAGAATAGCGATTGCCCGCGCAATTTTGAAAAATGCGCCTATCCTAATTCTTGATGAAGCAACCGCGTTTGCCGACCCCGATAATGAGGTGCGCGTGCAACAGGCTCTATCTGCTCTTTCAAAGGGAAAGACCGTCATTATGATTGCACACAGGCTGTCGTCAATCACAGACGCGGATTGCATTTATGTACTGCAAGACGGTGAAATTGTCGAAAGCGGCACACATAGCGGACTGATAGAGCAAAATGGCATATTTACAAAAATGTGGAAGAATTATTCCAAAGCGGCAGAATGGAAGATTGCAAAGGAGGTAAACGCATGATTAAGACATTGCAAAGACGTTTTGCGTTATCAAGACAGGGGGCTGTCGATTTGATAAAGGGCTGTATTGCTTGTGTCGCACAGGATATATCCTTTATGCTTCCCGTCGGACTGCTCTATTACTTTGTCATTGATACTATGAACGGGGGCATAAATGGAAGCCGCGTTGCGTTCTACGCGGTTGGTGCTCTGGTTTGCTTATGCTTTATTTTTATTGTGACATGGTTTCAGTATAACGCCACTTACTTAGCGACTTATGTGGAAAGCGGTGTAAGGCGTATATCCTTAGCAGAACAGCTCCGTAAAATCCCGCTGTCATTTTTTGGAAAAAAAGACCTTGCTGATTTGACAAATTCGATTATGGGCGACTGCGCCACTCTTGAACAGGCATTTTCCCATTATGTACCCGCATTGGCAGGCTCCCTTATTTCTACAACGCTGATTGCAGTTTGCCTTTTCGCTTACGACTGGCGAATGGCTCTTGCGGCGGTTTGGGTTTTGCCGATTGCATTTACAATCACATTCTTTTCAGCCCGCATACAGGAATACTTCAACCGTAAATCTGTAGCGGCGAATGTTGCGCTTGAAGGCGGCGTACAGGAGTGTATCGAAAGTTTACAGGACTTAAAGGCGAACAATGCGGAAGAAAGCTATCTGAAAGGGCTTGGCAAAAAAATTGACTATGTGGAAAAGCGGCACATTATAACAGAGCTTGGGACTGCCCTTTTTGTTGTTTCCTCTACGCTGATATTAAAGTTTGGGATTGCTACGGTTGCGCTTGTAGGTTCTGCGCTACTCATTCGTGGGGAAATTGATATTCCGCTATTCTTTATGTTTTTGCTTGTGGCTTCAAGGCTATATGCCCCGCTTGAGGGTGCATTGCAAAATCTTGCTGCGGTAATCTCCACCAAAACGAACATAAACCGCATGAATGAAATTCTTGACCAGCCTATTCAGACAGGAACAGACAGAGTAACAAATAAAGGTTACGATATTGTGTTCGACCATGTGGGATTTGCTTATAATAGCGGGGAAACCGTATTGAAAGACGTGTCCTTTACGGCAAAACAGGGAGAAGTTACCGCCTTAGTCGGACCGTCCGGCGGCGGTAAAACTACGGTATCACGTCTTGCCGCGCGGTTCTGGGATATAAGCAAGGGGAAAATCACTGTCGGCGGTATGGATATATCGAAAATAGAGCCGGAAACCTTGCTGTCGCTGTACTCTATCGTATTTCAAGATGTGACGCTGTTTAACAACACAATTATGGAGAATATCAGAATAGGCAGAAAGGACGCGACCGACGAAGAAGTGCTTGCAGCGGCAAGACTGGCAAATTGTGAAGAATTTGCGACAAAGCTCCCGGACGGGTATCACAGTATGATTGGTGAAAATGGTTGCGAACTGTCCGGCGGGGAAAGGCAGAGAATTTCAATCGCCCGCGCTTTCCTCAAAAATTCCCCTATCATCTTACTTGATGAAGCAACGGCAAGCCTTGATGTGGAAAACGAAACATTGATACAGGCTGCTTTATCAAGGCTGATAAAGGATAAGACCGTACTTGTTATCGCCCACCGTATGCGTACCGTAAGCGGCGCGGATAAAGTGGTTGTGCTTTCAGACGGTTCTGTTGCGGAACAGGGAACGCCAGAAAAACTGATGAACACCGGCAGGATTTACCCGCATATGGTAAAACTGCAAATGATTAGCAGGGATTGGGGTATTTAACATGAATACCGAATGGATAATATGCCCCATATGCCAAAGCAAAACAAGGTTAAAAATGCGGAGTGATACCGAACTGAAAAACTTTCCCCTATATTGCCCGAAATGCAAGCACGAAACCATTATTAACGTACAACAAATGAATATATCAGTTATCAAAGAGCCAGACGCACAGACGCAGAGCCGATAACACGCAGATTAAAAATGCGGTTATCGGCTCTTTCTTTTTGGTAATACTCATAAGCCGCCGTTTCTTCAAAACGGACAGCGGAGGACTTTTAGAAACCATGACTAATAATGCGGCGGTATCAGGAGGTACCGTCGTGTTATTTTTATATCCGCAAAATCAGACAAACTATTTTCTGTCAAAAAAACGCAGTGTTCGTTTAGGGGATATACTACCCATGAATATGAACTGTCAAATCATTTAGTATGTCTTGATAACTCGTATTACTCAAATGCTTATGCCACTTTATGCTGTATGAGCATTTGTTGTAATAGCCCCCTACTGGGAAGAAAGGGGGTGAGAGAAAATGAGATATTCTGAACAGTTCATGGAACATATCGAATATGCTTTCCATGCGTTCTGCAAGATTGTCCTGCGCCATGAAGCAATTAACGCATGGCGGGATTTGAAGAGGAAAGAAGCAAGAGAAATATCCCTTGACTATCTGATGTCAGAACGATATTTTGAACCGTCTGCTATGGACAGCTACTTTGAAAAACAGGATAAGCCGACTGTATTTATTGTGTTAGGAAAGGAAGTTATCGTTGATGATGAACGGTTGGCAACGGCATTATCAAAATTGCCGGAGTTAAGGCGGGAAGTTTTGTTGCTTTATTACTTCGTTGGCTATCGTGATGAAGCCATCGGCAGACAGTACGGGCGTTGCAGAAGTACGATAAACCACAGAAGAAATGTTGCGCTGAAACAGTTACGAAAAGAATGGGAGAAATTGAAACATGAGGAACAAAAAGCTGATACCTTTTGAGGTAATCGAAAAAGCCGTTGCCGGAGAGCCAGAAGCGGTAGACGCAGTATTGCGGCACTATACCGCATACATCAAATATCTGTCTATGTATAAAGGGCATATCAATGACGATACGCAGGACAGATTAAAGGCAAAACTGATTGAAGCCATATTGAAATTCCGCTTCGACCGATAGTAGGTAGCAAAGACAGGAAAAGCTGTCAAGGGTAGACTTCGCGCTACGCACCCTTGACAGCTTTTCCCGCCTTTGCTTGTGGGTAGTCAAGAGGGCGAAATCAGCAGACTGCTTTCGCCCTCAATCTATTATGGGGATTGTTACGCAGTAGGGGTTATTTTGTCCTTGATTTATGCAGCTTTGCAGGTATTGAAGTGGCGGGGTAAGGGTTTTATATGTCTGCTCTCAAAAACGGTGTTCTATTGCGTAACAATCTTGTTGTTTTAATTTGCCCCAAATGCTATAATTCGATTATAAAATTATTGGGAGGGAATACTTATGAATGAAATATATACAACAGAATTACTTTCTCTTGGAACAGCTTTAGCGGAACTGGCAGTTAAAGGAACAGCCACTGCGGTTTCAAGTAAAATTCGAGCAATAAAAGAAGAAAAAAATATTGAAAAAATTCGTAGCACATATGATGAAATAATCAATGAGTTGCTTAGTGAGCGAGAAGAAGCTGTTAGAATTGCTCAAGCGTATAAATCTGAATTAGAAAAAGTAGTTATTAGTGATGAGGATATTCAACATCTACATAATACAGTATCACGTATTTTAGAAATTATAAAAAAATCTCAAATATCATCTGCTGAACAAATTGGTCCGGAGGCTGTTGATGTTGTAAAATCTCAAGTTGAGTCTTATGAGCAAATTAAGGAGTTAATCAGTGTAGATACTCTTAAGACTATGCAACTAATTGGATTTAATTATAAATCCGCCATAGGAGAACCATTAACACTCATGCTAAAAAATTTTATTTTATCAAAGGTTACAGAGCCGGATAATTTAAAAACATTTGAAAAAATAATTACACCAGAAATGGTAGAAATATTAAAAAATGATACAGCATACGAAAATTTCAAAGAAATAACAAGTATGCAGTAAGTAAAAAACAGAGGACAAGTCATTTTTAACTTGTTCTCTGTTTCTTGT